>NZ_CP185370.1:2210722-2526540 GCF_049177115.1 Microbacterium phosphatis | reverse complement strand
ATCTACCTCAAGCTGAACGTCACCCAGGGCGACCTCGTCATCGAGGTTCCCGCAGACAACGTCGACCTCGTCGGCGTTCGTGACGTCATCGGCCAGGAAGGCCTCGACAAGGTCTTCGAGGTGCTGCGTGCCCCCTTCACCGAGGAGCCGACCAACTGGTCGCGTCGCTACAAGGCGAACCTCGAGAAGCTCGCCTCGGGCGACGTGATCAAGGTCAGCGAGGTCGTCCGCGACCTGTGGCGCCGTGATCAGGATCGCGGCCTCTCGGCCGGCGAGAAGCGCATGCTCGCGAAGGCCCGTCAGATCCTGATCTCCGAGCTCGCGCTCGCCGAGAAGACGGACGAGGAGAAGGCCGCGTCGGTGCTCGACGAGGTCCTCGCGTCCTGACGATCCCTCCGCGACGGTGACGGGCTCGCGCAGCGAGCCGGAACCGATCCGAGTCCCAACGGGCGTCGATCCTGATTCAGGATCGGCGCCCGTTACTTTTACTGGGTGACCATCTCTCCCGCACCGCGCGTCGCGGTCATCGTCGTCGCCGCCGGATCCGGCACCCGTCTCGGACAGGACGCCCCCAAGGCCTTCGTCGGTCTCGGCGCGCATACGATCCTGCGGCACTGCCTGCGCGGGGTGTTCGCCGCACCGGAGGCGCAGGTCGTGATCGTCGCGCCCGCCGGGCGCGAGGGCGAGGCGCTCACCGATGCCCGCGAGGCGGCGGGCTCGCGCGCGGCGCTTGTGTCGGTCGTCACCGGCGGAGACACCCGGCAGGCGTCGGTCTCCGCGGGGCTCGCGGCGCTGTGGCCATCGGTCGAGGTCGTGCTCGTCCACGACGCGGCACGCGCGCTGACCCCGCCGGCCGTCTTCGAGCGGGTCATCGCGGCGGTGGACCGCACCGGCTGGGGCGTGATCCCCGGGCTGCCGGTGGTCGACACCATCAAGCGCGTCGAGGGGCAGCAGGTCGTCGCCGCGGTCGATCGGTCGCAGCTCGCGGCCGCCCAGACCCCGCAGGGGTTCCGGCGAGACGTGCTGGAGGCCTCGTACGCGGTGGCCGCCGAGGAGTTCACCGACGACGCGGCGCTCGTCGCGGCGGCCGGGCATCAGGTGGCGCTCGTCGAGGGCGACGCGCTGTCGTTCAAGATCACCACGCCGGACGACCTCGCTCGGGCGCGCTCGCTGGCGGTGCCGGTGGCGCCCGTCTCGGCCGCCGCCCCGGATCGCGGCCTGATGCCGCGGGTCGGTGTCGGGACCGACGTGCACGCGTTCGGCGGCGAGGGCGCGCTCTGGCTCGCGGGCCTCGAATGGCCGGGCGAGGCGGCCCTGTCCGGGCACTCCGACGGCGACGCCGTCGCGCACGCGATTGTCGATGCGCTCCTGTCGGCGGCGGGTCTCGGCGACATCGGAACGCACTTCGGCACCTCGCGGCCCGAGTTCGCCGGCGCGCACGCCGACGCGTTCCTCGCGCGCACCCGCGCGCTGCTGGGCGAGGCCGGCTTCGACATCGTGAACGTGGCCGTCCAGGTGCAGTCGAACCGCCCGAAGTTCGCCCCGCGTCGCGCCGAGGCCGAGGGCGTGCTGTCGGCGGCGCTCGGGGGCGCCCCCGTCTCGGTCGCGGCGACCACCACCGACGGGCTGGGGTTCACGGGAGCGGGAGAGGGTGTGCAGGCGTTCGCCGTCGCCCTGATCCGGCCGATCTGACGCCAGCGGGCGGGCGGCGGGCGGCGGCGTCGGAGCGTCGAAACAACTATCGAAAAGGTTTCTTCTCCGAACGTGCGCTGAGGCCTTTCCCGCCGCTGTGGGAGCAAATATGGTGTCGATGGCAACATTCCCGCAGCGCAAAGGAGCGCCATGCGCAGGTCACGCCTGTTCACTGCAGTGGGTGCCATCACCGGCACCATCGGTCTCGCCCTCACGGGCGTCGTGGCGGCAGCACCTGCCGCCGCCGCGCCCACGGTCGAGACCATCGATTTCGACGACAGCACGCTCGGCAGCTGGCAGCAGTCGGGGGGAGGTGCGACGACGCTCTCCTATGTTCCCGAGGGCGACGGCCTCGCGGTGCAGATCAACGACCGCAGCGCCGACTACGTCGGCATCCAGTCGGCCGAGGGCGCATTCACGCCCGGCAACCGGTACACCGTCTCGATCAGGGTGAAGCTCGCCGAGGGCACCCCGGACACCCAGGCGCGATTCGTCCTGAAGCCCGACTACAGCTGGGGCGGCAACGCCCCGGTCACCGCCGCCGACTGGACGACGCTGACCGCCACCTACGAGCCCACCGACACCACCAAGACCTTCCAGCTCTACATCGGCACCAGTGACATCGCCGGTGTCGCGGCCTACACGTACCTGCTCGACGACCTCACCATCACGACCGAGTCGCTGGCCCCAGCCGAGATCCAGGATCTCCCGCCTCTGGCCGGGACCATGGGCGAGACCAACGTCGGCGTCGCCATCGACGCGCGCGAGACGACGGGGGCCGCGTCCGAACTGCTCCTGAAGCACTTCACCCAGATCACCGGCGAGAACCACATGAAGCCCGAGGCCTGGTACGACGACTCGCGCAGCTTCCGCCCCCACCCCGAGGCGATCAGCCTGCTCGACTTCGCGCAGCAGAACGACCTCGACCTGTACGGTCACGTCCTCGTGTGGCACAGCCAGGTCCCCGACTGGTTCTTCCAGGACGAGGCGGGTCAGCCGCTCGCGGCCGACGAGACCGGCAAGCAGGCGCTGCGCGATCGCATGAAGGCGCACATCGACAATGTGGCCGACTGGATCGCGTCCGAGTACGGCGCGTTCGGATCCGACACCAACCCGCTCACCGCGTTCGACGTCGTCAACGAGGTCGTCGCCGACGGCGGGGAGAACGCCGACGGCCTGCGCCGCAGCGAGTGGTTCCGCATCCTCGGCGAGGAGTTCATCGACCTCGCGTTCGAGTACGCCGACGAGGCGTTCAACGTCCGCAACGCCGCCGCGGGCGCTGATCGTCCGGTGAAGCTCTTCATCAACGACTACAACACGGAGCAGGACGGCAAGCAGGATCGCTACGTGGCGCTCGTGGAGCGCCTCCTCGGGCGCGGTGTGCCCGTGGACGGGGTCGGCCACCAGTTCCACGTCAGCCTGTCCACGCCCATCTCGTCGCTGGACGGTGCGCTCGACCGCTTCGCCGGCCTCGGGGTCGAGCAGGCCGTGACCGAGTTCGACGTCGCCACCGGCACGCCGGTGACGCAGGCGAAGCTGATCGACCAGGGCTACTTCTACCGCGACGCCTTCGACGTCTTCCGCGAGCACGATCTGTTCTCGGTCACGGTGTGGGGCCTGACGGACGGCCGCAGCTGGCGCAACGACGGCGGGGCCCCGTTGCTGTTCGACGACCAGCTGCAGGCGAAGCCTGCTTATTACGGCGCCGCGGGCGGCGAGCTGCCCGCCAAGCTGCGGGCGGCGAACGTGTTCGGCGCCGATGTGGCGCTCGATCCGGCGGCTCCGGAGTGGGCGCGCGTCCCGGCGAACGCCCTCGACGCGGGCGAGTCGTTCCGCGCCTTCTGGTCGGCGGGCACGCTGTCGGTGCGCGTCGACGTCCCGGGAGGCGACGCCTCGACCGCTGTCGAGCTGCAGGTGGGCGACACCGTCTACACGGTGCGCGGCGACGGCACGGGCGACGTCCCGGCGGCGGCGAGCGTGACGGCCGACGGGGTGTCGATCGCGGCGGAGCTGCCGATCGGCGAGGCCGGCGAGAAGGACACCGTGGGCCTCGACGTGCGCGTCGTCGGCGGCGGGGGCTGGAGCTCGGCCGGAGCGCTGGGCATCCTCACGCTGATCGAGCCCCTGTCGTACGTGGACGTCGTCGAGACCCCGACCGCGCCGACGATCGACGGCGCGATCGACGCGGGCCTCTGGGACGCGGCGAACGCGGTCACGACCGACAAGCAGGTCGAGGGGACCGGGGGCGCCACGGCGAAGGTCCGGACCCTGTGGAAGGGCGACACGCTCTACGTCCTCGCCGAGGTCGCCGACGCGCAGATCGACGTCTCGGGCAGCGACCCGTGGGTGCAGGACTCGGTCGAGATCTACGTCGACGGCGGCAACGCGAAGAACGGCGCCTATCTCGCCGATGACACGCAGATCCGGATCAGTGCCACCAACGTGGCGTCCTTCGGCACCGGCGACGCGGCCGCGCAGCAGGCGCGGGTGACATCGGCCACGTCGACCACCGACGGCGGCTACATCGTCGAGGCGTCGATCTCGCTGCTCACCTACGGCGGTGTCGGCACCTTCCACGGCCTGGACTTCCAGGTCAACGACGGGGCGGCGGGAGCTCGCACGGGCATCCGCAACTGGGCCGACCCGACGGGCGCGGGCTACGCGTCGACGGCCCACTGGGGCGTGGGCCAGCTGGTCGCGGCCCCCGTCGTCGAGCAGCCGTGCGTCAAGCCGGGCAAGCCCAACAAGGGCGACGCCCACAAGCCGTGCTTCCCCGAGAAGCCCGGCAAGCCCGACAAGCCCGGGAAGCCGGGAAAGCCCGGAAAGCCGGGCGCGGGATCCGCGGGCTGAGCCCGCAGCGGATCACCCGCTGACCGTGCGTGCGGGTCGCCTCTCTCGGGAGGCGGCCCGCACGTCCGTGTCCGGGCCCGCTCGCCAGTACGGGGCGGATCAGATCGCGCGCGTCATGAAGGTCGAGAGCGGATCGGGTCGGTACGGCTCGAAGGCGTCGCACTCGACGAACCCCTCGCCGGCGTACAGGGCCTGGGCGGGGGCGAACATCGGCCGGCTGCCCGTCTCGAGCCACAGCGACGTCAGGCCGCGGGCCTCGGCCTCCGCGATGATCCGGCGCAGCAGTGCGCGCGCGACGCCCCGCCCGAGGAAGGCGTCGGCGGTGCGGAACGACTTGAGCTCGCCGCGCCCCTCGCCCAGCTCGCGAAGGGCGGCCACGCCCGCCAGCTCCTCGTCGATCCACGCGCTCCAGAGGGTGATGCCGGGGGCGCGGACGGCCTCGACGTCGAGGGCGTGGGTGCTGTCGGGCGGGGTCTCGGCGTGCATCCGCGCGTGGTGCTGCGCGATCAGCGCGCGCGTCCGCCCGTCGGTGAGGTCGTCGATCCGGATCTCGATGGTCATCTCAGCCTTCCACGGCGAACGGTCGGGGAGTGCGCGAGCCCCAGGCGAGCAGGGCGAGGCCCGCGCCCAGCACCACCAGGCCCACGGCGGACAGCGCCCCGAGTCGCTCGCCGAGCACCGCGATCCCGAGGATGCTCGCGGTGAGCGGCTCGCCGAGGGTGAGGGTCGCCGCCGTGGCGGCCTTGAGCCCGCCCAGGCCCCAGGTGAACAGCCCATAGGCGACGGCGACCGTCGCGAGGCCGAGCCACACCGCCATGAGCGCGCCCCTCGGATCCGTCAGCCAGGTCACGTCGGAGAAGGGCAGGGCAGCGAGCGCGATCACGGCCGCCCCGCCGCCCATCGCCCCGACGACGGTGAGCGGGTGCCAGCCGCCGTCCAGCAGGCGCCGCTGCGCCACAGCGATGACCGCGAAGGATGCGCCGGCGCCGAGCGACGAGAGCAGCCCGACCGGATCCGCCGAGCCGCTGTCGCCGGCCCCGATGCCGAGCAGCGCGACGCCGACGGTCGAGAGCGCGGTCGCCGCTCCCCACAGCCGTGAGGGCGGTGTGCGCGTGAGCGCCCACTCGAGCAGGCCGGCCATGACGGGGGCCGAGCCGAGGGCGATCACGGTGCTCAACGCGACGCCGTTGGCGGACGTGCCCGCGAAGAACAGCGGCTGGTAGACGAACAGCGCGACGGCCGTGAGCGCCATGAGGGCGAGAGGCTTCGCGGTGAGCGGGGGCGAGGCGGGTGCGGCCGAGCGACGGCGTCGCAGCCGCGCAGCGATGGCGGTCGCCGCCGCGAGGGCGACGCCGCCGATCAGCAGGCGCATGACCCCGACCGCGAAGGGCGTGGTGCCGGAGGGACCGAGGGCCTGCGAGGTGCCGGTGGTGCCGAAGAGCACGGCGGCGGCGAGGACGGCGATGACGAACGGCACCAGGTATTCCTACCTCATGCCGGCGAAGCCCGGATCCGACAGGGGATTCCCCAGTCGTCGCACCATAGGCTGGGACCGTGAACGTACGTCTCTATGACTCCCACGCGCAGGCCCTGCGCGACTTCGTGCCGCTGGCACCCGGGGCTGTCTCGATGTACGTCTGCGGCCCGACGGTGCAGTCGGGCCCGCACATCGGCCACCTCCGCGGCGCGCTCGCCTTCGACCTGCTGCGTCGCTGGCTGACCCACCGCGTCGGCCCCGTCACGCTCGTGCGCAACGTCACCGACATCGACGACAAGGTGCTCGCCAACGCCACGGCCGACGAGCCCTGGTGGGCCCTGGCCTACCGCATCGAGCAGGAGTTCACCGCGGCGTATGCCGCGATCGGCATCCTGCCCCCGACCTACGAGCCCCGCGCCACGGCGTCGATCCCGCAGATGCAGGAGATCATCGCGCGTCTCATCGAGCGGGGTCACGCCTACGCCGCCGCGGGCGACGTGTACTTCGACGTGCGGTCGTGGGCCGACTACGGCTCGCTCACCAACCAGTCGGTCGACGCGATGGAGCCCGCCGCCGACGCCGACTCGCGCGGCAAGCGCGACCCCCGCGACTTCGCCCTCTGGAAGGGCGCGAAGGCCGACGAGCCCGCCGACGCCACGTGGGAGTCGCCCTGGGGCCCCGGTCGTCCCGGCTGGCACATCGAGTGCTCGGCCATGTCGCGCCGCTACCTCGGCGCCGAGTTCGACATCCACGGCGGCGGGCTCGACCTGCGCTTCCCGCACCACGAGAACGAGCTGGCGCAGTCCACGGCCGCCGGCGACGGCTTCGCGCGCTACTGGGTCCACAACGGGCTGGTGACGGTCGACGGGCAGAAGATGTCCAAGTCGATCGGCAACTTCGTGCTCGCGGCCGACATGCTCGCCGCGCGTCCCGCTCCAGTCGTGCGCTACGCGCTCGCCGCGGCGCACTACCGCTCGAACCTCGACATCTCGGACGGCGCCCTCGACGAGGCCGCCGCCGCGCTCGGGCGCATCACGGGCTTCCTCGCCCGCGCCGCCCGCACGCTCGGCGAGCCGCAGGCGGCACCCGTGCCCGACGCCTTCGCCGAGGCGATGGACGACGACCTCGGGGTGCCGCAGGCGCTCGCGGTCGTCCACGAGACGGTCCGCGCCGGCAACACCGCACTCGACACCGGCGATCAGGCCGCGCTGCGCGCCGCGTACGACGCGGTCGCCGCCATGGTCGCGGTGCTCGGGCTCGACCTCGATGGCGCTCCCGCGCAGACCGGAGGCGCGCAGGACACCCTGGCGGCCCTGGTCGAGGAGCTCATCACCCAGCGCGCACAGGCGCGCGCATCCAAGGACTGGGCGACAGCCGATCGGATCCGCGACCTGTTCGCGACCGCCGGCGTCGTTCTCGAAGACACCGCAGACGGAACAGTTTGGAGCACCACCAATGGCTAAGAAGAAGGGCCCCCTCAAGGGCACGGGCGGCCACGGCCGCAAGGGCCTCGAGGGCAAGGGGCCGACGCCCAAGGCCGAGGACCGCACCTACCACGTCGCGCACAAGCGCAAGCAGGCCGCCGAGCGCCTCGCCTCCAAGCGCGGAGGCACGCAGAAGCCGCAGACGCGCGCCCCGCGCGCGAAGGGCGACACCGAGATCGAGTTCGTCACCGGGCGCAACTCGGTGCTCGAGGCGCTGCGCACCAAGATCCCCGCGATCGCGTTCTACATCGCGCAGCGCGTCGAGATGGATGACCGCGTCAAGGAGATGCTCGTCATCGCCAAGAACCGCAACATCCCGATGCTCGAGGTCACGCGCCCCGAGCTCGACCGCATGGCCGGCTTCGACGGAGTCCACCAGGGCGTCGCGCTCAAGGTGCCGCCGTACGAGTACGCCCACCCGCAGGACCTCCTCGAGGAGATCATCGACCGCGGCGAGACCCCGCTGCTCGTCGCCCTCGACGGCGTCACCGACGCGCGCAACCTGGGTGCGATCATCCGCTCCACCGCCGCCTTCGGCGGTCACGCAGTGATCGTCCCGCAGCGTCGCTCCGCCGGCATGAACTCGGGCGCGTGGAAGACCAGCGCCGGCGCCGCCGCGCGCATCCCGGTCGCCATGGCCACCAACCTCACGGCCATGCTGAAGGACTTCAAGAAGCAGGGTGTGTTCGTGCTGGGCCTCGACGGCGGCGGCGACGTCTCGCTGCCCGAGCTCGGTCTCGCCGACCGTCCGGTCGTGGTGGTCGTCGGCTCCGAGGGCAAGGGCCTCTCGCGCCTGGTCACCGAGAACTGCGACCAGATCGTCTCGATCCCGATCTCGTCGGCGACCGAGTCGCTCAACGCGGGCATCGCGGCGTCGGTCGCGCTGTACCAGATCGCGACCCTCCGCCAGGGCGCCGCAGAGTAACCTGCCCCTATGGCACGCATCGCGGTTCTCGGAGGCACCGGCTTCGCCGGTGGTCACATCGTCCAGGAGGCCGCCACGCGCGGCCACACCGTCGTCTCGGTGGCGCGGAAGGTGCCCGCCGAGCGGGTCCCGGGCGTCACCTACATCGAGGGATCGCTGCTCGACGTCCCCGGGCTCCTCGAGGAGCTGCGGGGCGTCGAGGCGATCATCTGCGCGGTCGCCCCGCGCGGCGACATGGAGGGGCGTGTGCGCCCCGCCCTGGGCGAGCTCGTGGAGGCGCTGCCCGAGGGCGTGCGCCTCGGCATCATCGGCGGCGCGGGCGGCAGCCTCGTCGCCGAGGGCGGCCCGCGCCTGATCGACGCCGGCGGCTTCCCCGACGAGTTCAAGCCCGAGGCGCTCGAGATGATCGGCGCGCTCGAGGATCTGGCCGACGCCCCGGCCCGGCTCGACTGGTTCTACGTGCACCCGGCCGCCGGCTTCGGCGGCTTCGCGCCGGGTGAGCGCACCGGTCACTACCGCACGGGCGGCGACGTGATGGTGACCGACGAGAGCGGCGGATCCTACGTCTCCGGCGCCGACTTCGCGATCGCCATCGTCGACGAGATCGAGAACCCGGCGCACCACCGCACCCGCTTCACCGTCGGCTACTGACCGGCCTCACACCAGGTCGCGCCAGTCGGGCTCGGGGGAGGCCGACAGCGGGCCGGTGATGGCCTGAGTGATGGTCTCGGTGAGCGGCCCCATGATGGTCGCCTCATCGCGACGGTGGCGCAGCACCTCGGTGATGTAGCTGGTCAGCACCTCGGCGAGCGGCACGGACGCATCGCGCTGCTCCTGCAGGAACCAGCGGTGCTCGAGCACCTGGTGGTACACCTCGGCGGGTTCGAGCTTCGCGCGCAGCTCGAACGGGATCGCCCGCACCACGGGCTCGAACGCCTGGGTGAGCCACTCGTGCGCGGCGAGCTCCTCCTCATCCTCCGAGCGGCCCGAACGCAGCCGGAACTCATCGAGATCGTTGAGCAGACGACGGGCCTGGTTCTCCTCGACGTCGAGGCCGGTGAGGCGGATCAGGCGACGCGCATGGTGCCCCGCGTCGACGACCTTCGGCTGGATCGAGACGCGGCTGCTGTCGCCGTCGGTGGCGATCGACATCTCGTCGATGTCGAAGCCCAGCTCGTTCAGCTGCCGCACCCGCTCGGTGATCCGCCACGCCTCCCGCGACGAGAACGACTGCGGGTCGTGCAGCGCGCCCCACAGTGAGTGGTACGCGGCCACGATGCCGTCGGCCACCGACACGGGGTCCACCCCGCCCTCGACGCGGCCGTGGGCGGCCAGATCCAGGATCTCGCCGGCGATGTTCGTGCGCGCGAGGTCGAGGTCGTGGGCGCGCTGCCCGTCGCTCAGGCCGTCCTCGTGCAGCTCGCCGGTCTCGGCGTCAACCAGGTAGGCGGCGAAGGCGCCCGCGTCGCGCCGGAAGAGCGTGTTGGACAGCGACACATCGCCCCAGTAGAAGCCGACGTTGTGCAGGCGCACCAGCAGCAGCGCCAGGGCGTCGACGAGGCGCGTGGCGGTCTCGGGACGCAGGGCGTGGGTGAACAGCGCGCGGTACGGCATCGAGAACTTCAGGTGCGCGGTGACGAGCGCGGCGCGCAGCGGTGTGCCGTCCGGTGCCGTGCGCCCCGCGACGACGGCCACGCGGCGCACGCACGGCACGTCGAGCTTCGCCAGCGCGCCGAGCATCTCGTACTCGCGCTGCGCCATGGCCGCGGTGGTCTCCTTGACGGCGATCACCTGCCCCGACAGCTCGCTGAACCGCACGATGTGGCGCGAGATGCCCTTGGGGAGCTTCACGATCGCGCTCGCGGGCCAGTCCTCGAGGGGGATCGACCAGGGCAGCGTCAGCAGCTCCGGATCGGTCTCGGCGGCCGTGATGCGCAGGGAGTCGGGCATGCGAGCAAACCTACGGGAAAAGCGCAACGGCGCGAACGGATCCGAGGATCCATCCGCGCCGCCGCGTGGAGTGTGTCGTCAGGAGGCGACGGCACCCGTCAGGCGCTCGCCCGACTCGAGGTCGAAGACGTGCACGTGGTCCGGGACCGGGGCCAGGAGGATCCGGTCGCCCGCGTTCGGGTGGATGCGGCCGTCGACGCGAGCGACGATGTCCGTGCGGACGCCCTCGATGTCCGAGTGGCCGTAGAGGTAGCCGTCGGCGCCGAGCTCCTCGACGAGGTCGACGACGATCTCGAGGCCCTGGCCGTCGGCCGGGGCGACGATGATGTCCTCGGGGCGGACGCCCACGGTGACCTGCTTGCCCGAGGCCTTGGCGAGGGCCGAGGCCTCGACGCCCACCGTCTTGTTGCCGAAGCGGATGCCGCCCTCGACGACGTCGGCCGGGAACAGGTTCATGGCCGGCGAGCCGATGAAGCCGGCGACGAAGACGTTGTTCGGGCGCTCGTACAGCTCGCGCGGGGTGCCGACCTGCTGGAGGATGCCGTCCTTGAGGACCGCGATGCGGTCGCCCATGGTGAGAGCCTCGGTCTGGTCGTGGGTGACGTAGACGGTCGTGACGCCCAGGCGGCGCTGCAGGCCCGCGATCTGCGTACGGGTCTGGACGCGGAGCTTGGCGTCGAGGTTCGACAGCGGCTCGTCCATGAGGAACACCTGGGGCTCGCGGACGATCGCGCGACCCATGGCGACGCGCTGACGCTGACCACCCGAGAGGGCCTTCGGCTTGCGGGCCAGGTAGGGCTCGAGGTCGAGGATCTTGGCCGCCTCGAGCACGCGCTTGGCGCGCTCGTCCTTGTTGACGCCGGCGATCTTCAGGGCGAAGCCCATGTTCTCGGCGACCGTCATGTGCGGGTACAGCGCGTAGTTCTGGAAGACCATCGCGATGTCGCGGTCCTTCGGCGGGATGTCCGTGACATCGCGGTCGCCGATGAGGATGCGGCCGTCGTTGACCTCTTCGAGGCCGGCGAGCATACGCAGCGACGTCGACTTTCCGCAGCCCGAGGGGCCGACGAGGACGAGGAACTCGCCGTCTGCGATGTCGAGGTTCAGCTTGTCGACCGCGGGACGCGTGCCGCCCGGGTAGAGGCGCGTGCTGTTGTCGAAAGTGACCGAAGCCATTTCTTCTCCTTCACCGGCAGGTACGTGCCGGACGATCCGTAGTGATGGAGCGACGGGGCTAACCGCCGCTAGACCCGCCATTGGGTCGGGATCAGTATGCCATGGGCTCGGAGTGCTCCCGTCCACCGGCGTGTCGCTGCCGTGCGTCCGCACCGCCCACAGGAGGAATGCCTGTCCTGCGTGGGTATCTCCCAGCCGCGCTGTCTAGCATCGAAGGCGTTGTGGTCGCGCCCCGCGGCCAGAGGATCCACGTTCCAAGAGGTTGCATGTCGAGCGACGAGACGGGCACTGCGCCCGAGCCGCGCGACCGTCGCGAGGCGGTGCGCGTGAAGGCCCAGCAGGTGAAGGCGCGTCAGTCGCGCAATCGCGTGCTGCGGCGATCCGCGATCGTGCTCGCCGCGCTGGTCGTGGTCGGGGGCGGCGCCCTCTACAGCTGGTTCAACATCATCGAGCCCGCGGTGTCCGAGCCCACGCTCGAGCCGACGAAGTTCACCGGCGACGACGGCGTCGTCGTCGACGAGGCGATGAGCAAGGGCATGGCGACCCCCGCACCGACCGAGACGCCGGCGGCCACGCCCGCGCCGGGTGCCGAGCCGATCCAGATCCACATCTACGTCGACTACCTCTCGTCGGCTGCCGGCGAGTTCCAGCGCGTGAACGCCGACCAGCTCGACGACTGGGTCGCCCAGGGCGCCGTCGAGGTCGTCTACCACCCGGTCGCGATGCTGACGTCGAAGTCGAACGGCACGAAGTACTCGCAGCGCGCCGCCGGTGCCGCGGCGTGCGTGGTCGAGTACGCACCCGAGGCCTTCGCGAAGTTCAACCACGAGCTGCTCGTGAACCAGCCGGGCGTCGACAGCGACGGTTTCAGCGACTCCGAGCTCGCCGACCGCGCGATCGCCACGGGTGCGAGCGACACGAAGACGGTGCGCGCCTGCATCGAGAACGAGGACTTCGTCGCCTGGTCCCGCGAGGCCACGGAGCGCGCGCTGAACGAGCCGCTCCCCGGCACGGACGCGACCCTCGACGGTGTTCCGACGATCCTGGTCGACGGCCAGCCCTACGTCGGGGCGCTCGATGCCCCCGAGGAGTTCGCGGCCTTCCTGCTCGCGATCGACAGCGAGGCCTACCTCGAGACCGCGACGCCCACGCCGGCCCCCGCGGAGACGCCCGCCGGCTGAGGTCCAGGTGCGGGCACGCCTCTCGGTATGCTCGTCTGGTCCCGCTCGCGGGACGCCGCCGGCTTAGCTCAGTTGGTAGAGCACCTGTCTTGTAAACAGGGGGTCGTGGGTTCGAACCCCGCAGCCGGCACCACATGATCCCGCGCGTGAGCGCGACGCGTGTGCGGGCGGATCGGTCGCCGGGTCGACGTAGGCTCGGGGAGTGAGTCGATCCGCCGAGACCCCGCACCGTCGCCGCGGAGCCCTCGCCGTCGGCATGGCGGTCGCGATCGGCATGCTCACGGCCCTGCAGTCGCGCATCAACGGCGCCCTGGGCGTCGAGCTGAACAGTGGCACGCTCGCGGCGGTGTTCTCGTTCGGATCGGGCCTCGCGCTGCTGATCCTGCTCCTGAGCGTGCTGCCGTCCGGGCGTGCGGGGGCCGCCAGCCTCTGGCGCGGCGTCCGCGGGCGCGAGATCCCGTGGTGGCTGCTGATCGGCGGCGCGGCGGGCGCGTTCACCGTCGCCATGCAGGGCGCCGTCGTCGGGATCATCGGCACCGCCCTGTTCACCGTGGGGATGGTCGCCGGCCAGACGCTGAGCGGGCTGATCCTGGATCGCGTCGGCTACAGCCCGGCGGGGGTCACCGCCGTGACCATGCCGCGCGTGATCGGGGTCCTGCTCGCGCTCGCCGCGGTCGCCGTCTCGCTCTCCGGCGGGGCCGTGGGGTCGGCGCCGCTGTGGATGCTGATCCTGCCCGTGCTGGTGGGTGTCGGCGTCGCCTGGCAGCAGGCGACGAACGGGCGGCTGCAGCGCAGGACCGGATCGGCCCTGGCCGCGACGTTCGCGAACTTCATCGTGGGCACAACGCTGCTCGTGGGGCTCGCCTGCGTGCAGCTGCCGAGCACGCAGGTGGCCCCGCTGCCGGCATCGCCGTGGCTCTACACGGGTGGCGCCATGGGGGTGCTGTACATCTTCATCTCCGCGGCCCTTGTGCCTCGGATCGGGGTGCTGCTGCTGTCGCTCGGATTGGTCCTGGGCATGCTGATCGGATCGTTTGTGCTCGATCTCGTCTGGCCCCCGGCCGTGCCGCCCTCCGTGCTGCGCTCGGCCATCACGGTCGTGGTGGCCTCCGCCGGCGTGGTGATCGCCGTGCTCGGGGGCGCCCGCCGCCGCTAGTCGTTCTTCTTGCGCGGCATCGCGGAGAGGAACCGCTCGCCGTCGACGACCTTGCCTCGCACGGGGCGCGAGCGGTCGGGCCTGCCGCCGACATAGAGCCAGCCGAGCAGCACCTCGCCCTTCTTCAGGCCGTGCGCCTTGGACACCGCCTTGGCGCGCGTCCAGTCGCCGGTGCGCCAGATGACGCCCCAGCCGGCCTCGTCGAGCAGCAGGCTCAGGGCATGAGCCACGCCCGCGGCGGTGGCCTCCTGCTCCCACGCGGGGATGGCCTTCGACTTCACCCGCGCGACGACCGCGATGAGCAGCGGCGCCCGCAGCGGCTTCGAGTTGACGCCCTTGTCGCCCTGGGCCTTCGCGATCGCGCGGCCGAGGACGAGCCGGTCATCGCCGCGCAGCTCGATGAGTCGCCACGGCTTCAGCTCCTTGTGATCGGCGACGCGGCCGGCGGCCGAGACGAGCTCGACAAGCTGCTCGTGGGTGGGGGCCTCGTCGGTGACCTGCGAGAGCGAGCGACGCGCGCGCATCGCCTCGAGCGCGCTCATCACGCCTCGTCGGCGGGCGCGAACGACAGCGAGAGCGAGTTCATGCAGTAGCGGTCGCCCGTGGGCGTGCCGAAGCCGTCGGGGAAGACGTGACCGAGGTGCGAGCCGCAGTTGGCGCAGCGCACCTCCGTGCGCTGCATGCCGTGGCTGCTGTCGTCGAGCAGCTGGACCGCCTCGGGCCGGATCGACTCGTAGAAGCTCGGCCAGCCGCAGTGCGAGTCGAACTTCGTGCCGCTCTGGAACAGCTCGCTGCCGCACGCGGCACAGGTGTAGAGCCCGGCGCGTCCCTCGTCGAGGAGCTCACCGGTCCAGGGGCGCTCGGTGCCGGCCTCGCGCAGGACCGCGAACTGCTCGGGCGTGAGCTCGCTGCGCCACTCGTCCTCGGACTTGTTCACGTTGTACGACATGGATGCCTCCTGAAGGGTCGCCTCAAGATTACGTCGGCGGGGGAGGCGGGGGTCCGCTCCGAGCTGGGTGGATCCTGCTCATCGCGCACGACAATGGATCCATGGATCCCGACGTCGACGAGAACAGCACCGCCTTCGTCGCCGAGCGCTTCGCCCGCTTCGCCCGTGACGAGGCTCCCGGCCGGTCCGAGGTGTATCGCGGGTGGGCGCAGCGGGTCGCCAGCGACGAGGCGCTCGCCGCCGTACTGGCCCGAGTCCCTGCGGCGCACCGGCAGCCCCCGCTCGTCTTCGCGGTCACCCGCATGCTGGCGGCGACGGTCACCGGGCCGGAGGAGTGGGCCGCCTTCGTCCTGCGCAACGCGGACGCGGTCGTGACCGAGTGCTCCGCGCGCAGCCTGCAGACCAACGAACCCCTGCGCTGCGCGGCCCTGCTCCCGGCGCTCAGCCGGATCGACGGCCCGATCGCGCTGCTCGAGCTCGGCGCCTCGGGCGGGCTGTGCCTGTACCCGGATCGCTACGCGTACCGCTACCGCTCGGAGGGGCGGCTGGTCGCCGAGGTCGGGGAGTCGGCCGTGCTCCTGGACGCCGAGGTGCGTGGGGGCGCCCTGCCGGAGCTCGCGCTGCCGCAGATCGTGTGGCGCGCGGGGATCGACCTGCAGCCCCTCGATGCGCGGCGGCCGGCCGACCGCGCATGGCTCGAGGGTCTGGTGTGGCCCGAGGAGCGCGAGCGGTCGACGCGCATCGCGGCGGCCCTGGACGTCGTCGCCGAGGATCCGCCTCTGCTCGTCGCCGGGGATGCCGCCGATGTCGCGCTCGTGCGTGCCGTTGCCGCCCAGGCGCCGCGGGGCGCGACACTCGTCGTGACGACCCCCGGCGTCCTGCCGTACCTGCCGCGGGCGCGCCGGGACGCGCTCATCGCCGCGCTGCGGGAGCCGGGGGGATGGCGTGATGCCGTGCGCTGGATCACCCTCGACCAGCCCGCGCTGCACGGCGCGTGGACGCCGCCGATCGACCCGCAGGCCTGGCCGGGGGGATTCGCGCTCGCCCTCGACGGGCGGGTCCTGGCCGCGGCCGACCCGCTCGGCGCATGGATCGCGCCCGTCTCGTAGCCGACGGCGCGCCGCCGGGAGGGCCTGTTCGCCTCACCCCGGAGCGCCGCTCCGGCGCGGCGGAGCTCCGGACGTAGCGTGAGGGTATGCCCCTCTCCGACCGCGACCGCGCGATCCTCGCCTTCGAGGCCCGGTGGCGCGTGCACGGCGGCCCGAAGGAGGAGGCGATCCGCTCCGAGCTCGAGCTGGCGCCGGCCCGGTACTACCAGCTGCTCGGCCGGTTGATCGACTCGGGCGACGCGCTCGCCGCCGATCCGCTGCTCGTCGGGCGCCTGCGTCGCCTGCGCGATGCGCGCGACGCCTCGCGCTCGCGCATCGCGGGCTGATCCGGCGGATCCGGCCGCGGCACCCGGATCGGGGCCGCGCGTCCAGGAGGGCGTGCGCCGCCCCCGGTACGATCGACCCGTGCCGAACTCCTACCCCCGGGATCGCTTCGACGACGTCCCCCGCCAGCCCGCCCGTGTCGGCGCTCACCGCGCCGAGGTGCCCCGCTCCTCTCGCGGTGCCGTGTGGCTGTGGGCTGCGCTCGCGACGGTCGTGCTGACCGTCGGCGGGATCGTCGGCTTCCTGGTGCTGTCCCAGCGCACCGACGTGCTGCCTGAGTCCACGCAGGCCACCCCCACGGTGGCGCCCGTGGTCGACACGAGTTACGCGGTGCTGGTGCTCAACGGCACGAGCACGGGCGGCCTCGCCGAGGCGGTCGCCGGCGAGCTCGTCGCCGCGGGCTGGGCCCAGGACACGGTCATCCCGAGCGACTCGGCCTCGACCGACTTCCCGCAGACGACGGTCTACTACGTGACCGACGAGGAGGAGGGCGCCGCCCTCGGCGTCGCGCAGGCGATCGGCGGCGCGCGGGTCGCGCAGAGCGACCAGTACAAGAGCGACGACGCCGACGCGAAGGAGCTCACGGTCGTGGTCGGCCTCGACCGTGTTTCCGCCGAGTAACAAGTTCTCTTCGGGCGTGTCAAATAACGCTCACCAGCCCGTTCCGCGCGGAATCCCGCAGTTACGCTCTCCCGGTACTCCCCTCCATCAGGAGGGCTCAGCAGCAGGAGATTTCGCATGACTCAGGGCACCGTCAAGTGGTTCAACGCCGAGAAGGGCTTCGGGTTCATCACCCTGGCCGACGGCAGCCAGGACGTCTTCGTCCACTACTCGAACATCGAGATGTCCGGCTTCCGCGTGCTCGACGAGGGCCAGTCGGTCGAGTTCAGCATCGGCAGCGGTCAGAAGGGCCCCCAGGCCGAGGCCGTGCGCCCGGTCTGACGCACCGCAGCCCGCCCGAAGGCGCCCGCGACCCCCGTCGCGAGGCGCCTTCGTCGTGTGTGACGCCACGGTCCGCGCGGCTTGCACTCGGTGGGGGTGAGTGCCAGAATCGATCTGGCACTCCCGTGAGGTGAGTGCTAAAGACCACCCCCTACGTTCCGGGAGGGACGAAACCCATGGCAAAGATCATCGCTTTCGACGAGGAGGCCCGCCGCGGCCTCGAGCGCGGCCTCAACACGCTGGCCGACGCCGTCAAGGTGACGCTCGGCCCGCGCGGTCGCAACGTCGTGCTCGAGAAGAAGTGGGGCGCCCCCACGATCACGAACGACGGTGTCTCCATCGCCAAGGAGATCGAGCTCGACGACCCGTACGAGAAGATCGGCGCGGAGCTCGTCAAGGAGGTCGCCAAGAAGACCGACGACGTCGCCGGTGACGGCACGACGACCGCGACCGTCCTCGCCCAGGCGCTCGTGCGCGAGGGCCTGCGCAACGTCGCGGCCGGCGCCGACCCCATCTCGCTCAAGCGCGGCATCGAGAAGGCCGTCAAGGCCCTCTCGGACGAGCTGCTCGCCCAGGCCAAGGAGGTCGACTCCAAGGAGCAGATCGCCGCGACCGCTTCGATCTCGGCCGCTGACCCCGCCATCGGCGCGCTCATCGCCGAGGCCATCGACAAGGTGGGCAAGGAGGGCGTCGTCACCGTCGAGGAGTCGAACACCTTCGGCACCGAGCTCGAGCTCACCGAGGGCATGCGCTTCGACAAGGGCTACCTGAACCCCTACTTCGTCACGGACCCGGAGCGCCAGGAGGCGGTCTTCGAGGACCCGTACATCCTCATCGCGAACCAGAAGATCTCGAACATCAAGGATCTGCTGCCGATCGTCGACAAGGTGATCCAGTCGGGCAAGGAGCTCGTCATCATCGCCGAGGACGTCGAGGGCGAGGCTCTCGCGACGCTCGTGCTCAACAAGATCCGCGGCATCTTCAAGTCGGTCGCCGTCAAGGCCCCCGGCTTCGGCGACCGTCGCAAGGCGCAGCTGCAGGACATCGCCATCCTCACGGGTGGCCAGGTCATCACCGAGGAGGTCGGCCTCAAGCTCGAGAACACCGAGCTCGACCTGCTCGGCCGCGCCCGCAAGGTCATCATCACCAAGGACGAGACGACCATCGTCGAGGGTGCCGGCGACGCGGACCAGATCGAGGGTCGCGTGACCCAGATCCGTCGCGAGATCGACAACACCGACTCGGACTACGACCGCGAGAAGCTCCAGGAGCGCCTCGCCAAGCTCGCCGGCGGCGTCGCCGTCATCAAGGCGGGCGCGGCCACCGAGGTCGAGCTCAAGGAGCGCAAGCACCGCATCGAGGACGCCGTCCGCAACGCGAAGGCCGCCGTCGAGGAGGGCATCGTCGCCGGTGGTGGCGTGGCGCTCATCCAGGCCGCCAAGTCGGTCTTCGACCGCGGTCTCGAGCTGGTCGGCGACGAGGCGACCGGTGCGCACATCGTCAAGGTCGCCATCGAGGCCCCGCTGAAGCAGATCGCCCTCAACGCCGGTCTCGAGCCGGGTGTCGTCGCCAACAAGGTCGCCGACCTCCCCGTCGGTCACGGCCTCAACGCCGCCACCGGCGAGTACGGCGACCTGTTCGCCCAGGGCATCATCGACCCGGCCAAGGTCACCCGCTCGGCGCTGCAGAACGCCGCGTCGATCGCCGGCCTGTTCCTGACGACCGAGGTCGTCGTCGCCGACAAGCCCGAGAAGGCCGCCCCCGCCGGCGACCCGACGGGTGGCATGGACTTCTGATCCCAGAAGGTCCTGACCGACAGGTCTGACTGACAGAACGGCCCCCTCCTCTGGGAGGGGGCCGTTCTGCGTTCCGCCCTTCGGGTCGGCGGAGCTCTGCGGGCGCGTCAGCGGAACATGCCGGAGGTGACGCGCTCGGCGTCGGCGTACTGCATGCCCGCGGCGCCCAGCGCGCGGCCGAGGCCGTCGAGCACCTGCTCGACCTGCTGCTGGATGCTCTTCCAGCGGGCGAGCTCGCCCTGGAAGGCCGCGGCACTCGCGCCCGTCCAGGCGGTCTCGAGCGGGGCGAGCTGCGCGCTGAGCGTGCTGACGTCGAGGCGCAGCTGCTCGACGCCCGCGAGCGCCTGCCCGTTGGCGGCGGCGATCGCCTCGGTGTCGACGGTGAAGACGGCCATGGTGTGCTCCCTGTTCGGTGGGTGGTGGTCCCACGCTAGGAAGCGGCGCGCCGGCGCGGGGCGCGCCAGCGGATCCGGGATCAGCGGATCGTGAGAACCGGGCTGGGGACGAGTATCACTCGGGGAGCTCGTCGACCACCGGCGCGAGCGGCAGCGAGACGCGGAAGGTGGCCCCGCCGCCGGGCGTCTCGAGCACCGACACCGAGCCCCGCAGGGTCTCCACGATCGAGGCGACGATCGCCAGTCCCAGGCCGCTGCCACCGGTCTCGCGTGCGCGCGAGGTGTCAGCACGCCAGAAGCGCTCGAAGATCTGCGCGCGGATCTCCTCCGGCACGCCCTCGCCGTGGTCGACCACCGCGATCCAGCCCATCTGCGCGGCGGCGTCCACCCCGACCTCGATCTCGATGGGCGAGCCCTCGGGGCTGTAGCGGCGGGCGTTGCCGAGCAGGTTGGCGACCACCTGGCGCACGCGGTGCTCCTCGCCGAGCACGATCGGGGGCATGGCCACGGGTCGCAGCTGCTGCGGGACGGTGAAGTCCAGCGCGGTGAAGTCGAGCACGGGGGTCTCGGGCGCCGTGGGCTGCTCCTGCGCCGCGTCGCCCTGCACCACGGGGATCGCGGACGTGTCGGGGTCGCCCGGGGCCTTCGGCTTGCGCCGCAGCAGCGACGTCAGGCCCTCGGTCGCCGCGGTGATGGTGCGCGGCAGGCGGCGGTGCGGCTCGTCCTGGGCGGCGCCGTGCTCGTCGAGCGTGCCGACGGTGCCGGTGCTCGGGTGCAGCGCGATCGGCCCGGTGAGGGCCTCGATGGTCGTGTCGACGACGACCACCACGCGCCCGGGCTCCGCGACGCCGACGTCGAGGGCCGCATCGCGGGCGATCGGGCGCAGGTCGATCGGCTGGATGTGCAGCTCGCGCTTCTCGTCGAGCCGGGCGAGGGCCAGCAGATCCTCGACGAGCACTCCCATCCGGATCGCCTCCTTCTCGATCCGGTCCATCGCGCGGGCGGTGTCATCCGGGCCCTGGATGGCACCCATCCGATACAGCTCCGCGTAGCCGCGCACGCTGACGAGCGGGGTGCGCAGCTCGTGGCTCGCATCGCCGACGAAGCGGCGCATCTTGTGCACGGTCGCGTCGCGCTCGGCGATGGCCTCGTCGATCCGGTCGAGCATCGTGTTGATGGCGGCCTTGAGCCGGCCGATCTCGGTGCGGGGCTCGATGTCGCCGAGGCGCTGGCTGAAGTCGCCCGACGCGATCGACATGGCGGTGGCCTCGACCTGGCCGAAACGCCGGAACGTCAGGGTCACTGCCCACCGCGTCAGCAGGGCGCCCCCGAACATCGTCACGAGGGCGACGAGCAGGAAGATGCCGAAGAACGTGCCGACGACCTGGTCGACCTCGCCCATCGGGCGCGCGACGACCTGCGTGTAGATGTTGTTGCTGTTCGGGAACTGCACGACCGAGATCGCGGCGTGGAAGGTCGCGCCGTCGCCGTTGACCGACTTCAGCTCGAGGATCGTGTCCTCGTTCGCGTAGGTGTAGTCGAGCGGCACGGTCGACCAGAACGCCGGCCGCGGCTCGTTCGGGTTGTTGCCCCCCGCGCTCGCGAGCAGCGAGCCGTCCGGGCCGTAGATCGCGACGAAGTACTCGGTGGGAACCGGGTTGGCCTTGGGCGTGAACCGCGGGCCCTCGCCGTAGTCCGAGATGTTGAACAGCTTCTCGCCGACCGCCGAGGACGCCAGCTGGTGCAGCGACGAGTCGATGTTCTCGCTCAGCGCCCGGTTCAGGATCGGCACGGTCCCGAGGCCCGCCCCGACGAGTCCGAGCGCGAGGACGGTCACGGTGACGCCCGTGACCTTCGCCCGCAGGCTGATCCGCCGCCACCAGCGGGTCAGGGCATCGGGCTTGTCAGCCAGGTCAGCCCGCCTTGTCGACCTTGAGCATGTAGCCGAAGCCGCGCTTGGTCTGGATCAGCGACTCGGACGCGTGCGGGTCGATCTTGCGGCGCAGGTAAGAGATGTAGCTCTCGACGATGCCGGCGTCGCCGTTGAAGTCGTACTCCCACACGTGGTCGAGGATCTGGGCCTTCGACAGCACGCGGTTGGGGTTGAGCATCAGGTAGCGCAGCAGCTTGAACTCGGTCGGGCTGAGGTCGATCTGCACGTCGCCGACGTACACGTCGTGCGTGTCCTGATCCATCGTCAGCTCGCCGGCGCGGATCACCTGCTCGTCCTCGGTGTCCTGCATCGTGCGGCGCAGGATCGCCTGGATGCGGGCGACGATCTCGTCGAGGCTGAAGGGCTTGGTGACGTAGTCGTCGCCGCCCGCGTTCAGGCCCTTGATCTTGTCCTCGGTGTCGTCCTTCGCGGTGAGGAAGAGGATCGGCGCCGTGAAGCCGTGGTCGCGCAGACGCGTGGTGACGCTGAACCCGTTCATGTCGGGGAGCATCACGTCGAGCACGATGAGATCGGGCTCCTCCTCCAGCACCGCGGAGATCGTCGCGGCGCCGTTGCCCACGGTCTTCACCTGGAAGCCCGCGAACCTCAGGCTCTGCGAGAGCAGGTCACGGATGTTGGGCTCGTCGTCGACGACCAGGATGCGAGGTGCGCTCATGGCCCCATTATGGCGACCGGATCGGTCATTCGCTCGGATATCCGCTCGTATCGGCCGAAAGCGAACACGAGGAATATTCCGGTCAGTCGTGCACCCAGACCTCGGTGCCGACCTGCGCGAAGCTGTAGAGCTCGTATGCCGCCCCCCGTGTCATGTTCACGCAGCCGTGGCTCATGCGCGCGCCCGCGCCGAAGTTGCTGTGCCAGTACGTGCCGTGGAAGCCCTGGTCTCCGTTGAAGAAGCTCACCCACGGCACGTCCTCCGTGCAGTACCCGTAGCCGTGGTCGCCGCCGTTGCAGTCGCCCATGTCCTGGATCGAGCGCTGCACGTAGATCCGGAAGTGCCCGGTTCGGGTCTCGTGCGCCCCGCCGGTGCCGATCGCGACGGGGTAGGACCCGACGAGCGCCCCGTTCTCGAACATCATCACCGTGCCGGCGCTCTTGTCGACCTCGATCGTGCGCAGCAGGGTCTGGGCCTCATGCGGGATGACCTGCCCCTCGATCTCGAAGCGGAAGTCGCGTGCCTCGACCGACTTCGCCACGAGCTCCGCCAGGCCGTCGGCCGAGGCGAGGCCGAAGCCGTCCGCGCCCGCCTGGAGCGTCTTGAGCACCGTGCCCGCCGAGTTCACCACAACCTGCGACGGCTGCGCCTCGCGGTTCAGCTGGCCGGGAAGGGTCTGCACAACGGCGTCGATCTTTGCCGCGTCCGCCGTGATGGCGAACGTTCCGGTCTCCGGATCGCCCGCCACGGCGATCCAGGACGCGATCGTCGCCAGATCCATCGGGAGGGAGGCACCGCCGTCGACGTGGAAGCCGGCGCCCTCCGCCTGGCCGTTGAGCGAGGCCGCGTACGCGGCGGCCACGTCAGTGGTGAGCGCCGGAGCCTCCTCGACCACGGTCGGCTCGGCGGACAGCGCCCCGCGGTCGCGGAACGCCGTGGTGAGGTCGGCCGCCAGGGCGCCGACATCGACGCCGCGCCCGTTCTGGCCGGGCTGGGCAGCGAAGGCGGTGGCCGCCGCGTCGAAGACGACCTGCGCATCCACCGGGGCGGCGTAGAGCGCGGGCGCCGCCTCTCGCAGCGTGGCATCGGCCGCCTGCGGATCCACGGCGAGATCGACGCCGATCGGGGCGGGATTCCACTCCATCAGCTTCCACACGGGGTAGGTCGACAGCGCCTGGGCCGCGAGCGCCTCGGCGTCGACGGCGATGCCGAGGCCGGTCAGCGGCACGGTGGCATCGCCGATGGTCGCGTCGGCGTCGGCGAAGCGCGCGGCGATCGCCTCGCGCGCGGCGTCCTGCGTCATCCACTCGACCGGGACGCCGGCGACCGTCACCCCGGGGGCGATGACCAGCGTGGATGCGTACCCCGCCGCTCCGGCGACCAGCAGCAGCGGGATGCCCGCCCACAGCGCGATGCGCAGGCCCCGGCGACGCGGCCGCGTCTCGGCGGCCGGTGCGGGGCCGGGGTCGGTCTCGGTGGGTGCGGTGGCAGTGCTCACACTGGTTATTGTCCGCACACGGCGATCCCCTTCACATCCCCCTTTCGGCGGACGTTACGGGATCGTCGTCGGCGGATCAGGCCGCCAGGCGCTCGGCGTCGAGGATCGTGTACGAGTAGCCCTGCTCGGCGAGGAAGCGCTGACGGTTCTGCGCGAAGTCCTGGTCGACGGTGTCACGGGCGATGATCGTGTAGAAGCTCGCCGTGTGATCGGACTGCTTGGGGCGGAGCAGGCGGCCGAGGCGCTGGGCCTCCTCCTGGCGCGATCCGAAGGATCCGGAGACCTGGATCGCGACGGATGCCTCCGGCAGATCCACCGAGAAGTTCGCGACCTTCGACACGACCAGCACGTCGACCGTGCCCGCGCGGAACGCGTTGAACAGCTGCTCGCGCTCGTTGACGGGGGTCGCGCCGGTGATCTTGGGGGCGTCCAGGGCCTCGGAGAGCTCGTCGAGCTGCTCGAGGTACTGGCCGATGACCAGGATCTGCTCGCCCTTGTGCTTCGCGATCAGCTCGCGCACGACGTCGGTCTTGGCGGGGGCCGTGGCGGCGAGCCGGTAGCGATCCTCGTCGGCGCTCGCGGCGTACTCGAGGCGCTCGTAGGCGGGGAGGTCGACGCGCACCTCGTAGCAGGCGGCGGGGGAGATGAAGCCCTGGGCCTCGATCTCCTTCCACGGGGCGTCGAACCGCTTGGGTCCGATGAGGCTGAACACGTCGCCCTCGCGACCGTCCTCGCGCACGAGCGTCGCGGTGAGGCCGAGGCGGCGGCGCGCCTGGAGGTCGGCGGTGAGCTTGAACACCGGCGCCGGCAGCAGGTGCACCTCGTCGTAGACGATGAGGCCCCAGTCGAGGGCGTCCAGCAGCGCGAGATGCGGGTACTCGCCCTTCCGGCGCGCGGTGAGGATCTGGTAGGTCGCGATCGTGACCGGCTTGACCTCCTTCACCTGCCCCGAGTACTCGCCGATCTCCTCGGCGGTCAGGGTGGTGCGCTTGATCAGCTCGTCACGCCACTGGCGCGCCGAGACGGCGTTGGTGACGAGGATCAGTGTGGTCGTCTTGGTGGCGGCCATGGATGCCGCTCCGACGAGGGTCTTGCCCGCGCCGCAGGGGAGAACGACGACGCCCGATCCGCCCTCACGGAACTTCTCGACGGCCTCGGCCTGGTACGGGCGCAGCGTCCAGTCGTCCTCCTCCAGGGCGATGGGGTGCGGCGTTCCGTCGCGGTAGCCGGCGAGGTCCTCGGCGGGCCAGCCGATCTTGAGCAGCTCCTGCTTGATGTGACCGCGCGCCCACGCGTCGATCACGTACGTGTCGGGGGTCGGCTGCGAGAGCAGCAGCGGCGCGATGCGCTTGTTGCGCGACACCTCGGCGAGCACGGCGCGGTCGGTCGAGGTGAGCAGCAGCTCGCCCTCGTCGCCGCGGCGGATCGTCAGGCGGCCGTAGCGGTTCACGGTCTCGCGGATGTCGACCGACACGGAGGGCGGCACGGGGAAGCGCGACCAGCGGTCGAGCGTCTGCAGCATGTCGTCGGCCGTGTGGCCAGCCGCGCGCGCGTTCCAGAGCCCCAGACGGGTGATCCGGTAGGTGTGGATGTGCTCGGGGGCGCGCTCCAGCTCCGCGAAGATCGCGAGCTCGTGGCGCGCGGTCTCGGCGTCGAGGTGCGCGACCTCGAGCAGCACAGTGCGGTCGCTCTGGACGATCAGGGGGCCATCAGCCATAACGGACGAGTCTACCGCCGCGCGACGGGCCCCGGGCGGCGTGTCACACCGAGCGGGATCGCGGATCAGTTCTGGATCAGGCCGGACGGATCGCGGTGATGCTCTTCACCGGCAGCGTGCGCTCGACATCCGCCGCGCGGTCTCGGCCGCGCAGGCGACCCCCGCCGAGGCCCGTCGCCTCCAGAAGGAACGTGCGGGTCGAGCCGTCGGGCAGCGCGACGTCGACCTCCAGCACCGCCTTGCCGCGCACCGCCGTCTCGAGCTCGCGCTCGAGCCAGGCGGCATCCGCGTCGCCGCCGTGGGCGCCGCGCAGCACCTCGAGCAGCGTCGCGTAGCGCGCTTGGGGATCCGGTGCCGGCGCGGAGGGGGCGACCCGGCGCCGATCCAGCGTCTCGGAGGCGCCCTGCTCGTCGAGCGCGACGACCGGGTACTTCGCGTCCGCCAGGGCCCAGTAGACCGACTCGCGGGCGGCCCTGGTGCGCAGCATCCGACCGTCCGGCACCAGGGCGAGGGCGCGCAGCGCCTGGTCGACCGCGATCGTCTCGAGCAGGCCGTGGTCGCGGCTGGACACGATGGTGTGCCCGCTGTCGGGCTCGAGCGAGACGCGCACGAGGCCGTGACGGTCGGCGGTGCGCTGCACCAGGTACTCGAGCGGCTGGGGCACCCCGGTGAGCGAGAGGTCGCTCAGGAAGCCCAGGATGGTGTCGGCCGACTCGCCCGCCGACAGCGCGGCCGCGATGGAGGCCTCGGTGAAGCGGTAGGTCGACGCCTGCGCGTGCGACTCGCGCACGGCGATGCTCTGCAGGCGCACGTCGAGGCCGGGCGCCAGCGGGCCCGGTGAGATCGCGGTGAGGTCGTTCTGGAGGAAGACCTTGTCGACCTCGTGCGGCATCAGCGTCACCAGGGGAGTGGGATCGGCGTCGCGCCCCTCCCGCAGCGGCGTCGCCCACGCGGGCTCCGTCCCCTTCTCGGTCGCCAGCCCGGCCAGCGCCATCAGGCGGACCCAGCGCTCGGCACGCGCGCGCCAGCCCTCGGCGAGGGGATACGCGTCGGGCCACAGGGCGGGATCGATCCAGCCTCCCTCGGGGGTGCGGAGGCCCCCGGGCAGCGCGGCGCGGAGGGCGGTGGCCAGACGCGCCCAGCGCTCGCCGCTGGACGTGCGCACCCAGTCGGCTCCCGTGGGCGTCACGAGCCAGGTGCGCTCGGCGCCCGCCAGGAGGCCCGTCGCCTCGGCCAGGGCGACGAGGTCGTCGGCCTCGTCGGCGTCGCGCACGATCTCGTCCTGGGCCATACGCCGCTTGTCGGCCGCGCCGACGGCGCCGGTGCCGACCCGGACCAGCGGGGTCCGCAGCGCCAGCAGCAGCAGATCGGCGAGCGAGGAGGTCGTGGTGAAGGCGCGCTCGGCCGCATGGGCGGCGTCCAGCTCACTCGCCGCCTCGGGCACCCGGGGCGGGGTCCGCGTCGGAACCGCCTCGCCGAGAGCCTGGCGCACCACGGCATAGGGGGCGCCATCGGGATCCGTCAGCCCCAGGCGCTCGGGGCCGGACGCCGCGGCCAGATCGGCCAGGACGTCGCGGGGCAGTTCGGCGACAGCCCGCGCGATCGACTCGGGCGCCAGCAGGGCCTCGGCGGCGTCGAAGAAGTCGTGCCAGTTGGCACTCGCCGAGACGCGGCGCGCGGCGAACAGGGCGGCGAGCTCGGCATCGGCGGCCAGCGGCAGCCGTTCGGCCAAAGCGCGTGTGTCGACGGTGTTCACGGCGCTCGGATCGCAGGGGCGCCGGTCAGGGCCGGCCGGCCCTGCCCTTCCGGATGAACGTCATGATCAGCAGCGTCAGGATCATCAGGAACGCGATCGGCAGGCCGAACAGGGGGAAGGCCCCGACGACCGGCCAGATGCCCACCTGGTAGTCGGCGTGCCCCATGCCCAGCGCGGTCGACACGATGATGGCGACGAAGCAGATCACCGAGACGATCGCGATCCCGAGAGCCATGAAGGCGAGGATGCGATCGATCCGGCGCACCGGCGGATCCGCGGGGCTGTTCGTGGTCATCGTCCCCAGACTAGTGGCATGCGCGCGGGGGCTAGTCTGGAGGGGCGGGATCCCCCTGATCCCGCATACGTTTTCCCCCAGCATCCCGAGGTTCGCAATGCCCACCGGCAAGGTCAGGTTCTACGACGAGGACAAGGGCTTCGGCTTCATCAGCGCCGATGACGGGCAGGACGTCTTCCTCCACGCCAGTGCGCTGCCCGAAGGCACGCCCGCGCCCAAGCAGGGCACCCGCCTCGAGTTCGGCGTCGCCGACGGCCGCAAGGGCCTGCAGGCGCTGTCGGTGCGGGTGCTCGACGCCCCGCCGAGCCTGGCGAAGGCCAAGCGCAAGTCAGCGGACGACATGGCGATCATCGTCGAGGATCTCGTGAAGCTCCTCGACGGCATGGGCGGTGACCTGCGCCGTGGTCACTATCCGTCCAGCGCGCACGCCCGCAAGATCGCAGCCGTGCTGCGCAAGGTCGCGGAGGAGATCGATGTCTGAGTCGCAGGAGTTCGCCGAGGAGGCCGAGGTGTCCGAGGTGACCGAGCAGATCGAGCCCCGGGAGCCCGAGGCCCCGGAGGGCGTCGAGCCCGAGCAGGTCGACGAGCCCGAGGCCGCGGAGGCCGACTCCGAGCAGGCGCCGGCGGTCGAGCCGGATCAGCACGGAGACGAGCAAGCCGCCGAGGCCGAGACGGAGCAGGTCGCCGACGAACCGGAGGAGCTTCCGGAGCCGGATCAGCGGCTGCTCGAGGCGCACGACCTCGCTCTGGCGGCGCTGCACGAGATCACCCCCGCGTCGACGGTCGGCCCCGCCGCCGGGTACTCGGTCGAGCGCGGCGGCGCCGTCTCGCTGCGGTTCGAGAACACCCTTCTGGGGTACCCCGGCTGGTTCTGGACGGTCACGCTCGCGGTCGTGGAGGGATCCGATCCGACCGTCCTGGAGGTCGAGCTGCTGCCGGGTGACGACGCGCTGCTCGCCCCGGAGTGGGTGCCGTGGGCCGTGCGCCTGAAGGAGTACCAGGTCGCGCAGGCCGCCGCCGCGGAGGCCGCGGCCGCTGCGGCGGAGGCGGCGGGCGAGCCGACCGGCGACGCCGCCGCGGACGAGCACCACGACGACGAGGACGACGACTTCGACGATGACCTCGTCGACGACCGCGACGTGGACATCCTGCACGCGGGTGACGTCGACGGCGTCGACATCGACGCGCACGACCCCGACGAGAACGACGACTCGGACGACGACGACTCGGACGACGATGACGACTCAGACGAGGACGGTGACGACTCGGACGACGATGACGACTCAGACGAGGACGGTGACGACTCGGACGACGACGACGAAGAAGACGACGACGACTCGGACGACGACGAAGACTCGGACGACGACGAAGACGAAGACGAAGACGACGACGAAGACGAAGACGACGACGACGAAGACGACGACGACGAAGAGGACTGACCCTCTCGCACACGCAGAACGGCGCCCCGGATATCCGGGGCGCCGTTCTGCATCCGTCAGACGCTGACGGGTTCGCGCGCGTCCCGGTCGGCGGTGGGCAGGAGATCCAGCGGCATCGTGCGGGTGTCGATGAGCGGATTCCGATCCTGCGTCGCGACCAGCTGGGCGGCCTCGGCCGGGGTCTCGACGGCGGGCACCGATCCGATGAGCGGCCGGCGCGCGGTCTCGCGCATCGTCAGCACCGCCAGGCCCGCGATCACGCCGAAGAACATGATGTAGAACGCCGGCATAAACGCGTTGCCGGTGGCCTGGATCAGCCACTCGCTGAACAGGGGAGTCGTGCCTCCGAACAGCGAGACCGAGAGGTTGTAGGCGACGGCCATCGCACCGAAGCGCGACGCGGTCGGGAACAGGGCGGGAAGGGCGGCGGCCGAGGGGCCCACCCAGAGCGCGACCGGCACCATGGTCAGCGTCAGCGCGATCATGATCGCCCACAGCTCGCCGACCTGCATGATGGCGAACGCGGGAACCATCACCAGCACGGTCGACACCGAGGCGGCGAGGTAGACGGGCTTGCGCCCGATGCGGTCCGAGAGGCGACCCACCAGCGGCAGGGCGGCCGCGAGCACGATCAGCACGGGCACGGTGGCCATCGCCGCGACGAGGTTCGAGACGCCGACCTCGTTCTCGAGGTACGTCGGCATGTAGCTGGTCAGCGCGTAGCCGGCCGAGTTGGTCGCCGCGACGATCGCCATCGCGATGAGCAGCTGACGCCAGTGGTGGCGGACGATGCCGACGAGACCGTGGCGCGCCAGCGGATCCTGGGCGTCCGGCGTGGTCTCGCCGGAGGCGTCGGCGACCTCGTAGGCCGGGGTCTCGGGGATCCGCGACCGGAACCAGATGGCGACGGCGCCCAGCGGCAGCGCGATCAGGAACGGGATGCGCCATCCGTACTCGGTCATCGCCCCGGGGCCGGAGAGGGTCTCGACGGCCACCGTCGTGATCGCGACGGTCGAGGCGCCAGCGGCGAAGCCGAGGTACGAGCCGGCGTCGAGCCAGGACGTCCAGAACCCGCGGCGGCGATCGGGCGAGAACTCGGCGACGTAGGTCGTGGCCCCGGCGTACTCACCACCGGTCGAGAAGCCCTGGATCATCTTCAGTGCGTACAGCGGCAGGATCGCCCAGAGCCCGATCTGCGCGGCCGAGGGCAGCACGCCGATCAGGGCCGTGGCCGCGGCCATCATCGCCATCGTCGCGAACAGCACCTTCTGACGGCCGATCCGGTCGCCGAGGGGGCCGAGGATCGCCCCGCCGAGCGGGCGCACCAGGAAGGACACCGCGAAGCCGAACAGCGTCAGCAGCAGCCCGGCCTCCCGCGGGAGGCCCTCGGTGAAGACGGCGGTCATGGTGACGGCGAGGTAGCCGTAGATGCCGAAGTCAAACCACTCCATGAAGTTGCCGACGACGGTGCCCGAGATCGCGGTGCGTGTCCGGGAGCGCTTCACGACCAGGACGTCGTCCACGCGCAGGCGGCGCGAGGGGCGCCGTTGCCGTGCGCCCGAGGGGGCGGCCCCCGCGGGGGAGGGGGCGGAGGGCAGATCAGTCGGGGGTTTCCGGGGGGTCCGGTGCACGATCATCACTCGTTTCGTATCGTCTCGTTCGCTGCGTACGGCGACCGTCCGCCCGGGGGCGGCGACGCCAAAGCCTCGACGATACGGGGGATCCGGCGGGCCCTCGGAAGCCGTCGGCCGATTTGACAGGCCGGTGGATCCGCGGCACGCGCGGGCGCAGTAGCGAGCCGATCTGGACGTGCCTTCCGAATTCGCGGTGCAACGACGAAAGCGCCCCCGGCCGGAGCCGAGGGCGCTTCGTGAAGCGGTGAGATCAGCTGTTCTCGAGCACGAAGTCGATCGAGCGGATCAGCTGGCGGACGTCCTCCGGGTCGATCGAGACGAAGGTGGCCACGCGCAGCTGGTTGCGGCCGAGCTTGCGGTAGGGCTCGGTGTCGACGATGCCGTTGGCGCGCAGCGTCTTGGCGATCGCCGCCGCGTCGACCGACTCGTCGAAGTCGATCGTGGCCACAACGGGGGAGCGGTGCGACGGGTCGGCGACGAACGGCGTCGCGACGGCCGAGGCCTCGGCCCACTCGTACAGGGCGCCCGACGACTCGGCCGTGCGGGCCGCGGCCCACGACAGGCCGCCGTTGCCGTTGATCCACGACAGCTGGCTGTCGAGCAGGTGCAGCGTCGTCAGGGCGGGGGTGTTGAGGGTCTGCTGCAGGCGCGAGTTGTCGACGGCCTGCTTCAGGCTCAGGAAGTCGGGGATGTAGCGACCCGACGCGGCGATGCGCTCGATGCGCTCGATCGCGGCCGGCGACATCGCGGCGAACCAGAGGCCGCCGTCCGAGCCGAGGTTCTTCTGCGGCGCGAAGTAGTAGACGTCGGTCTCGGCGATGTCGACGTCGATGCCACCCGCCGCGCTGGTCGCGTCGATGACCGTGAGCGCCCCGTCGTCGCCGCGCACGCGGGTGACGGGCGCGGCCACGCCGGTGGACGTCTCGTTGTGCGGCCAGGCGTAGACGTCGACGCCCACGGTGGACTCGGCCGCGATGAGCGAGCCGGCGGCGGCCTTACGCACATCGGGCGCCTCGAGCCAGGGGGCCGAGGCGGCGGCGGCGAACTTGCTGCCGAACTCGCCGAAGGTGAGGTTCTGGCTGCGCTTCTCGATCAGGCCGAACGCGGCCGCGTCCCAGAACGCCGTCGAGCCGCCGTTGCCGAGCACGATCTCGTAGCCGTCGGGCAGGCGGAACAGGTCCGAGAGGTTCTCTCGGACGCTCTGGACGAGGTTCTTCACGGGCGCCTGGCGGTGCGAGGTGCCCAGCAGCGACGAGCCGACGGCGGCGAGGGCCTCGATCTGCTCCGCGCGGACCTTGGACGGGCCGCAGCCGAAGCGTCCGTCGGCGGGCAGAAGGTCGGCGGGGATCGTGAGCGTCATGGCCCTCAGCCTACTTCTGGCCCGCTCAGCGCCGCGAACTCATGACGCCGATCGACGACGGCGCACGGCGCGGGTGGCGAGGGGCGCCGGCGCCTGTCGATCGCCCAGGAGGAACGCCTCCCGTGACAGCGGGGCTCGTTAGGATTGCCTGTGTGACCGACCTGATCGACACCACCGAGATGTACCTCCGCACGATCCTCGAGCTGGAAGAGGAGAACATCGTGCCGCTGCGCGCGCGCATCTCGGAGCGGCTGGGTCACTCCGGCCCCACCGTCTCGCAGACCGTGGGGCGCATGGAGCGCGACGGGCTCGTGGTCGTCGGCGACGCCCGCCGGCTCGAGCTGACCTTCGACGGGCGCCAGAAGGCGATCGACGTCATGCGCAAGCACCGTCTCGCCGAGCGCCTGCTCTCGGACGTCATCGGCCTCGACTGGGCCTTCGTCCATGAAGAGGCGTGCCGCTGGGAGCACGTGATGAGCGAGCAGGTCGAGCGTCGCCTCGTCGAGCTGCTGGGCCACCCCACCGAATCCCCCTACGGCAACCCCATCCCGGGTCTCGACCAGCTGGGCGGCGCCACGATGCGCATCTTCGACGAGGGTGTGATCGGTCTGGTGAAGTGTCTCGACGCGGCCGGCGGCCCGATCCGCGGCACCGTCCGTCGCCTCGCCGAGCCCGCCCAGGTCGATCCGGATCTGCTGCAGCAGTTGCGCGCCGCCGGCGTCGTCCCGGGCGCGGAGGGCGACTTCCGCTACAGCGAGGGATACGTGCTCGTGCAGATCGACGGCCACGAGGAGGGCCTCGAGCTGCCCGTCGATCTGGCATCGCACATCTTCCTGGTGGACGAGCGCATCGTCTGACGCCCAGGAAGCTCCCCGGGGATCCCCAGGGGCATAGGGAAAACCGGGCGTGACAATTCCGTTACCTTCCCGTAGTGTCGGGTGAAGCCCGGGGCGACCCCTCCTTGGGCGGCTCCGTGGGAAATCGCCTCAACGGCTCGTCATTTCCACGGATCGCACACTGTGTGCCCCGACAAACCAGTGCTGACGAGCCGGCGGCCCGAACCGCGTGGCGATGGAGGATCCCTTGTCTGAAAACGCTTCAACTTCCGTGCCATCCGACGCGGACAACTCGACGGGTCTCGTCAAGACGACGCCCCGCACCCCCACCATCCGCACCGGCCAGGTCCGCTCCGCGATCCGTCGCGCTGAGCGTGAGGCCCGCCGTGCGGGGGCGCCGAAGATCCGCCCCCTCCGTGCGCTCGGCACGGTGGCCGCGGTCGGCGCCCTGATCGCCGGCGTCGCCTTCCCGGCGTACGCGGCCATCCAGTCCGACGGCGAGGCCCTCACGGTCCACGACGTCGCCACCGACTCGGCGCAGTCCATGGTCGTGGCGTCCGAGGTCCAGACGCAGACGCTCGCGGGCTCCGCCTACACGGCCACCACGCCGGAGGAGCTCGAGAAGGCGCGCGCCGAGAAGGAAGCGGCCGAGCGCGCCAAGAAGGCCGCCGCCGCCGCGGCAGCTGCGGCAGCCGCCGCCGCTCGCACCTACAGCAGCGGCGCCGCCGTCGCCGCGGTCGATCCCGCGAACATCCCGATCTCGTCGGGTGGCTTCGGCGCTCCGCTGCCCGGCGGATACCGTCTCGGCGACAGCCTCGGCGCCGGCCACAGCCAGGCCACGCACGACGGGCTCGACATGCTCATCGGCAGCGGCACTCCGATCTACGCGATCGCCGACGGTGTGGTGGCCTCGTCCGGCTGGTCCGGCGGCTACGGCCTGATGGTCCGCTACAACTCGACCGTCGACGGTAGCGCCGTCGAGGTGCGAAACGCCCACATGTCGTCGGCCGCGGTCAGCCCCGGCCAGACCGTCTCGCGCGGTCAGGTCATCGGCTACGTCGGCTCGACCGGCGCGTCGTCGGCCCCGCACCTCCACATCGAGATCCGCGTCAACGGAGGCCTCGTGAACCCGCTGTACGTGCTGCCGCTCTGATCTGATCGGCGTTTCCCACACAAGGCCCGCACCACTCGGTGCGGGCCTTGTGGCGTATCCCCGAGAATTCGGCCGCCGTTGGGCCCCGCGGCCGCATCCGCGCGCTACCCTGATCCCGTCGCCGCCAGGAGATCAGGGAAGGAGAAGGCCGATGAAGCGAATACCTCGCATCCGAACCATGGATGCGCTCGGGCGTCACGTGCTTCGGCATCACTCCCTCTTCCATCCTGTGCACACGAGCCGCGGTTCCGCCGCGGACCCGAAGGCGCTGTCTGTCCAGACGGCGCCTTTTCTCGTCTCTGCACACCGCTGATTCCCTCGCGAAGGCAGTTCGTGAACCCCGGAAGCCGTCCGGGGCCGACCTTGAGGACATGTGATGCGCACGCTGGTGTTGAACGCGGGATACGAGCCGCTCGCGGTGGTCTCGTTCAAACGAGCCCTGGTGCTTGTGATGAGCGACAAGGCCACGGTGGTGGAACACGACGAGGAGCTGCCCGTCTGGGGCACCACCGCGATGTACGACCGTCCGGCGGTGATCGTGCTCACCCGCTACGTGCGTGTGCCCACCTCGCGCAGGATGCCGGTGACCCGCAGGGGAGTGCTCCGGCGCGACGCGAACCACTGCGCGTACTGCGGGAAGGCGGCGTCGACCATCGACCACATCCTGCCGCGTTCGCGCGGCGGCGCCGACTCGTGGGAGAACCTCGCGGCCTGCTGCCTGCGCTGCAACAACGTCAAGGGCGATCGCACCCCGCAGGAGATGGGCTGGGACCTGCTGCTCACACCCCGTCCGCCGCACGGGACGGCCTGGACCGTCCGCGGTGTCGAGCGAGCCGATCCGCGCTGGGAGCCGTACCTCGCCCTCGCGGCGTGACACCGTCTGCGCGCCGGAGCCCGACACTTCGTCCCCCAGTCTCGGTACTATGCCGCCACAGCGGCACCCGCGGCTGACGCCCGCCGACGCGAACAGAGGGAGCCCCCGTGGCGAAGAAGATCAAGGCCGGCAAGGCCGAGAAGACGACCTCCGACGTAGACGGCGCCCCGCCCGCGCCGACGCTGACGAAGAAGGACGCGAAGAAGGCCGCGGCTGCCGCGAGCAAGGCCGAGAAGAAGGCCGCCGCGAAGGCTGCCGCGAAGGCCGAGAGGAAGGCCGCCGCGAAGGCCGAGAAGAAAGCGGAGAAGAAGGCCGCCGCGAAGAAGGCCGCCGCGAAGAAGGCGGACAAGAAGGCCGAGAAGAAGGCTGCCGCGAAGAAGACCGAGAACAAGGCTGGGGCGAAGAAGGCGGCGAAGAAGGACAAGCCTGAGGGGATCCAGCCGGTCACAACGGCCGCGGCCGAACCGCCGCAGCCGACGGAGGCCGTCGAAGGATCCGCCGCCCCCGAGCACACGCCTGAGATCGTCGAGCAGGGGCGGATCGATGAGCCGGCACCGTCGGTCGCGCGGGAAAGCGCGCCGCACCGCCGCGCGCCGAAGTCCGCCGTCGCGCCGTTCGACGCGTCGAGCCTCACGTCGCTCACCGTGTCGCAGCTGCGCGCGCGGGCGCGCGACGAGCAGCGTCGCGGATACTCGCGCCTCTCGAAGGACGAGCTCGTCGAACTGCTCTCGCCGCCGGCCCCGTAGCCGTAGCCGGCGGGACCGCCCGCGCCGTCAGGCGGTGAGCGCGCGGGGCTCTGGTGCGGTGGCGTCCGTGAGCAGCTCCAGAAGGTGGGTGGCGGGGGCGTCCACGCGCTCGCGCGCGGCCGAGACCACCGAGACGGTCCAGGACAGCCCGGGCGTCTTCGGTAGGGCGAGCTTCCGCAGCGGCGCCGCCTGGGGCTTCGCGGCGACGTGACGGGGCACGATGGCGATGCCGAGGCCGCGGGCGACGAGGTCGAGCAGAGTGTGGACGTCGTTCACCGTGCAGCGCACGCGCCGGCTCACGCCCTGCGCCGCGAGCATGTCGTCGTTCAGCTCGCGCACGCCCCACGACGCGGTGAAGTCGATGAAATCCTGCCCCTCCAGGGCCCGCCAGGAGACCTCCTGCCGGTTCGCCGCCCCGCCGGCGAGCGCATGACCCGGCGCCGCGAGCAGCACCAGCGACTCCTCGCCGAGGGTGCGCTGGGGGAGCGCGCCGAGGTGCTTCGTGGTCGCGACGAAGGCGACATCGATGTCGCCGGATCGGGTGAGGGCGACGAGGTCGCGCGATCCGGCCTGGGTGAAGTGCGTCTCGACCCGCGGGTGACGGCGGTGGAAGCGCTCGAGCAGCGCGACCACGTCGACGAAGCCGAGGCACTGCTCGGCGCCGATGCGCAGCGATCCGGTCACCTCGCGGCTGGCCGTGACGACGGCATCGCGGGCGCTGGCGGCCTGCGCGAGCAGCTGGCGCGCGTGGGGGAGCAGGGCGAGGCCAGCCTCCGTGAGCTCGACGCGGCGAGTGGTGCGGTCGAACAGTGGTGTGCCGAGCTCCTCCTCGAGGCTGCGGATCGCCGACGACAGGCCGGACTGCGAGATGCCGGCGAGCTCGGCGGCGCGCGTGAAGTGACGCTCCTCGGCGACCGCGAGCAGATACTCCATCTGACGCAGATCCATCCATGCCCTCCGCTTCTCAATCCCAGAACTCACAACTGTTGGACTTCTAGATTATCCGTTCCTAGAGTGAACACGCGGCTACGGGAGCCGCACGCACACTCCGAAGGAGAGAGCACATGCAGCAGCGCACCATTGGCGGTCGCTCCGTCTCGGCCATCGGCCTCGGTGGGATGCCCATGTCGATCGAAGGCCGGCCCGACGACGCTCGGGCGATCGCGACGATCCACGCGGCGCTCGACGCCGGTGTCACCCTCATCGACACCGCCGACTCGTACCACCGCGACGCGAACGAGGTCGGCCACAACGAAGACCTCATCGCCCGCGCCCTGCGCAGCTACGGCGCCCCGGCCGACGAGGTGCTGGTGGCCACGAAGGGCGGGCACCTGCGCCCCGGCGACGGCTCGTGGACGCAGAACGGCGACCCGGCCTACCTTGCGCGCGCGGCCAAGGAGTCGGCCCGCCGGCTCGGGGTCGACGCGATCGGTCTGTACCAGTTCCACCGCCCGGACCCGTCGGTGCCGTACGCCGACTCGATCGGCGCGATCCGCGATCTCCTCGACGAGGGCGCCATCGTCATGGCGGGCATCTCGAATGCGAGCGTCGCGCAGATCGACGAGGCGCGCGAGATCCTGGGCGGGCGTCTTGTGTCGGTGCAGAACCAGTTCTCGCCGGCCGTCCGGTCGAGCCTCGGCGAGCTCGAGCACTGCGCCGCGCTCGATATCGCGTTCCTGCCGTGGTCGCCGCTCGGCGGCATCCGCAGCGCGAAGGATCTCGCGGATCGCCACGGCGCGTTCCAGGAGGTCGCTGACGAGACCGGGGCCAGCGTGCACCAGGTCGCCCTCGCGTGGGAGCTGGCGCTCGCGCCGGTCGTCATCCCGATCCCCGGCGCCTCGCGCCCCGAGAGCATCCGCGACTCCGCCGCGGCGGCCGAGCTCGAGCTCACCGCCGAGCAGGTCGCCCGCCTGTCCGCCTGATCCGGCGATCTGCCGATCCGTCTGAAGAAGAGAAGAACAATGAAGACCTTCACCCTGCCCGGGACTGAGATCGAGGCGTCGAACATCGTCCTCGGCCTGATGCGCATCCAGGACAAGACCGACGACGAGGTGCGCACCCTCGTCAGCACGGCGCGCGACGCCGGCATCAACTTCCTCGACCACGCCGACATCTACGGCGCGGGCGCGCAGCACGGGTGCGAGCGTCGGTTCGCCGAGGCGCTGAAGCTCAGCGCGTCCGAGCGCGAGCAGTGGATCATCCAGTCCAAGGCCGGCATCGTGAAGGACGGTCCGTACTTCGACTTCTCGTACGAGCACCTGATCCGCTCGGTCGAGGGATCGCTCGAGGCGCTTGGCACCGACTACCTCGACATCGTGCTGCTGCACCGCCCGGATGCCCTGGTCGAGCCCGAGGAGGTCGCGCGGGCGTTCGACGAGCTGCACGCAGCGGGCAAGGTCCGTGCGTTCGGCGTCTCGAACCAGACCCCGGCCCAGATCGAGCTGCTCAAGAAGCACGTCACCCAGCCGCTCGTCGCCAACCAGCTGCAGCTGTCGGTCACGCACGCGCCGATGATCGCGCAGGGCGTCGCCGCGAACATGCAGGGTCTCGACCAGTCGATCGTCCGCGACAACGGCATCGTCGACTACTGCCGCCTGAACGACATCACCATCCAGGCATGGTCGCCGTTCCAGGCGCAGTTCTTCGACGGTCCCTTCCTCGGATCCGACCGCTACCCGGAGCTCAACGCCGTGGTCGATCGGCTGGCCGAGAAGTACGAGGTGCCGGCCGAGGCGATCGCCGTCGCCTGGATCACCCGCCACCCCGCCAACATGCAGGTCGTGCTCGGCACCACCACGCCGGCGCGCGTGCAGTCCGCTGCCCTGGGCTCCGACCTGCCGCTGACGCGCCCAGAGTGGTACGAGCTCTTCCGTGCAGCGGGCTACTCGGTGCCCTGATCCGCTGATTTACCGCGATGCGGACGGGCGCCCCTCTTTGGAGGTGGCGCCCGTCTTTGCGTGTGCGGCTGGCTCATACAAGGGCAGGACCATGAACCGTTCACAAGAGATCGCTTTGACGGTCAGTTCATCCCGGCGCGCGATCACGCCGCTGCGTAAGAGAGCACGCGCGGCGCCGGCGCGGAGATCGAACGAACTAAATCTGCCGCCGGAGCGGGTGGACCGCTCGTCGGCATCAACAACAGTGGCTTCCGCAAGAAGGTCCAGGTCGAGCGCGTCGAGTGAAGTCGAGGCGAGTGGAACCGGCGCCCGATCGAGAGCGAGCCGGGGGAGGAGCCCTGCAATCTCGTCGCGGACGGTGGCTTCCCACGACTGCTCGTTGAGGTTGGCGGGCTTGTTGGGGCGCGACATCGCCCACGCACGACGGTCGATTTGCGTGAGGACTTGGATGCTGGGGCTCGCGCCGCCGTGCTGGGCGCTCCACTCCGCGATGAGCTTGGCGCGGTTCGCCTCGATTTGCGCCGACCGACGGGAGAAGGGCCGGACCGCCGCCGCCAATTCCGCCACCTCGCCGACGTCGTCGAGCGTGAACCCATGGCGGGCAAGAGCTGTAACCCACAGTGGATCGGTGCGCGCAGCGAGATCGCCCTCGGCGTTGATCAGCGTGTGCAGCTTCATCGCGACCCGCGAGTCAACATTGGACCACTTGCCGTCGGCGCCGAGCACCTTCACGTTCAGCCAAAGGTGGCGGTGGGCGTGCGGGTCGAGCGCGCGCGAGCGACGGTGGTCGAGCTCGACGACCTCGAGGCGGGTGATGTCTTCCCGGATCAGTCCGCCGTGCCCGCGACGTGCGTTGAGCTCGTCGAGCCAGGTGGTCAGGATCCGGTCGCGCAGGCGGTCCTGCAGCGACTCGAACTCGGTCGCCAGATCCGGATGCAGCAGGGCGGCGATGCTGTACGACTTGGGATGGTTGAGTGTCGCATCCAGCAAGAGGTCGGCGTCTGCGCTGAGCCGCTGGGTTCCGCGCTCCTCGCCGGTGACCGGGTCATGGCCGGTGAGCCACACCCGGAGAGCATCCGCCGACAGCTCATCGGCCGCGATGGCGCCATTCGTCACTACGTACCGGGTGACGCTCGCATCGCCGGCGTTGCTGTACACCTCGAGTGCGTCGGATCCGGTTGAGAGGTGGAGATGAGCGTCGCAGGTTCCCTTGACGGCGTAGTCGATTGCGCGCCCGACCCCACCGGATCCGGCGCCTCTCTTCCATCGCTGCAGGCCCCCGCGCATGGCGCCAGAGTACGAGCGATTTCCTAGTCTGGCCAGCACTTTTTATGCTGTGTAGGTACCTGCACTGGGATGCTTCAGGATGACGCTCGGATCACGGCCTCACCGAACGGTGCCTGCGTGCATCGTTTGATCGTCTATTTCGTTGGGTGGTGGTTGAAGTGGCGCCGATGGTCGGGTCGCGGAAGGCGCATTATGGGCGGCGTGCACGTCAGGGGGGTCGTGAAGCCCTGTACACGTCCAAGCTGCGGTCGGTCTTGCCGTCTGTCAACGCTTCAGGGCCGCGGCTGGAATCCAGATGAGACCAACCTCTGGATTGCAAACGTCGCCGGCCGGTTCGTGTCGCAGTGCGGTGGCTGCGCTCACGCAGTCCTTGGTGGTCTGCGGGTGCCCGGTTTCGCGCACGCAGTTGCTCAGGAGTGATGGGCCTCTCGCAGCGGAAATACTTCGTCGTAGAGCTCGCCACAGTTGATGCGCCCGACGACGCGACCGACACCCGCGGTCCAATTCCGTACGAGACCTGCAGGCACGCCATCCACAGAGTAGAAGAGCATGCGTTTCTCCGAAGCCCAGGCGCCCGACTCGTGGTTCGGCTCGTGGCGAAACTCGATGTCCGTAGACGTGATCAGATAGTCGAACGCTTCTTGCTTCTCTGCCTCGCTCAGGAACTCCACTTGATGGTCCTTGCCGTATACGAGCTTCGTCATCGCTCCCCGGATCACTTTGATGGCGCTCTGGAACAGCGCTATTGGTCGGGCGCCAGCGGGGCGGCTGCACCGATGGGTGACAGTGCCTAGTCATGCCGCCAGGGCGGTTGCCATGTTCATGATGGTCTCGAACTCGCCAGGCGTCAAACGACCCTGCCCGCGGTCATCACGGCGACGATCGTAGGCCCGCTCGATCCAGATCGCCATGGCGGTGCTGCCCGCGGGTGGTGTCGGATGAGCCCAAAGCTAGGCTCGGCTCGCCGCGGAAGCGGCTAGAGTCGGTGCTGCACGGGCCACAGCGGATCCGTCGCAGAAAGAATGGGTCTTGCCGGGGATCATGATGGCGACACTTGGAGCGCGGCGCTCAGGCGCCAATGCTGCGGAACAAATCGTTAAGTCTCGTCAGCGCGTGAGCGATCACGGCGAGGTCTTCACTCCGCGCTGGCTTGTCGACGACATGCTCGATCTGGTCAAGTCAGAGACCGAACGCATCGACTCGCGGTTCCTAGAGCCGGCGTGCGGATCAGGCAACTTCCTCTTACCGGTCCTCGAGCGCAAGCTGGCCGCGGTGCAGGCCCGGCACGGTCGAAGCGATTTCGAAAAGCGCCATTACGCCCTCTTCGCACTGATGTGTGTCTATGGAATCGAGCTACTGCCCGACAACGTAGCCGAGTGCCGCGATAATCTCGCGGCCACTCTGGTTCGTTTTCTCGGGCCGAGTGCGGGCAACGAATGGTACCGAGCTGCTCTCGCGGTCCTCTCGGTGAACGTCGTTCAGGGCAATGCCCTGAAAATGACGGATGCCTCGGGCGAGGCGATTCTATTTCCGGAGTGGGGATACCTCGGACGAGGTAAGTTCCAGCGCCGTGACTTTCGCCTCGACGACCTCACCCAACGCGCATCGGCCGCGGTAGGGCTTTTCGAGGCGTTCGAGGAGCACGAGATTTTCACGCCGGTGCGGACGTACGCCGCGATGACCGTGAAAGAGATCGCGGGTTGAGCGCGCCGGTTGTCGACGGCAAGGCGTCGTTCGCCCTCCGCGGTCACAATCCTGACGTGCTGACATGCATCGCGAATCTCTCGAACGACGAGGTTTTCACCCCTCCCGAACTCGCGAATCAGATGCTCGACACGCTCGAGGTCGCGTGGGCCGAGGCCAACTATGGCGCCTCGATCTGGTCGGACCCGACTGTCACTTTCCTTGATCCGTTCACAAAGTCGGGGGTCTTCCTCCGCGAGATCACCAGGCGGCTGACCGACGGTCTCGAATCGCAGATCCCTGTGCTCGAGGAGCGGGTAGACCACATCCTTACGAAACAGGTCTATGGCGTCGGGATCACACGACTCACGGCGCTGCTCGCGCGACGGAGCGTGTACTGCTCGAAGGACGCGACGGGCACGCACTCGATCGCGACCTCCTTCGACCGTGATTGGGGCAACATCTGGTTCGAGCGAACCGAGCACACATGGGCGGGTGGCAGGTGCGCCTACTGCGGCGCGGGTAAGTCAGGCTACGAGCGATCCGACGACCTCGAGACGCACGCATACGCCTTCATTCACACCACCGATATCAAGGCGCGGCTCGCGCGCATGTTTGGAGCAGACGTGCAGTTCGACGTCATCATCGGCAACCCGCCTTACCAACTGAGCGATGGCGGCGGATCGGGGTCGAGTGCGATGCCGATCTATCACCATTTCATTGAACAGGCGAAGCGGCTGGAGCCGAGGTTGCTCGCGATGATCATCCCGTCAAAGTGGTTCTCAGGCGGGAAAGGTCTCGATGACTTCCGCGCGACAATGCTCGGCGACCGACGGCTCCGTGCGCTCGTCGACTACCCAGACTCCCGAGAGGCCTTCGCCGGCGTCGATGTAGCGGGTGGCGTCTGCTATTTCCTGTGGGATCGCGATGATCCAGGGGTGTGCCACGTAGAGACGCGAGTCGGAGGCATGTCAGTCGCCGCTGACAGAGTCTTGGACGAGTTCGACGTGTTCATCCGTGACAATCGGGTGCTTAATCTCGTAAAGAGAGTGCAAGAGAAGAGGGATGTCCCGCTCTCCGCGGTGGTCTCTGCCAGGAGGCCCTTCGGGATCGACTCGGCCGATGCGGGTTCGGCGGCTGGCGATCTCTATCTCTACGCGAGTGGCGGGGATGCCCGCGTACACCGCGCAGATGTCCCGAAGGGTGGGGAGCTCGTAGACAGGTGGAAAGTTCTTCTGTCGAAGACGTCCAGCGAGCACGCGGGCCAGACCGACAAGTCAGGGCGGAAGAGAGTGCTGTCTCGAATCGAGGTCATGCCGCCAGAGTCGGTCGCCACGGAGTCCTACCTCATCGTCGGCCCCTTCTCATCCGAGCTCGAGGCCCGCAACGCCGCGGCATATCTGCGCACACGGTTTGTGCGATTTCTTGTCTCCGCGATATTGCTGACGCAGAACATCACACGCGGGTCATTTGCGTTCGTGCCCGCGCAGGACTTCTCGCGCGCGTGGCCGGATGAGGATCTCTATGCGAAGTACGATCTGAGCGAGGATGAGATCGCGCTCATCGAGTCGCAGATCAAGCCGATGGAGCTTGGCGATGCCTAGGTCCGTCGACGAGCTCCTTCCCGAGAAGCAGTCGGCTCGCCTGCGCATCTACGCGTACTCCATTTCCGACGACGCGCATGCAGGACTACTCAAGGTCGGGCAGACGACGAAAGACGTGAAGACCCGGGTCGCGCAGCAGCTTAAGACGGCGGCGATCGAGAACTTCGAGATTGTGCTTGACGAGCCAGCCGATCGACCCGACGGCACGGTGTTCCGCGACTTCGATGTGCGCGAGCGGTTGAAGCAAAAGAAGTTCGCCAACCCGACGCTTGAGTGGATGCGCTGCTCGGTCGAAGACGTGCGTCTCGCGATTGCCGAGCTGCGCGCGAACAAGGCCTACGAGGGCACACCAACGCTCGACTTCCCGATGCGCGCCGAACAGCAGGCGGCGGTCGACAAGACGCACGACTACTACCAGTCGATCTGGGCCGAAGACGACGATGGCGTCCCAGAGTTCCTATGGAATGCGAAGATGCGCTTTGGTAAGACCTTCGCGACCTACCAGCTCGCGAAGAAGCTTGGCGCGAAGCGTGTACTCGTCGTCACGTTCAAGCCTGCGGTAGAAGACGCGTGGGACACAGACCTCAGGACCCACGTTGACTTCGACGGGTGGCAGTACCTGTCGCGCAAGACCGGAGGGGATCCTACGTTCGTCTCTCCCGACCAGCCCCTTGTCTTCTTCGGATCGTTCCAGGATCTCCTGGGCCGTGACGCCGCCGGCAATTTCAAGGCCAAGCACAGGTGGCTGACCGACGTGACCTGGGATCTCGTCGTGTTCGACGAATACCACTTCGGTGCCTGGCGAGACACGGCCAAGGAGCTGTTCGAGGGTGAAGACGATGCCGTCCGTAAAAAGGAGCAGGCGCTCGAGTTCACTGCCGCCGAAGAGACCTTCGCCGAAGAGCTCGAGGAGCGCGGCAGCGACGAAGACGCGTTCGTGCCGATCAAGGCGCGCGCCTACCTCTACCTCTCGGGTACTCCGTTCAAGGTGCTCAACGAAGGCCGGTTCATCGAAGAGCAGATCTTCAACTGGACCTACACCGATGAGCAGCGCGCGAAGGCGGACTTCGCTGTGCGGCATCCACTCCACCCCAACCCGTATGCCTCGCTGCCCGAGATGCGCCTGCTTACGTACCAGATGCCCGACGAGCTTATTGCGATCGCGAGCCAGGGCGAGTTTGACGAGTTCGACCTAAACGCGTTCTTCGAGGCGAAAGGAATCGGCGAGGACGCGGAGTTCGTCCATAAGGACGACGTGCAGAAGTGGCTAGACATCATCCGCGGCGGCTATCTGCCGACGCAGGTTGATGCGATGAAGGCCGGCACACGGCCGCCGTTCCCGTACTCGGACTCGCGGCTGCTGCCGTATCTGCAGCACTCGCTCTGGATGCTGCCGCGCACCGCCTCGTGCGCCGCCATGGCGAATCTGCTCGCTGAGCCGCAGAACGCGTTCTGGCACGACTACCGGGTGGTCAACGTGTCGGCGCCGGGCGTCGGCGTCGGGCTCGATGCGCTGCCGCCGGTGCGCGAGGCGATCGGTGGGGGACACGACACCAAGACGATCACGCTCACGGTCGGCAAGCTGACGACCGGTGTGACCGTGCCGCAGTGGTCGTCGATCCTCATGCTGCGCAACCTGCAAGCACCCGAAACCTATTTCCAGGCAGCGTTCCGCGTGCAGTCGCCGTGGACGATCCGCAACCCGAACGGCGACGATCCGAACGAAGAGGCCATCCTCAAACCGGTGTGCTTCGTCTTCGACTTCGCGCCGACGCGCGCGCTGCGTCAGATCAGCGAGTACGGGCGCGGACTATCTCCCGAAAACCCTAACCCGGAGCGTGCCGTCGAAGAGCTCGTGTCGTTCCTGCCGGTGCTGGCCTACGACGGCTCGAACATGACTCAGGTCGATGCGGCCGGCATCCTGGACATCGCGATGTCCGGAACCTCGGCGACGCTCCTGGCGCGCAAGTGGGAGTCGGCGATGCTCGTCAACGTCGACAACCTCACTCTTAAGAAGATCATGTCGTCGGATGCCGCGATCGAAGCGGTCATGAACATCGAGGGCTTTAGAGCTCTCGGCTCATCAATCTTCGAGACGGTGGTGAACAAGAGCGAGTCGGTCGGCAAAACGAAGAAGGAGAGGGGCGACGACATAACCCCGGCTGAGAAGAAGGAGCTCACGGCCGAGGAGAAGGAATATAAGTCCAAGCGCAAGCAGATCCAGGAGAAGCTGATCAAGTTCGCGACGCGGATCCCAGCGTTCATGTATCTGACGGACTACCGCGAGAACACGCTCTACGACGTCATCACCAAGATTGAGCCCGACCTGTTCCGGGCGGTGACCGGGCTCACCGTCGAAGACTTCAATCTGCTTGTCGGGCTCGGCGTCTTCAACGCCGGACACATGAACCAGGCCGTGTTCGCGTTCCGCCGCTACGAGGACGCGTCCCTCAAGTACACGGGAATTGAGTCGCACGGAGGGCTGCGTCACTATGGCCTCTACGACACTGTGGTGGCGGTCGAAAATTAGAATTGCACTCGCTCCGGCGAGCCATCGATCCCTCGCGGAGCCCCCGGCCGCGCCCTGCCACGAATAGAACGGAATGAACTTGTCGATCCCCAAGTGGCATGAGTTCATGGCACCGATCCTTCGAGTCATGAGCGACGGCGCGACGCGCGACCGAGGCGAGATCACCCAAGCCGCCGCGGACGAAGCAGGAGTTCCGAGCGCAGAGCGTCAGATCACGCTAACAACCGGTCAGCCGATGTATGCCAACCGCGTGGGATGGGCGATCTCTCATCTCAACAGAGCGGGCGCTTTATCGCGCCCTGAGCGAGGGCACTACGTCATCAGCGCTCTGGGACGCAAAGTGCTCGACACCCGCCCCGCCGTGTCCCGTGCGGACGTCGAGGTGGTGACAGGCTACCGACGGACGCGCCCTGTCAGCGAGGCGACCATTGAGCCGACCGAGGATGTCGCATCACTCGACCCGGCGGAGCTCATCGATCAAGGAATTAAGCAGATTCAGGCTGACGTCGCCGCGGAGCTTCTCGCTCGGCTCATGACGAAGTCGCCGACATTCTTCGAGCAAACCGTGGTCGACCTGCTCGTGGCGATGGGCTATGGAGGGGCCGAAGGACAGGCCAGGGTCACTTCGGCGTCGAATGACGGCGGGATCGACGGCATCATCGATCAGGACACGCTTGGGTTGAGTCGGGTATACATTCAGGCCAAGCGGTACTCAGCCGACAACGTCGTAGGTCGACCCGAAGTGCAGGGCTTCGTGGGCGCGCTCAGCGGAAAGGCCGACGGGGGCGTCTTCATCACCACGGGCCGGTTCAGTGGCGGCGCCGCGGAATACGCCGCCGCCGTGCCGACACGCGTGATCCTAATCGACGGCGATCGTCTCACCTCACTGATGATTCGATTCGGTATAGGCGTGCAAGCGAAGCAGACAGTGCAGATCGTCGAGCTCGACGAGGATTACTTCGACTAGAACTCGATGGCATCACAGAGGTGCCGGCTCGACGTGTCGTGCGAAGAGCAGCGGCGCATGCCCGCAGCCCTAGCAAGTCGCCTCGCCCGCTTCGCGGAGAGAGGCGAGTACGTCCCGCGCTTAGCGTTTCAAGGGGGGCGGCCGGACCTCGCATGCTCCCTCGCTACTGTGATTGGGCACGAATCAGTGTCTGGTCGCTCGAAATGGTCATCGCGCGAGTTGTGCGGCGCGTTCATCTTCGCTTGGCCCATCTGACCGCTGCCGCTATCGCTGAGATCAGTCTCCGCCCCCGCCCCGACAATCAGCCGCCCCAGCGATCGGGCGAGGCGCAGTGCTCGTCGTCGAACGGCTGCTAAGCGGAGCGCGCCAGCGCGCAGTCTGCAAGGAGTGGGCGGCGAGAACGGAGGCGCGACCGAGCGCTACACTCTCGGCGTCGGAGGGAGGCGCCCTCCACCACCGCCAGTTGACGACGTCTTCCGTCATCTATCCACATCGGGCATCGGCGGCGTTGACGGCGTCCAAGCAGTGTCCGACACTGGGCCGATACTGACCGTCGAGCCGGTACGAGCGGAGGTCGAGATGGGCAGCATCACCCCGTACGAGTCGGTGAACGGTCGCCGCTACCGCGTGCGCTATCGCAAGCCCGATCGCACCGAGGCGGAGAAGCGCGGCTTCACGACGATGCGTGAAGCGAAGTTGTATCTCTCCATGGTCACCGTCTCGAAGGCGAAGGGCGAGTACATCGACCCGGCCTTATCGCGGGTTCCCGTCAGCATGTTCGCCGACAGCTGGTTGCGGTCAAAGCAGCCGCCGATGTCGAAGCCGTCGTACTACATGACGCTCGAGCAGGCGTGGAAGAACCACGTCGCCCCGGTGTGGGCCGACCGGGAGATCTCGTCGATCCGGCGCTCTGAAGTCCAGGATTGGGTGTCAGACCTCGCGACCCGTAAGTCGCGCACGGTCGTCATCCGCTCACTCGGAATCCTCGCGGGCATCCTCGACGTCGCCATCGACGATCGTCGCCTCGCAAGCAACCCGGCGCGCCACGTGCGCAACCTTCCTCGGCATGGGCCGGGCAAGCGCCGCGTCTACCTCACACATGACCAGGTGGCGACGCTGGCCGCGTGCTCTGCCTACCCGACGCTCGTCCTGACGCTGGCGTACTGCGGCTTGCGATGGGGCGAGGCCACGGGCCTGCGCGTGCGCAGCGTGAACCGATTGCGCCGCCGCTTCGTCATCGAGGAGAACGCGGTGATGATCGCCTACGAGATCCATGTCGGCACGCCCAAGACGCACGAGCGGCGCTCGGTCCCGTATCCCGAGCGTCTCGCTCCGATGATCGAGCAGGCGTGCGCCGGCAAGGGTCCCGAAGGGCTGCTCTTCGGCGACGGGGTCAACCACATGCGCAACTCGGGGGCGAAGGGGTGGTTCGCGAACGCGGTACGGCGTGCGCAGGAGTTCGATTCGTCGATCCCGCGGGTAACCCCTCACGATCTCCGTCACACGGCCGCGTCGCTCGCGATCAGCTCGGGCGCGAACGTGAAGGCCGTGCAGCGGATGCTCGGGCACGCGTCGGCGGCGATGACGCTGGACACCCACGCCGATCTGTTCGACGACGATCTGGATGCCGTCGCGACGCGACTGAACGGCCAGATGCCGCTGGTGGCGCTGCCGTCGGGTCCGCAGACCCGCTACGCCCGACCGCAGTGACCGCAGAGAGCAGATTGCTCAGTTTTTCGACGAGGCGAACGCCACCAGAAACGCTCGATTTCGTCGCTCTGAGACGTCGAACGAAGGGTCGTGATGCCCCTCGAAGCTGCCCCGTTTTCGGCTCATAGCGTTCTCAAATGCGGGCAAAAAGCGGGCAAAAACGCAAAACTAGTTAGGCTTTCTGAAATAAACCCCTGGTCGGGAGGAGAAATATGTTGTGCCCCTGGAGGGACTCGAACCCCCAACCGTTTCCTTAGGACGGAACTGCTCTTCCATTGAGCTACAGAGGCTGGCCCGGCAAGTCTAGCCGGGGATTCCGGGGCTACTGAGCGTCGCGGGACTCCTCCTTCCGCTCCTCTGTGTGCCCCCGGTGTGCCCCGCGGGCACGATTGAGGCGATCTAAAGCCGCGGCATCCGCGTCTCCACCGACCCAGTGCGCGTAGCGCGACGTGATCGACAGGTCAGAGTGCCCGGCCCACTGGCGAACGCTCTGCACGTCTACACCGGCGATGAGCCAGTGTGTGATCGCCGTGTGTCGGAGATCGTGCAGCGTGCGTCCTTGCGAGGTGTTCCCCCAGTCGAGGCGCAGCCGCAGCCCGCCGGCGTGGACACGTGGCAGCAGCCGGTCCGAAGGAGCTTTACCCGCGGCCCACTTGCGCGCGATGTCGAGCGCGGCGTCTTCTAGGGGCACGCGCCGGGCTTTCCCGCTCTTGGGGGTCTTCGGCTCCGCGGTACCTTCGGGCTGAGCGCGCTCGACCCTGATCGCGGGTGTCGGGACTTCGACGAGGTCTCCGGCGCGCAGCGCTCGTGCCTCGGACCATCGCAGGGCTGTCATGCCTAGGAAGGCGACGGTATCGGCATCGATAGGGGACAGCGCCCGCCAGATCGTGAGGCGAGCCATGAGTTCCGCCTCGGAGTACGGACGCACTTCCTCCGTCGCGCGGGCCGCTGTGGGGATGCGGACGCCGCGAACGGGGCTAACGGGGATGACCCCATCCCGTACGAGGGAAGAGAAGAACGAGCCCAAGACGTTGCGGAACCGTGCGATGGAAGCACGAGCCTTTCCAGCCTGTGCGAGCCTCGTGAACTCTGCTTCGATGAGGGCTGCCGAGACAGCGTTCGCCTTGACGGCACGCAGCGCGGGCGATACCCACTTCAGCAATGCCGTCTCAGCGCGGGCCGTCGTCACCGCCACGCGGGCAGGACGATCCGCCGCCCACAGATCGAGCAACACGCCGATCCGTTGCTGCCCCGCGCGAGGGTCGGGGCTCCCGGACAGGAGCGCTTTCTGCCTTCGCTCCCAGGTCTCCGCCTCTCGGCGTGTATCGAACACCTTCGATCCCGCGTACTGCCTTCCCGCCTTCACGATGGCCCGCCAGCGATTGCCGTGCTTGTTAACGCTCACGCTGCGCGGCTCCCTCGGACCAAGGCTGCGAGGTCGATGCCCTCGAGCGAGCATCCGAGCAGCTTCTCGACTTCGCCTCGCCGGTACCGGCGTGTCGACTCCGTGAGGTACACAGGAGTCAGTGGGGCGCGATCTTCCGTAGCCAACCTCGAGAGGTGAGCGCGAGAGATCCTGAGGACGGCGGCAGTCTCAGCCTCAGTGAGGAACAGGGAAATCCCCTGCGCTGGCCGAGTCACCGCTACCCCTCCCGACGAGCCTGGAGGCGGGCCCAGTCGTCCAGTTCGTCGAAGGCGCGGTAGCTGTCGACCAGGCTCGCGAAGGCGGACCCGAGTGCAGCAACGAGGCGTGCAGTCGCGTAGAAGAACTCGTATCCGCTGGGCGTCTCCGTCGCGTTCAAGCGTAGGAAGACAGGGTTCTTGAACTGACCCCACGCGCAGAACGCGCGCTCGGTGAGCTCTTCGAGCTGCTCGCGAGTCTGTGCGGCCGCCCAGAGCTTCTGCAGCTCGCGCGTTTCGGCACTGATGGCCTTGTGCGCAGCGACAGTCAGGTCGTCTCCCTCGCGTGCCCACTCGTCCAGGGTCGCGGTGAAGAGGTTGTCGATCCGCTTGTGCACGAGGTTTGCGCCCGTCGTGGGACGGATCTGCGCCCGGAGTCGACTGGCGAGAGACATGCGGTCGTTTCCTTCGTCGTCGACGATGGTCGGGTTGAACTGCCGAGCCGCGTTCACTGGGTGACTCCGTTCGCCTGGAAGTAGACCCCAGCAGAGTCGCCCGACTGCCAGAAGCCGATGGTCAGGTCCTCGAAGATCGCCGGCTGCATTGGGACGATGGTCGGCTCGGCCGCCGACGGAACCGTGACGGTGATGACCTCGGGCTTGCCCTTGTCCGGCGTGAACAGCACGTTCACGGACCACTGGGGGATGCCGTCGCGGTTCTTCTTCTGGTTGCCGTCCTGGTCCAGCCGTTCAGGGGCATGAACGCGTGCGGGCGGGTGATGGTGTCGATCGGGAAGGGGCTAGCCATTGCGATGGCCTCTCCGGGCCGTAGGCCCTTGCTCTAGATGGGTCACAACTGCACGATATCGTGCACTGACGCCTTCAGTAGAGCATGCGGTGCACGCGCAAGCAAGTGCGCTCCGCGTGTCGCATGTTTCGCGTTTGTAACAGATCGCCCGTGCTTGCATGATGGACTGCATGACCGACTCAAACGAACCGACCGTTCCCGACGGTGTCGATATCGCCACGCTGGACTACGACGTACGACAGGCGAGTACGAGAACGCTCAACGCTGCTCGTCGAGTGACCGAAGCCCTAGGAGCCCTCAACGAGTACGCACGCCACCGTCAGATCTCGACAGACGGAGCAGAGTTCGCGCTGGAACCGGAGTTCGTCGCGGACTACGTACGGCAGACGTTGCGAGAGCTCGCGACCGTGCGAGACGCCGCGGCGGACGAAGTACGCGCACTCATCGCTTGGGCCGGTGAGCGCACCGATCTCTCAACGCACGAACTCGGCCGCGCGGCCGGGGTTTCGAACTCGACCGTTGGCCGCTGGCAAAAAGCCTCGGACTCCTGAGCGGCCCGGGGCCTATTCCGAAGCGGGTAGAGAGTCCGGGGGCACTCTGGCGGAAAACCGCATTACAGGAACAAGGTCGACCCGCTGCGCGGGTCGCTGGTCCTCAGTGGAGCGGGTGGCCACGAGCGGTTACTAGCGTGCCGGCGCGGAGGGAACTGCGTAGGCGTGCGCGAACACGCAACCCACTACCCGAGCGAGGGGGATGCAGAGGCCATTCCAGTCGTCACCCAGGATGGCCACCTGACGGGTCGTGGGGCCGTAGTGCACAAGGCTGTTCCGGAGTTCGCGGACTCCAGCAGCAACACGTGTGGGGAGCGAGTCGGCCCCCTGGTCCCGGCCGAGCGAGACCGCCAATGCCGCTAGTTCGTCGCTGTTCACCGGCGGGAGCGCGAGGACCGCAGCCAATGCCTGGTCGTGGCGGGGATACCAGTTGAGCGTGTCGCCCAGCGCCTGCGCGACTTCTATCCAGGACCTGCCTGTCTCCAGGGTCTCAGCCAGCTCGGAAGCTTTCGTGTACGCGTACGTTGCCTCCAGGCACCGATACAACGCCAGGAAGAGACTTGATGGGGTGAGATCTAAGACCGCGCGGATCAGGAACTCGTACGGGAGTCCAGTAATACGTTGCTCCGCGAGCAGTACGAGCTCATCGGACAGTGCCGCGTTGATCCATCCGTTGCCATGAGCCCCGTGCCTTGCGCACGCTGCCAAGACGTTGGCGTGAAAGTAGTCGGCGCCAGCCGCCTCGGGATCAATCTCAAGCCCGGTGAGCCGAGGATAGAGCGCAGCGACGAGCTCCAACTCGTGACCCGGGTAGTCAGGAGCGCCCTTGCTTCCCGCTGCCACCACGTCGACAACTGCGGCGGGGCCAGCCGACGGATCGACCTCAAGATCCTCGAGCATCGCGACAGCAAGCCCAGGGGACACCTCGATCTCTCGAATGTGCGCGGTGGGCGCAAGATCGTCAGCTTCGAATCCGGCAAGCGCGAGCAGCTCGCCGCTCGCATGTTCAATCAGGGCAGCCGCCTGATTACGACCGAACTTCAGGTGCAGCACGCGTTTCGATGCGACGAGCGCATCATATTCATTCTCATCGAGGAAGATGTAGCGCTCGCCTTCTGGCACCGCCATGCCGCGGTCTGCTGCGTACTGCGTCAGCCGTCCGAAGATCGAGCTAGCAGTGTCCCTCGCGCTCCGCGACACTGCTATGCCGCCCGCCAGCAGATCTCCATGGAGGTCACGTCGAAATGCTCATCGATCAGGACCTTGAAGGCTTCCTGGAAGACTCCACGCTCGTAGCGACCGACCTGGCCGACGCGCTTGTCCAGCACCTCGCTCAGGACGTCCAAGCATAGGAAGTCGCTTAGCTCCTGCTCATTCATTCCGTCAAGCCTGGTGAGGAACGCCTGATGCTCGGCCTTGAGCTCATCGAGAGCTGCCGACTTTCGATCGGGCTCCCGGTCCTCCCCTGGACGGCCCATGATCTTTATGCCGAGCGCGACGGCAAAGCCGATGCGGGCCGGCTGGCGATCAAACACCTGTCGACCGCTAGTCAGCGCAGCCGCGTCTGTCGCCGCGGCCCGCGAGAACGCCTTGTCCAGATCGACCAGCATCCCAAGCACCTCGTAGAAGTGATCTTGGAAGTTGGCATCGTCCAAGTTCTCGACGAAGTCCAGGCGTGAGAACTCGTCGGAGACTTGCTCCTTAGTGTCGACCGCTGCCTTACGAAGGGAGAACGCCATGTACATCTGAACGATCGAGTCAAACCTCAGCTGCCCCGGACCGACCCGTCTCCCCGGGGCGTCGGGCGTGATCAGCTTCTCAATTGTCGGGACGCGGTGACGGAGCTCCGCGAGCATAGATGCGAACACGATAGAGATCTGACGATCAAGGGTCCATGGCACCTGGCCGGTGTTGAGCACCAGCATCCTATAGATCAGGGCGCGAACACTCCGTGTCAGCCAGAACTCGACGCGCATCGGCCTGTCGCGGACAGATTCGTCCATCTCGGTCGCAGCGAGCAAGGCGGCCGTGCGCTGCATGCCGTCGATGATCGAAACGTCTTCACCCGGCGCCCTGGAGAGGATGCTGCGGAGGTCGTCGAAGTCGGCGGGTGGCATGCGGTCGAATGTCTCTTCGTCGACGACCAAGCCAATGACGATTGGAGGCAGCACTGCTCCCTGGGCAAGGTCCGAGACCATCCGGTCGCGAATGCGACGTGCAGTGGTCGTGCCTAGAACAGCGCGTTGCCCTTCGATCCCGCCTTGGTGCGCGTGGGCGCGGTCGACGAGCTGCAGGTAGTCGCCGACCGGCAGCTCCGTCATGACCGAGTAGCAATCGGTTCGCGTGTCGTGGATCGCATTCACCAGAGTCATGCGCAACCCCTGTTCCGTCTCGGCAACAGCCCGTCGTTGACCGGCTTCTCGAGTACTCACTATGTCAGCCCATGGACTCATTGGATGCTCGCGGGGGCGCGGCCGTTCGGCGTTTCCGGGGCGGACGCAGCGGAGCGGCGCTCAGCCTACCGGCGCGTGGAGACCATCGTCGCTCGCGCGGCTAGTTCGTAGCACCGCCGACACAGGTTGCTGGCCAAGGGGGCGGCACCGGTCCGCTCGGCGCAGCGATGTCGGATAACGCGAGCGCGTGAGCACAGGGACAGCCGCCGGCAGGACACGTCGGGGGCGCTTCCGTGGAGTTTCGTCCAGGCGAATCGGTCGACATCTCTCAGGCCCTCCGCTTTAATCACGCGGCGTTCTCGCGCCAGGTCAATCTGGAACTCGGCGGAGAGTCCAACGTCTGCCTCCATAGGAGTTGATCCGCCGCTAGGGTGCGTCGGCTCTCATCGACGGGACGGAGCCCGGGCCGGTTGGCTGCAGGCGGCGTCGTACGCGCGCACCGTGAGCTCCTCTCGGATCCACGAGGCCGCGAAGAGCGCGAGATCTCCGAGGCCCGCGCCGACATGCTCGGAAGCGTTCGCCTCCATCCAAACTCGCCGTTGTTCGCGAAGCGAGGCGCGGGTCAGGCCGCTGAATGACCACCCTGGACGCTCCGTGGTAGGCCGGCTGATGCTGATCGTATGGCCGGCGTATCCGATGGAACTGTGCGCCTTCCCCGCACAGTCTCCGGGTCGCCCCGAGCACTTGGTACACCGCACGTCGAATCGAGCAGCCTTCCGTAGCCTCTGTACGAACGCAAAGCGCTCGGGTGGCGGATCGGCGGAGTCGCCGGGGTTGATGTCCTTGAGCGAGTAGTTCAACGCCTTCGACACGTAGCGTACGACCCTGGCGGCGGCCGCCGAGTCGCTCGGCATGGTGCCGGGCGCGTCGACGTGCCGTGACTTGATCTCCCGATCCTGCACTCCGCGTTGCCCCCAAGCGACCTGCTTGCCCGTCACCGGGTGGGCCGCCGTGGCTCGTCGCGCTACCGCCCCCAGCGCTTTCGCCGTAGTGAGTGAGGTCGACGGCACGCGCACGATGATGTGCATGTGGAGGGCCATCCGGGCTTGTACCTCACGTACCGCGCAGTACTCAAGGTCGGGTACTAGGTCCCGCATGGCAGAAACACTCGCATTCCACAAGCGGCCTAGACCGACGTGCCAGGCCACCTGCCCCGCGTAGTCGTACGCATCGAGGTCGACAGGGAGGCCGCGCAGATGGACATCCTCGGGCGAATGCGCCTTGCCGCAGTGGCACCGCCGTCGCTCGGCACTTGACTTGGGAACGCGGTGGATACGGCCGAACGAGGGCGCCGACATCGTGAGGAAGAAGTAGCGGAAGCCGAGCACGGGCTGTCCGTCGCTGTCGTAGATCCCGGATCGAGCGACCCTTGCCCAGTCTCCTCGGTAGAGTTCCGCGCACGACGGACATGCTGACGAGCGACGAGACTGGCAACGCACGTAGACGCCCTTGGAGACTTCGTAGGGCTTCGAGCAGAAGATCGAACGCAGGGTTTCGAGCGGGTCGGTAATTCCGTCCGCTGAGATTGCCTCGCCGGCCATGGGTGTGTGCCCCGCGTGTGCCCCCAGGAGGCACAACATGCACAAGATGCACCAGAATCCCCGACATCAACCACGAGAACTCGCGGGTTGCCGGTTGCTCGGAGCCTTAGGACGGAACTGCTCTTCCATTGAGCTACAGAGGCTGGCCCCGTCAGTCTACGGGGACGCACAGCACGGCGCCGCCCGGAGGAGCCGAGCGGCGCCGTGTGGTCTGCGCGTTACTGCTGGAGAGCGAGGGCGAATCGGACGCCCTCGTCAGTGACCTGAGCGTCGAGCACCTTGTCGTCCAGCTCGGAAGCAGCGATCTGCTCGAGGAAGACGCGGGCCGCAGCCTCCTCGACGATGGTGTCGCCCTCGGCGGGCGACGGAGCGAGCGTTAGCGCGTAGCCGTCCGGCGAAGCGCTGGTGCCCTGGATGCGAAGACCCGCGGTCTGCGCGTCCGGAGTCTGGGAGACGATCGTGCGCACCGCGTCGGCGGCGTTCTCGGTAAGCGTGAGCATCTGGCTCTCCTTTCCTCGGGCCAGCCACGCTTCCGAGAATCGCGGCCGAATGCAAGGCGATGATCCGATGCTCAGGTGATGCACACGTGGGTCAGAGCCCACACAAAAGTCGCCCCGCCCGGCGGTGCCGGACGGGGCGAAATCATTACTTGAAAGGGTCAGTGCGCCGCTTCGTACGCGTCGATGATCGTCGCGGGAACGCGACCACGCTCGGAGACCGTGTAGCCGTTTTCCTTAGCCCACTCACGAATAGGGCCATAATCGGTCTGGCCGGTGCGGCGACGGCCGCGGGCGGCGGTGGAATTGCCGGATCCGCCGGAGGACATACGACGCGCGGCGTCGATGTACTTCGTGAATGCGTCGCGCAGTGACTGCGCGTTCTGAGCGGTGAGGTCGATCTCGTAGCTCTTTCCGTCGAGGGCAAAGAGAACGGTCTCGCCCTCGCCGGGCTCGAGCACGGTGCCGTCGAGGTCGTCGACGAGCTGATGAACAATCTTTCGGGCCATGCGGCGATGATAGCGCGCATTCTCATGATTTAGCGGGGAGAGAAGTGCCCTGTGTGGGGAATGCGCGCAAAGGCGGATTACCGGATCCGGCGTGTTAAGGAAGCAGGCCCCATTTGCGCGCCTGCGCGACGGCCGCATGACGCGTCGATGCGTCCAGCTTCGCCATTGCGGCGCTCAGATAAGCCTTCACCGTCGCTTCGCGAAGGCCCAGGAGCGCCCCGATCTGCGCATTCGTCTCACCGAGACCCGCGCGCGCGAGAACATCGATCTCGCGCGGCGAGAGGCGCACCTGCGGGATCGGCTCCGTGCGGGGGGCCTCGGCGATTCCCGAGAGCGCGGCGAGCCGGCGCTCGACCTCCGCGAGCCGCTCACGGATCGCCGCATCGTCGATCGACTTCGAGATCGCGCGAAGCTCGGCGTAGCTCTCGCGCAGCTCCTCGCGCTGCACAGCGGAAAGGCTGTCGACGACGGGCGCATTCGCCTGCGCCAGCCGTCGGCGGGCGTCGTCGCGACGCGCGAGCTCTTTTGCGAGGTCGTCGGCCACCTGCACGGCGGGCGCGGCCGCGACGCCTCCGATGTCCCACCGGCCCCAGGCGCCGCCGTAGAGGACGCCCCGGGCGACGCCGTCGACGATCACCGGCGCCGCGATCAGCGTGCCGATGCCCTCGCCGAGGATGTACACGTCGTAGTCGTGCGTGATCTGGCGTGCCGTGCGGTAGTCGCCGGTCATGCGCGGCCGCAGCTCGACCATCGCCCGGCCCCCGAGCCCGCGCTCGGCGCGCACACTCAGCCCCGCCAGGGCGTCGGTGTGGGTGCCGTGGAAGGCGGTCATCCGGGCCACGCCGTTCTCGACGAGACCGCCGAAGGCCACGGGGAAGCGGGTGCGGCGCGCGAGCTCGCGCGTGGCGTCGGCGACGAGCCTGCGGTCCTGTGCGCGATCGTCGGCTCGCTCCTGCCGGGGATCCGGAGCGACCTGTTGCAGGTTCAACAGGGGTACCTACTTTCGGGGGTGACGGCCTCATCGCCGTCTTCGTAGCGTCGACGGTATCACCGGCCGTGTGCCTCTGCGCGCGGTGGTGGGATGCGGCGCAATGAGGCGCCGCGGTTCTCGACATGTGGCAAGGAGGCCTCGTGACAGACACGCCCCCCGGTGCCCCCACAAAGGGGAGCATCGATTACATCGCGGAGGAGAACTCTCCGCGATTTCGCGAATTGAAGCGCACCCACCGCTCATTCGTCTTTCCGCTCTCGGCGTTCTTCCTGATCTGGTACTTCGTCTACGTCCTGCTCGCGGGGTGGGCTAAGGACTTCATGGCGACGCCGGTGTTCGGCGACATCAACGTCGGTCTGCTGATCGGCCTCGGTCAATTCGCGACGACGCTGATCATCACGCTCTGGTATGTGCGATTCGCCAACACCCAGCTCGACCCGAAGTCGTCGGCCATCCGCGAGGATCTTGAGAATCAGGAGGCCGGGCGATGACCGTCTTCGCCGCCGCGGCGCAGACGTCGCAGAACAATCCCACGCTGAACATCACGATCTTCGGCATCTTCGTCGCGGTGACGATGTTCATCGTCATCCGCGCCTCACGCAACAACAAGTCGGCCGCCGACTTCTATGCGGGTGGCCGGTCGTTCTCGGGCACCCAGAACGGCTTCGCCATCGCGGGCGACTATCTCTCCGCGGCATCGTTCCTGGGCATCTGCGGCGCCATCGCCGTGTACGGCTACGACGGATTCCTCTATTCCATCGGCTTCCTCGTGGCCTGGCTCGTGGCCCTGCTGCTGGTCGCCGAGCTGATGCGCAACACGGGCAAGTTCACGATGGCCGACGTGCTGTCGTTCCGACTCAAGCAGCGCCCCGTGCGGATGGCCGCGGCCATCTCGACGCTCGTTGTGTGCTTCTTCTATCTGCTCGCGCAGATGTCCGGTGCCGGAGGCCTCGTCGCGCTCCTGCTCGGTGTGACCGACCAGATCGGCACAGCCGCCGTGGTCACCGTCGTCGGTGTGCTTATGGTCGGCTACGTGCTGATCGGCGGCATGAAGGGCACGACCTGGGTGCAGATCATCAAGGCATTCCTGCTCATCGCCGGCGCCGTCGTGATGACCGTCTGGGTGCTCGCCCTCCAGGGCTTCGACCTCTTCCACGCGGCCGTCGAGGCGTCGCAGCAGCAGACCTACCCGGAGGCCCAGGCGGCCCTCGGCGAGGCGATCGACAACGGCGCCTCCGTGCTCGGCCCCGGCCTGCAGTACAAGAACCCGCTCGACTTCCTGTCGCTCGGTCTTGCCCTGGTGCTCGGCACCGCCGGTCTGCCGCACGTCCTGATGCGCTTCTACACCGTCCCGACGGCCAAGGAGGCGCGCAAGTCGGTGGTGTGGGCGATCATGCTCATCGGCGGCTTCTACCTGCTGACGCTGGTGCTCGGCTTCGGCGCCGCCTCGCTGGTCGGCGCCGGTACGATCCTCACCTCGCCCGGTGGGGTGAACTCGGCGGCCCCGCTGCTCGCCCAGGCGCTCGGCGGACCGGTGCTCATGGGCATCATCTCGGCCGTCGCCTTCGCCACGATCCTCGCGGTGGTGGCGGGCCTCACGATCACCGCGGCGGCGTCGTTCTCGCACGACATCTACAACGGCGTGATCAAGCAGGGCAAGGCGACCGAGAAGCAGGAGCGCAAGGTCGCCAACATCACCATCCTGGTGATCGGCGCCCTCGCCATCGTCGGCGGCATCGCGGTGCTCGGGCAGAACGTGGCGTTCCTCGTCGCGCTCGCCTTCGCCATTGCGGCGTCGGCCAACCTGCCCACCATCCTGTACTCGCTGTTCTGGCGCGGCTTCACCACGCGCGGCGCCGTGTGGAGCATGTACGGCGGCCTGATCGCCGCGATCGTGCTGATCGTCCTGTCGCCGGTGTTCTTCGGCGGCCCGACCAGCGTGCTCAAGACGGGGGAGGGGACGGCGATCTTCCCGCTCAGCAACCCCGGCATCATCTCGATCCCCGTCGGCTTCCTGCTCGGCTGGCTCGGGTCCATCACCTCGAAGAAGGGTGCGGAGGATCCGCGCCTCGCCGCCGAGATGGAGGTCCGCTCGCTGACCGGGTACGGCGCCGAGAAGGCGATCGAGCACTGATCCGCTGATCCGGATCGCACCGGGCGCCGGGCGAGAAGCGGCCTACACGCTTCCCGTCCGGCGCTCGGTCGTCTCCGCCGCGCTACGACCAGACGCCGCTGGTGCCGCGGCGATGGCTGCCGACCAGGTGGGTGTCGACGATGCCGACCGCCTCCATCAGCGCGTACATGGTCGTGGGGCCCACGAAGCGGAACCCGCGGCGCTTGAGCTCCTTCGACAGCGCGACCGATTCGGGCGAGGTCGTCGGGATGTCGGCGTGCGAGCGCGGAACGGGCGTCTGCAGCGGGCGGAAGCTCCACACCAGCTCGGCCAGCCCGCCTCCCGCCCCGACAGTTCCGCGCAGCGCGACCGTGGCGCGGGCATTGCCGATCGTGGCCAGGATCTTCGCGCGATTGCGCACGATGCCGGCATCGCCCATCAGCCGCTCGATGTCGTCGTCGCCGAAGACGGCCACGGCATCGGGGTCGAAACCGGCGAAGGCTGCACGGAAGGCCGGACGCTTGCGCAGGATCGTCGCCCACGAGAGCCCGGACTGGAATCCCTCGAGACAGAGGCGCTCGAACAGCCCCTGCTCGTCGCGGATGGGCATTCCCCACTCGGTGTCGTAGTACGCCTGCAGCAGCGGATCGCGCGCGGCCCACAGCGGCCTGCCCCGCCCGTCGGCGCCGATCACCAGGTCAGTCGAGGCGGCGATGTCGGTCAAAAGTCGTCTCCGTTCGGGGAGGTGCGGGCGGGGATCGCCACGGAGGGCTGCACGCCTCGTTCGAGGTCGATGAGGAACCGCTTGTTCTCGGGTCGCCCGCCGTATTCGCCGATGGATCCGTCGCCGCGGATGACCCGGTGCACCGGCACCACGATCGAGAAGGGAGTGGTGCGGCACGCCGTGCCGACGGCCCGATGGGCGCGGGCGCGCCCGGCCCGCTCGGCGACCTCGCCGTATGCGGCGGTCTCGCCGTAGGGGATGCGGCAGATCTCCTGCAGCGCGTCGCGGCCGAACCCGCGGGTCAGGCCCCAGTCGATCTCGACATCGAAGGTCTGGCGCTCTCCGTCGAAGTACTCGTCGAGCTGCGCGAAGAGGGCGGCACCCGAGCCGGGAATCTGCTCGGGCACCACACCGTGCTCCTGCGCCAGCATCTCGAGCACCCAGCGGTCGGTGTCGTCGGCCACGTGCAGCGCGAGCAGGCCGGCGTCTGAGAACACGGCGGTCACCAGGCCGATGGGCGTGGTGCCGAGGTCGTAGCGGAGGGTCACGCCCCCATCCTGACGCGTGTCGCCGACACCGGACGCGTCCTGTCGGCGCTGGTGATCGATCCGATCCGGATCCGAACCTGTGGACGAGAGGGGCGCCGCCTACCACGCAGCGGGACGACACGCGCGACCCAATCCGGCGAAACTCCGCCGCACCCGCACGGTATAGGGGACACCCGCACCTAGCCTGACTCTCGTGTGGCGAACAGAAGGCAGCGCCGCGGTGGATCGCATCGTGGCGGATGACACGGTGACCATCGTGACCCCGACCGACCTCGGCCTGGCCGAGCCCGGTCTCGTCGTCGCGCACGTTGCAGACCCCGAACGCGAGCGCCGGCGCGCGGTCGCGGCGGATCTGGGCGGCCCGTCGCCGCTCCTGCACTTCCCCTTCGAGACCACACGGCCCCCGGGTGCCGAGGCGGCCGAGGCGGGCATCGACATCACCAAGGCCCACCCAGGGAGCCTTCCGCAGTTCATCACGGGCAAGTCGACGCTGCTGTCGAACCTCTTCCGCGACGAGGTCGCCCTGCGCACCGCGCGTCTGGCGGCCGAGCGGATCACCGCGAAGCACCTCGAGCTGCGCACGGTGCGCGGCATCGACGCCGTCCGCCTCGGCGTCGGCATGGCGGTCTGGCGGGTCGCCGACGAGGAGTTCGCGGCGCCCGTGCTGCTGCGGCCGCTCGCGATCCGTCGCCACCACAGCGACTTCGAGCTGAAGCTGCACGGTCAGTTCAGCGTCAACCCCGAGCTCGTCCGGGCCGCCCGCGACCACTTCGGGATCGAGCTGGACGGCGACGCGCTCGCCGCGCTCGCCTACGGCGAGGGCGTGTTCAAGCCGCAGCCCGTCATCGATCACCTCCGCGCCGCGCTGGCCCATGTCGACACCTTCTCGGTGCGCCCGCGCCTGATCGTGTCGACCTTCGCCGACGTGGGCGGCGCGATGGCGCGCGATCTTGTGAACCTGGATCACCCGATCCTGAACGCGCTCGCGGGGCACCGCGAGGACCTCGCCGCGCTCACGGCGCGCGTCAGCCCCGCCGCGGTGACCAACCCCGACGAGCGGGCTCCCGCGGCCGACACGCTGCTGCTGGACGCCGACGCCGAGCAGGAGGCCGTGCTCGCGCGGATCGTCGCGGGCGAATCGCTCGTTGTGCACACGCTTCCCGGCACCGGCGGCACCCAGACCGTGATCAACGCGGTCGGCTCGCTCGTCCGCGCCGGCAAGCGCGTCCTGGTCGTGAGCGCCCGTCGCTCCACCCTCGACGGCGTGCGTCACCGTCTCGCCGGCATCGGCCTCGACGGTCTCGCCGTCTCGCCGACGGATCTGCGACGCGACCTGATCCGCGCGATCGGTCGCAACGAGAAGGCCGAGCAGCCCAAGGTCGCCGAGGTCGACGACGCGCTGGTGCGCCTGCGCACCGTGCTGCGCGACTACCGCCGCGCGCTGACCCGCACCCACGACCGCCTCGGCGTCTCGGTCCTCGACGCCACCCGCGCCCTCACCAAGCTCGCGTCCCTGCCCGAGCCGCCCTCGACGGCGGCGCGCCTCAGCATCCGGGCGCTCGAGGCTCTCGCGAAGGATCGTGTGTCCGCGGCGAAGACGCTGGCGATGGCCGCGCGTCTCGGCGAGTTCAAGGTCGGCCCGGACGACTCGCCGTGGTACGGCGTCACGTTCGCCACCACCGAGGACGCCCGCCGCGCCCACGAGCAGGCCGGCAAGCTGCACCACAAGAGCGTACCCGAGCTGCTCGAGCGCGGGTACGAGCTGATCGCGCAGACGCGTATGCGTCCGTTCACGACGATCGACGAGCTCGGCGAGTTCCTGCGACTGCTCCACGGCATCCGCGACTCGCTCGACCGCTTCAGCCCGACGGTCTTCGAGCGCCCGCTGGCCGACATGATCCGCGCCTACGGCCCGCGTCGCGACGCGGGCATGACGGCCGCCAATCGTCGCCGCCTGAAGAAGCTCGCGAAGGAGTACCTCCGCCCGGGCGTGCACCTCGCCGACATGCACGAGGCGCTCGGGCGCATCCAGCACCAGCGGGCGCAGTGGCAGAAGCTCGTCGACGTCGGCACGATCCCCGACATCCCCCTCGGTCTGGCCGACGTGCAGGTCGAGTGGCAGCGTGTCGAGGCCGAGCTCTCGGATCTCGACCGCGCCCTGGGGCGCGGGTCGCGTCTGGCGGCCATGCCCGTCCAGCGCCTGGTGCGCACCCTCGCCGGCCTCGCCGCCGACTCCGAGGTCTTCGACAACATCGTCGAGCGCGCCGAGCTGCGCTCCGAGCTCGCCCGCCTGGGGCTCGAGCCCCTGCTGACCGAGCTGTCCGTGCGTCACGTCGACGAGGAGCGCGTGGGCGAGGAGCTCGAGTTCGCGTGGTGGCAGTCGGTGCTCGAGCACCTGCTGCAGCACGACCGCTCCCTGCTCGGCGCCAACACGTCCGTGGTCGACCGCCTCGAGCGCGACTTCCGCCTGGTCGACGAGGCGCACGCCGCCGCGTCCGGTCCGCTGCTGGCCTGGCAGCTGGCCGCCCAGTGGCGCATCGGCATCGTCGACGAGCCCGTCGAGTCGGCCTCGCTGCGCCGCGCCCTCACGCAGGGGCAGATCACGCCCGAGGGGCTCGCGCAGGCCGCGCCGACGCTGAGCCGCGTCATCGCCCCGGTCTGGATCGCGTCGCCCTACGAGGTGCCGCTCATCCCGGATCACCCGTCCTTCGACGTCGTCGTGGTCGCCGATGCCGGTGCGATCGGCACCACCGAGGCCGCCCCGGCGATCCGTCGCTCGCGCCAGGTCGTGGCGTTCGGCGACCCGGTGACGCAGCGCCCGACGCCGTTCGTCGTGGCCGCCGTGGGCGAGCCGTCGCCGGAGGCCGCGGTCGAGCGCACCAGCCTCTTCGAGAGTCTCGCCGAGATCCTCCCGGTCGCGACCCTCACCCGCAGCTACCGCGCCGGTGGCGAGGATCTCGCCGAGCTGGTGAACGACGCCTTCTACGGCGGCGAGATCGTCTCGCTGCCGTGGGCGGGCTCGTACCTCGGGCGCGGAAGCCTCTCCGTCGACTACGTCGAGGGCGGCAACGGCGCACCGGACCCGGTCACCGGATCCGTCGAGAGCCCCGATGCCGAGGTGGCTCGCGTGGTGACGCTGGTCGTCGAGCACGCGATCAACCGCCCCTCCGAGTCGCTGATGGTCGTCACGGCCAGCCGCCGCCACGCCGAGCGCGTGCGCTCCGCGGTGATGGCCGCCTTCGCCGGCCGCGCCGACGTCGCCGACTTCGTTGCGCGCGAGACGGCGGAGCCCCTCACGGTCCTGACGCTCGAGGAGGCCACGGCCGAGAGCCGCGACCGCGTGATCTTCTCGCTCGGCTACGGTCTCACCAAGCACGGCCGTGTGCTCAGCGACTTCGGCGACCTGTCGACCCCCGATGGCGAGCGTCTGCTGACCGTCGGCATGACGCGCGCGCGCCGCTCGATGGTCATCGTCTCGTCGATCCGGCCCTCCGCCTTCGACGAGGGCCGCCTCGAGCACGGGGCGGCGACACTTATGGGCATCCTCGGCGCCATCTCGGCCCGCGGCCGCGAGGCGCGCCTCGAGGACCTGGCCGACCCACTGACCCTCGCCCTGGCGCGCGAGCTGCGTCGCCTCGGTGTGGCCGTCGACGTCGACTACCGCGGCCTGCTGCCGCTCGTCGCCCAGCACGGCGGCAAGGCCGTCGTCGTCGAGTCCGACCCGGAGTCGCGTGGCGAGTCGCTCCGAGAGTCGCTGCGTCTGCGCCCGCACGTGCTGCGCCGCCTCGGCTGGCACTACATGCGTGTGCACGCGTTCGACCTCTACAGCGACCCCGCGGCCGTGGCCGGGCGGATCGCGTCCGTGCTCGGCGTCTCGCCCGAGGCGCCGCGGGTCGAGGGTGACACTCAGCCTCTTTCGCTTTGATGGCGCGATGGACGAGCAGCCCCGCCAGAAGGTCGTGCGTGTACGCGGATCGCGTCGCGCGCAGCTGACGCCGGTCGCGGGCACCCTCACCGACTCCGAGGCCGAGGCCACCCTCCGGGGGCCGAGGAAGCCGGCTCCCTCGACGGGCGACCGGGGGCCGAACGACGAGCGCCTGCGGCAGGACGTCCCTCCCCACTACTGATCCGCCGCTGCGGCTGCGGCCGCGCCGCGTCCGAGAAGTGGCGGCGAGTGTCGCGCACGAAGAAGGCCGCCCCGGATGATCCGGAGCGGCCTTCTCGACGAGTGCGGCGGTCAGTCCCTGCGCTGCGCGGCGAGCAGGTCGCGGATCTCCGCGAGCAGCTCCTCCTGCGTGGGGGCGGCCGGTGTCTCGGCCTCGACGACGCCGAGGCGGGCGGCGCGGAGCTCGGCCAGGCGGTTCATCGGCACGATGAGCGCGAAGTACACCACGGCGGCGACGGCGAGGAAGTTGATCACGGCCGAGAGGATCGCGCCGATGCCGAAGTGCACCTCGGCGAACAGGCCGGGGAACGTGATGACCCAGCTGCTCAGGTCCCCGGTCGGGACGAACGCGCCGATCAGCGGGTTGACGACGTTCTCGACCACGGCGGTGACGATCGCGCCGAATGCGGCGCCGATGATCACCGCGACCGCCAGATCGATCACGTTGCCGCGGGTGATGAAGGCTTTGAATCCCTGAAGCATGCGCTGTCCCCTCCTGCCGGCCGTGCGGCCGCAGTCCATCCCATGAGGCGCCCGGATCGGGCGCTTCCGGGCTAAATCATGCAGGAGTGGACGAGCCCGCGCCAGCGCCCACGCCGGAGGAGCCACGCGAATCGGTGCGATAAAAGCCCGATCCGTTGAACGTCACGCCGACGGCGCCGTACTGCTTGCGAAGGTCGCCGCCGCACTCGGGGCAGACCGTGAGCGTGGCGTCGCTGAACGACTGGACGATGTCGAAGGCGTGCCCGCACGTCTTGCAGGCGTAGGAGTAGGTGGGCATGCGTCCTCTTCGGGTGACGGATGGGGCGCTCGCCGCTCCGCGGAGCGGGGAGGAGCCTCAGGATCGGGTCGGCAGCTCGACGGTGCGTGTTGGGGTCACGACCCCGGTCACCGGCTGGTCGTGCACGTCCTGCGGCACGCTGTCGACCAGTTCCGAATCATAGATCACCGCGTATGCGGGGGGCCTGCGGGCCATCGAGCCGAGGGTCTTGTCGAAGAAGCCGCGCCCCCAGCCCATCCGCATCCCCGACCGGTCGACCGCGGCCGCGGGCAGGATCATCAGGTCGACGTCGTTCACGGCGATCGGGCCCAGCAGCTCGCCGACGGCCTCGGGCACGCCGAGCGCGCTCTGGATCTCCCCACCTCCGGCCTGGGCCACGGTCCAGTCGAGCAGACCGTCCTCGCGCATCACCGGAAGCAGCACGCGGATGCCCCGCTCGATGGCCCCGTCGATGAACAGACGGGTGCCGGGCTCGGTGGGGGAGGACAGGAAGCACGAGACGCTGCGTGCCCCCCGCGCCTCGAGCAGCGCGTCGAGCTGGGCACGGATCCCCTCGGCCGCCGTCGCGCGCTGCGTCTCCGACAGCAGCTGGCGCCGCTCGCGCAGTTCGGCGCGCATCGCGCGCTTGGCCTGGTCGAGGCTGTCCGTCATGCGATGAGTCTAGGACGGGAGGGGTTCTCCGCCCCGAATCCGGGTACCTGTGCACCTCGCGGCTCCCGGTTTCGCGGGGCTCTGTCGCCTAGGATCGGAAGATGCAGACCCCGCAGATCAAGGCAGTCATCCCCGCGGCCGGACTGGGTACGCGATTCCTCCCGGCCACGAAGGCCACGCCGAAGGAGATGCTCCCGGTCGTCGACAAGCCGGCGATCCAGTACGTGGTGGAAGAGGCGGTGGCCGCGGGCATCCGCGACGTCCTCATGATCATCGGCCGCAACAAGAACGCGCTGGCCAACCACTTCGACGCGGTGCCCGAGCTCGAGACGAAGCTGCTCGACAAGGGCGACGCCGAGCGCCTCGAGCGCGTCCAGGCATCGACCGACCTCGCCGACATCCACTTCGTCCGCCAGGGCGAGCCGAAGGGCCTCGGTCACGCGGTGCTGCGCGCGCAGGCGCACGTCGGCGACGCGCCGTTCGCCGTCATGCTCGGCGACGACCTGATCGACGAGCGCGACGAGCTGCTCACGACGATGATCTCCGAGCAGGCCAAGCGCGGCGGCATGGTCATCGCGCTGATGGAGGTCGACCCCGACAGCATCCAGATGTACGGCTGCGCCGACGTGGAGGCCACCGACACCGACGGCGTCGTCAAGGTGAAGGGGCTCGTCGAGAAGCCCGCCAAGGAGGACGCCCCGTCGAATCTGGCCGTCATCGGCCGTTACGTGCTCTCGCCCGAGATCTTCCCGATCCTCGAGCGCACCGAGCCGGGCAAGGGCGGCGAGATCCAGCTGACCGACGCGCTGCAGGAGTACGCCGCCGATCCCGAGGGGGCCGGCGTGTTCGGCGTGGTGTTCCGGGGCCGTCGCTACGACACCGGCGATAGGGTCGACTACATCAAGGCGATCGTTCGTCTCGCGGCAGATCGCGACGACCTGGGACCGGAGCTTCGGCCGTGGTTCAAAGAGTTCGCGGAGACGCTGTAAGCCACCGCCGATAACGGCAGAGCCTCGTAAGGAGCCGGATGGACGGTCTCGCCCCGCGCCAGCATGGGCCGATCTCCATCCGGCTCGTTCGTCCCCGGGACGCGCGGGTCCTGCAGAGCGAGCTCGTCAGCAACCGCTCCTGGCTGCGCCCGTGGGAGGCCACGAGCCCCGGCGGGCCCGGGCCGCTCGACATGCGCGGAAGCATCCGGCGCCTGCTGCAGCAGTACCGCGACGGCCAGGGCGTCCCCTTCGTGATGGAGTACGAGGGGCAGATCGCCGGCCAGCTCAACGTCTGGGGCGTCGCGCGCGGCTCGCTGTCGTCCGCGACCATCGGGTACTGGGTGAGCGAGCGATTCGCCGGCAAGGGCATCACGCCGACCGCCGTCGCCCTCGCGACCGACGTCTGCTTCAGCGAGCTGCAGCTGCACCGGATGGAGATCTGCATCCGTCCGGAGAACGCCGCGAGCCTGCGTGTGGTGCAGAAGCTCGGGTTCCGCTACGAGGGGCTGCGCCGCCGCTACATCCACATCGACGGCGACTGGCGCGACCATTACGCGTTCGCGCTCGTGCGCGAGGACGTCCCGGATGGGGTCCTGCAGCGCTGGCTGTCGGGCCGCGCGCCCGAGCACGCCGCCGACATCCCTCCCGTGGATCGCGTATCGGGCTGATCCGCCGTCTGTGACACGCCCACAGGATCCGCGGGAGTTCTTGTCGACTCCCGCTACCGTGGGTCGCATGGGTGGGCAGATGATGGGCGGTGGCGTGATCATCGCGGTCGCGGCCGTGCTGTGGCTCGTCTACCTGCTGCCGTCCTGGCAGAGCCGGGCGCAGTACAACGCGGCCGAGCGCAACGCCGTGCGACTCAACCAGGCCCTCCGCGTGCTCGCCGAGACGAGCGAGACGCCCGAGGAGGTCCGGGTCGAGCTCACCGCCCGCGAGGCGGCCGCGAAGCAGAAGCTCGCCCGTCGCCTCCAGGCCGAGCAGAGCCGCCTCACCCTCGAGGAGAGCCGGCTGCAGGCTGATCAGGATCTCCTCGCCCTCGAGCAGAAGCGCCGCGAAGTCGTCGCTCGGCGCCACGCCCCGGAGGTGCGACAGGCCAAGGCCCGGCGTCGCGTGCGTCTCGCCGCCTCCGTCCTCGCGCTGATCGGCATCGCCGTCGCGGGGCTCGGGGCGTGGGCGCTCATCGCCGGCGCCGGCGCCCTCTGGCTCGCCGTCGGCGGCACCACGTCGCTGATCGGCGTGGTGGCGCTGCAGCGTATGGCGTCCGTCCAGGCCCGCGCCGGTCGCCGCGAGGCGCCGGTGGCCGCGCCCGCAGCGGCGCGTGTCCGCGTGGCCGCGCCCCTTCTCGACGAGGGCGACCGCGGCTGGGTCCCTCGTTCGCTTCCCGCGCCCCTCACCACCACGGCGGGTTCGCGCGCCCAGGCCGCACGCGCCGAGGTCGAGGCGCGCGAAGCTCTGCGTCGCGCCGCCGAGCAGGAGGCCCTGCGCGCCCGCGCCGAGCAGCTGCGTCCCGCTCCGGTGCCGATCGAGACCAAGCGGGTGGAGCCCGCGGCCTCCGCGTACACGCGCATGGGCTACGTCGACGACGCCGAGATCGAATCGCACGTGCGCGATCTGCTCGCGCGACGCGCCTCCGCCTGACGGCTCTCTCGACGCGCCCGGGCGGCGGCCCGAGTGCGGGAGCCCTCCGTGGTTCTGGTAACGTAGTCCGAGTTCACGGGCCCATGGCGCAGTTGGTAGCGCGTCTCGTTCGCAATGAGAAGGTCGGGGGTTCGAATCCCCCTGGGTCCACCGAGAACAACGAAGAAGACCCCCGCCGGCGGCGGGGGTCTTCTTCGTCTCCCGGGTGACCATCGCCTGTGGCGAGCGAGTGCCGACGGCCTCGGGCCCGCCGGCTCGCGGCATGCGAGACCCGGAGGCGTCGCGGGCTGATCCGGCCGCGACGCTCTCCGCTGTAGAGAGCTGGAGCGGGAGCCGCGACGGCGGGGAGGGCGACACGCCCGGGAGGGGGCCCGCCTTGCCCGCACCCCCGGATCGGCGTAATGTATTCCCTTGTCGCCGCCAAGCGGTGAGGTTGAGCCGGAAGGTTCCCACCCCAGGTCTGCGACACCAAAACAACACCAACTCAGGATTCATTCAGCATATGAATGATTATCTGTACAGGTTGCCCCGGAGGGCTGCGGCGGGAGTCGCAGGGCTGGGAGCATCCGATCCTTGAGAACTCAACAGCGTGCACTTGTCAAATGCCAAATAACCTCGTCGGCCGACTTTTGTCGGTTCGGCAAGATTCCTTTGGATCAATTTTGGAAGTCAGTAATGACATCCGTTTTGGTCAGCATCAAACTCGTTGCTTCCCCGTTTTCCCGGTGGTGGCAGCATTGTTCTTTTACGGAGAGTTTGATCCTGGCTCAGGATGAACGCTGGCGGCGTGCTTAACACATGCAAGTCGAACGGTGAAGCAGGAGCTTGCTCTTGTGGATCAGTGGCGAACGGGTGAGTAACACGTGAGCAACCTGCCCCGAACTCTGGGATAAGCGCTGGAAACGGCGTCTAATACTGGATATGCACCAGGAAGGCATCTTCTCTGGTGGGAAAGATTTTTTGGTTCGGGATGGGCTCGCGGCCTATCAGCTTGTTGGTGAGGTAATGGCTCACCAAGGCGTCGACGGGTAGCCGGCCTGAGAGGGTGACCGGCCACACTGGGACTGAGACACGGCCCAGACTCCTACGGGAGGCAGCAGTGGGGAATATTGCACAATGGGCGGAAGCCTGATGCAGCAACGCCGCGTGAGGGACGACGGCCTTCGGGTTGTAAACCTCTTTTAGCAGGGAAGAAGCGAAAGTGACGGTACCTGCAGAAAAAGCGCCGGCTAACTACGTGCCAGCAGCCGCGGTAATACGTAGGGCGCAAGCGTTATCCGGAATTATTGGGCGTAAAGAGCTCGTAGGCGGTCTGTCGCGTCTGCTGTGAAAACCCGAGGCTCAACCTCGGGCCTGCAGTGGGTACGGGCAGACTAGAGTGCGGTAGGGGAGATTGGAATTCCTGGTGTAGCGGTGGAATGCGCAGATATCAGGAGGAACACCGATGGCGAAGGCAGATCTCTGGGCCGTAACTGACGCTGAGGAGCGAAAGGGTGGGGAGCAAACAGGCTTAGATACCCTGGTAGTCCACCCCGTAAACGTTGGGAACTAGTTGTGGGGGCCTTTCCACGGTCTCCGTGACGCAGCTAACGCATTAAGTTCCCCGCCTGGGGAGTACGGCCGCAAGGCTAAAACTCAAAGGAATTGACGGGGACCCGCACAAGCGGCGGAGCATGCGGATTAATTCGATGCAACGCGAAGAACCTTACCAAGGCTTGACATATTCGAGAACGCTGCAGAAATGCAGAACTCTTTGGACACTCGTATACAGGTGGTGCATGGTTGTCGTCAGCTCGTGTCGTGAGATGTTGGGTTAAGTCCCGCAACGAGCGCAACCCTCGTTCTATGTTGCCAGCACGTAATGGTGGGAACTCATGGGATACTGCCGGGGTCAACTCGGAGGAAGGTGGGGATGACGTCAAATCATCATGCCCCTTATGTCTTGGGCTTCACGCATGCTACAATGGCCGGTACAAAGGGCTGCAATACCGCGAGGTGGAGCGAATCCCAAAAAGCCGGTCCCAGTTCGGATTGAGGTCTGCAACTCGACCTCATGAAGTCGGAGTCGCTAGTAATCGCAGATCAGCAACGCTGCGGTGAATACGTTCCCGGGTCTTGTACACACCGCCCGTCAAGTCATGAAAGTCGGTAACACCTGAAGCCGGTGGCCTAACCCTTGTGGAGGGAGCCGTCGAAGGTGGGATCGGTAATTAGGACTAAGTCGTAACAAGGTAGCCGTACCGGAAGGTGCGGCTGGATCACCTCCTTTCTAAGGAGCATCTGGCACCAGTTCTTCGGAGCTTTGGTGTCCAGGCGCCAGTCCGAGACCGAATGTGTCTCGCTGGTAGCTCATGGGTGGAACATTTGACATGCCGTCAGCGCTGCTGACTGGAACTAGTACGACTCGCTTGCGGGTTGGGAACGTTCTGGTGAGCGAAGCGGGTCGGCTGCACGCTGTTGGGTCCTGAAGGACCGGATCATTTCGATCCCTCCTTCTGGGCCTCTTCTGGTCCCTGCCGTTGGTGGGGGGAGGGAGGGGTTCCGCCCGTACTTTGAGAACTACACAGTGGACGCGAGCATCTTTAAAGATAGCGAACGTAGATCATTTATGGTTTACGGCTCATGTGATTTCAAGTCTTTAAGAGCAGACGGTGGATGCCTTGGCATCTGGAGCCGAAGAAGGACGTAGCAATCTGCGATAAGCCTCGGGGAGCTGATAAGCGAGCCCTGATCCGAGGATGTCCGAATGGGGAAACCCCGCCAGGATCAACACCTGGTGACTCCCGCCTGAATATATAGGGCGGGTAGAGGGAACGTGGGGAAGTGAAACATCTCAGTACCCACAGGAAGAGAAAACAACAGTGATTCCGTGAGTAGTGGCGAGCGAAACCGGAAGAGGCTAAACCGGGCGTGTGTGATAGCCGGCAGGCGTTGCACGTTCGGGGTTGTGGGACTCACCTGACTTTTCTGCCGAAGAGTCGACGTGACAGCAGCGTATAGACGAACGGTCTTGAATGGCCGGCCAGAGTGGGTGGAAGCCCCGTAGTCGAAATGCGTGTGCTGGCGTGGAGAGTATCCCAAGTAGCACGGGGCCCGAGAAATCCCGTGTGAATCCGCCAGGACCACCTGGTAAGCCTAAATACTCCCAGATGACCGATAGCGGACAAGTACCGTGAGGGAAAGGTGAAAAGTACCCCGGGAGGGGAGTGAAATAGTACCTGAAACCGTCTGCTTACAAACCGTTGGAGCACCCCTGGTAGGTGTGACAGCGTGCCTTTTGAAGAATGAGCCTGCGAGTTAGCGATACGTGGCGAGGTTAACCCGTGTGGGGTAGCCGTAGCGAAAGCGAGTCTGAATAGGGCGATTCAGTCGCGTGTCCTAGACCCGAAGCGAAGTGATCTATCCATGGCCAGGCTGAAGCGACGGTAAGACGTCGTGGAGGGCCGAACCCACTTAGGTTGAAAACTGAGGGGATGAGCTGTGGATAGGGGTGAAAGGCCAATCAAACTTCGTGATAGCTGGTTCTCTCCGAAATGCATTTAGGTGCAGCGTTGCGTGTTTCTTGCCGGAGGTAGAGCTACTGGATGGCCGATGGGCCCTACAAGGTTACTGACGTCAGCCAAACTCCGAATGCCGGTAAGTGAGAGCGCAGCAGTGAGACTGTGGGGGATAAGCTTCATAGTCGAGAGGGAAACAACCCAGACCACCAACTAAGGTCCCAAAGCGCGTGCTAAGTGGGAAAGGATGTGGAGTTGCTTTGACAACCAGGAGGTTGGCTTAGAAGCAGCCACCCTTGAAAGAGTGCGTAATAGCTCACTGGTCAAGTGATTCCGCGCCGACAATGTAACGGGGCTCAAGCACGCCACCGAAGTTGTGGCATTGACATTTATAGGTAGGCCTTCGTGGTCCAGCCGTGTTGATGGGTAGGAGAGCGTCGTGTGGCGAGTGAAGCGGCGGTGTGAACCAGCCGTGGACGCCACACGAGTGAGAATGCAGGCATGAGTAGCGAATGACGTGTGAGAAACACGTCCTCCGAAAGACCAAGGGTTCCAGGGTCAAGCTAATCTTCCCTGGGTAAGTCGGGACCTAAGGCGAGGCCGACAGGCGTAGTCGATGGACAACGGGTTGATATTCCCGTACCGGCGAAGAACCGCCCAAGCTAATCCAGTGGTGCTAAGCGCCCGAAACCATTCATCGTCGCCTTCGGGTGACACCGGGTGGTGGAGCGCGCGACCCCATGCTGGTGCGGTTAGCGTATTAACAGGTGTGACGCAGGAAGGTAGCCCATGCCAGGCGATGGTTGTCCTGGTGCAAGTGCGTAGGCCGAGAGATAGGCAAATCCGTCTCTCATTCAGGCTGAGACACGATGCGGATGAAAAGTGGGTGATCCTATGCTGCCAAGAAAAGCATCGACGCGAGGTTCCAGCCGCCCGTACCCCAAACCGACTCAGGTGGTCAGGTAGAGAATACCAAGGAGATCGAGAGAATCGTGGTTAAGGAACTCGGCAAAATGCCCCCGTAACTTCGGGAGAAGGGGGGCCCAGCTCGTATTAGGACTTGCTCCGAAAGCGTGTGTGGGCCGCAGAGACCAGTGGGTAGCGACTGTTTATTAAAAACACAGGTCCGTGCCAAGTCGCAAGACGATGTATACGGACTGACGCCTGCCCGGTGCCGGAAGGTTAAGAGGACCGGTTAGCCGCAAGGCGAAGCTGAGAATTTAAGCCCCGGTAAACGGCGGTGGTAACTATAACCATCCTAAGGTAGCGAAATTCCTTGTCGGGTAAGTTCCGACCTGCACGAATGGCGTAACGACTTCCCAACTGTCTCAACCGCGAACTCGGCGAAATTGCATTACGAGTAAAGATGCTCGTTACGCGCAGCAGGACGGAAAGACCCCGTGACCTTTACTACAGCTTGGTATTGGTGTTCGGTGTGGCTTGTGTAGGATAGGTGGGAGACTTTGAAGCAGTGACGCCAGTTACTGTGGAGTCGTTGTTGAAATACCACTCTGGTCACTCTGGATATCTAACTTCGAACCGTGATCCGGTTCAGGGACAGTGCCTGGTGGGTAGTTTAACTGGGGCGGTTGCCTCCCAAAATGTAACGGAGGCGCCCAAAGGTTCCCTCAACCTGGTTGGCAATCAGGTGGCGAGTGTAAGTGCACAAGGGAGCTTGACTGTGAGACTGACAGGTCGAGCAGGGACGAAAGTCGGGACTAGTGATCCGGCAGTGGCTTGTGGAAGCGCTGTCGCTCAACGGATAAAAGGTACCTCGGGGATAACAGGCTGATCTTGCCCAAGAGTCCATATCGACGGCATGGTTTGGCACCTCGATGTCGGCTCGTCGCATCCTGGGGCTGGAGTAGGTCCCAAGGGTTGGGCTGTTCGCCCATTAAAGCGGTACGCGAGCTGGGTTTAGAACGTCGTGAGACAGTTCGGTCCCTATCCGCTGCGCGCGTAGGAAGTTTGAGAGGATCTGACCCTAGTACGAGAGGACCGGGTTGGACGAACCTCTGGTGTGTCAGTTGTCCTGCCAAGGGCACCGCTGATTAGCTACGTTCGGGATGGATAACCGCTGAAAGCATCTAAGCGGGAAGCCGGCCTCAAGATGAGACTTCCATACCTTCGGGTGAGAGGCTCCCAGCCAGACTACTGGGTTGATAGGCCAGATGTGGAAGTGCAGCAATGCATGCAGCTGACTGGTACTAATAAGCCGATGACTTGATAACACCTCGCTTTCCTTTGAAGCGCCCGCGTCCACTGAGTGGTTCTCGATGTACGGTCGAGAATCAGCAACACACATTTTCATAGTGTGCTATTGATTTCGGAACACATCCATAGTGTTTCGGCGGTCATAGCGAGAGGGAAACGCCCGGTCACATTCCGAACCCGGAAGCTAAGCCTCTCAGCGCCGATGGTACTGCAGGGGGGACCCTGTGGGAGAGTAGGACACCGCCGGACTTCTTTTAACAGAAAGGCCACCCAACGCTGGGTGGCCTTTTTGCATTTCCCGGGTGGCTTCTTCGCCCCGCGTGACAAGATGGCACGCATGGGGACCCCGATCGAGCTGCTGTCCGCCGCGGATCAGGATCGCCTGCGCGCGCTGCGCCGGATGAAGGCCGTCGCGCTCGGCGCCCTGGTGTTCATGGCGGTCGTCTTCGCCGTCGGCTTTGTGCTGCAGCGCGACATCGACGCCTTCGCCTATGTGCGCGCCGCGGGGGAGGGCGGCATGGTGGGCGCCCTGGCCGACTGGTTCGCCGTCACGGCCCTGTTCCGCCGACCGCTGGGGCTGCCGATCCCGCACACGGCGATCATCCCGAACCGCAAGGACGAGATCGGCCAGAATCTGGGCGAGTTCGTCGAGACGAACTTCCTCGAGGGCGGCGTCGTCCGCACCAAGCTCGCGTCCACCCCGATCGCCTCGCGCCTCGGCTCGTGGCTGCGTCAGCCCGAGCACGCCGAGCGCGTCGCGTCCGAGGGCGCGGCGATCGCGCAGGGCGTGCTGAACGCGCTCAGCGACGACGACGTGCAGGAGGTCATCGAGTCTCTCGCGCGGCAGCATCTCATCGAGCCCGGCTGGGGCGATCCCCTCGGCGGTTGGCTGGAGCGCGTGATCGACACCGGGGCGCATCACGGCGCCGTGGATCTCGCCGCCGAGACGGTCGAGACCTGGCTCGTCTCCAACCCCGAGTCGTTCACCGGCCTGGTGTCTCGGCGCCTGCCGTCGTGGGTGCCGTCGCTGGCGCACAAGCTCATCGACCACACCGTGTACAACGAGGCGGTGGCGCTGGTGGGCGCCGTGCGCGCCGATCCCGATCATCCGGCACGCCAGGCGATCGACGACTATCTCGGCCGGCTCGCGCAGAACCTGCAGCACGACGAGGCCACGAGGGAGCGCCTGGAGCAGGCCAAGTCGACGCTGTTCGACAGCCCGGGGATCCGACGTCTGGCCGCCGAGGCCTGGGGCGCGGCGAAGCAGGGGCTGCTGCGCGAGCTGGAGAAGCCGGACAGCGCGCTGCGCGGCCGGATCCGGGACGCGCTCGTCGAGATCGGCGCGCGCCTCGAGGACGAGGAGTCGCTGCGGAGCCGCGTCGACACCTGGGTCACCGACGCGGCGGTGTTCCTCGTCGACCGGTACCGGCACGACATCGCCTCGCTCATCACGGACACCGTCGAGCGGTGGGATCCGCAGGAGACGACCGAGAAGATCGAGCTGATGGTCGGACGCGACCTGCAGTACATCCGCCTGAACGGCACCGTGGTCGGCGCGCTGGCGGGGCTGGCGATCTTCACGATCGCGCACGCCCTGCTCGGCTGAGCGCGCTCATACCGGGAGGGGGTATCCTCGCGGTGTGATCGAAGACATCCAGAAGCGCGCCCTGCACCGCACCCGCATCCTCGAGGGCCAGTTGCGCGGCGTCGGTCGGATGATCGAGAACGAGGACTACTGCATGGACATCATCACGCAGTCGCGCGCGATCCAGCGATCGCTCGAGTCGCTCAACCGGCTGCTGCTCGAGAACCACCTGCGCACGCACGTCACCGAGATGTTCGAGAACGGCGGCGACCACCGCGAGCAGGCGGTCGACGAGCTGCTCAAGGCGTTCGACTTCGACGGCCGCTAGGCCTCGAGGGGCCCGAGCCACGCCGCCGCGGCCGTCGCGTGGGCGGATTCGGGATCGGACGGGTGGAACGCCCCGGCGAGCACGTCACGGTACAGGCGCGAGAGCTCGTTCGCGGCGAAGTACGACGAGCCCCCGGCGGCGAGCATCGCCTCGTCGACGACGCGCTTGGCGGTGCCCGTCGCACGGTGCTTGACGCCAGACAGCAGCGAGAACCAGCGAGCGCCGTGATCGGTCTGCTCGTCGACGTCACGGCAGAGCGCGGCGATCTGAGGGGGCAGGGCGTCGTACGCGAGGGCCATCTCGGCGATGCGCCAGCGGATGTCCGGATCCTGGCTGTAGGCGCGTTCCGTCTTCTTGGACCTGCGCTTCTGCGCCGTGGCGACCGCCAGCTCCAGCGCTCGGCGCGCGATGCCCGTGTAGACGGACGCCAGGAGCAGTTCGAAGACGCTGAAGATGCCGAAGACGATCGGATCCGGGGTGGGCCCGGGGGCCACGCGTCGGACGACCCGATCGGCCGGGGCGACGGCGCCGTGCAGCTCGGTGGTGCGGCTCTGTGTGCCACGCATGCCGAGCGTGTTCCAGTCGTCGCGGGTGACGACGCGCTCGTCCCGCTCGACGAAGGCGTAGACCATCTGCGGCGCGTCGGGGGAGGACGTGTCGAGGCCGTGCAGGCCGAGCCGCGTCCACACCGGCCCGAGCGACGTGAAGATCTTCGTGCCGGTGAACGCGTACGCGCCGTCCGGCAGCGGCGCGGCCTCCGTGTCGCTGCCGAACAGGACGAGGTCGTTGCCGGCCTCGCTGATCCCGAACGCGAAGACCTCGCCTGCGGCGGCGTCCTCCTGCACGAAGCGCAGGTCGTCGATGCCGCGATCCTGCATCACCTTGGCCACGCCGGTCCAGACGAGGTGCATGTTGATCGCGAGCGCCGTGGCGGGAGCCGCCTCGGCGAGCCGCTGCTGCAGGAGGGACACGTCGGCGAGCGACAGGCCGAGTCCACCCCGGTCCTCCGGCACGAGGGCGCCGAGGTAGCCGGCCGCGCGGAGATCGGCGAGGTCCTCCTCCGGGAACACATTGCGCGCGTCGACGTCGGCGGCTCGCGAGCGGATGCGTTCGATCAGCTCGTCGGAGAGCACGGTGCGCGGATCGATGCTCATGCGATCACCTCCAGGAAGCGGGCGACGGTCTGCTCGGGCTTGTCGCGATGCGGGGAGTGCCCGGCGCTGCGGATCACCGACATCGCGATCGCGGGATTGCGCAGCACCTCGTCGGCGAGGTCGCCGGTGAAGAGACTGTAGACCTCGGGGTCGGCGCCCAGGACATGCGTGGGCACGGTGAGGGAGGCCGCGGCCTCGCGGACGTCCCACGGGTCGTTCTGGATGCTCGTCTGCTCGACCGCCCAGCGGCTCGCGCGCGCGACGGCGTCGACCTTCAGCTCGAGGTCGTGCGGGTGCCAGTGCGGGTGCTCCTCGCGGACGGCCTCGATCCGGTTGTCGGCGAAGGCGCGCTCCTGGCTGCGGCGGACGATCCCCGCATCGCGGTCGTCGACGACGATGGCGGGATCGACGAGCACGACCCGATGCGTCCACCCGGGGTCGGCGGCGGCGGCGAGCGTGGTCGCCGCACCCCCGAGCGAGTGCCCGACGACGAGATCCCACGCGCCGCTGTCGACGGGACGCACCCCGGCGACATCGGCCGCGTAGGCGGCGAGGCGGTAGTCCAGCGCGCGCGGCGCGTCGCCGTGGCCTCGGAGGTCGATCGCCGTCGCGCTCCAGCCCGCGTCGGCGAGGGCGACGCCGAAGCGCCACATCAGGGCCCCGGACGATCCGAGGCCGTGCACCAGCAGCGCGCGGCGCGACGAGGACGGGTCGCCCCAGTGGAGCCGGGGCAGGGTGACGGGCGCGGGCGTGGGGGTCATGGCACCAGGGTATTGCGCGCGGATCGCGCGATGTCCGCCGGCCGACGACCGGATCCGGTCAGGTGATGATCGGCAGCTGCTCGGTGTCGGGGATCGGCGACGCGTCGCGGTGACGGAGGTCCGGGAACCCGCGGTGGAAGATCACCGCGATGAGCGTCGCGCCGGTGATCATCGCGATGCTCACGAGGTAGGCGCCGACGGGGCCGTTGTCGTCGATCGCGAAGCCGGCGGCCATCGAGCCGAGCGCCGCGCCGATGAGCTGCCCGGTGTTGATCCAGCCGTAGGCCTCGGCGGTCTCGCTGAACTTCACGCTCGCGGAGGTGCCGGCGAGCATGACCGCCAGCGCGGGGGCGAACCCGAGGCCGGCCACGAACAGGGCGAAGGCGAGCCAGAACGGGTTGGCCACCATCACCAGGGTCAGGGCGCTGCCGAGCACCACGATGCCCAGGCGACGCGCCACCGACCAGGGGCTCATCGGGATGCCGCCGGACCCGAGGCCGCCGGTGAGGCTGCCGAGCGCGTAGGCCGCGAGCACAAGGCCGGACTCCACCCCGCCCTCGCCGAACGTCGCGACGATGCCCGCCTCGACGGCGGCGGTGGATCCGATGAACAGGACGCCCATCGCGGTCGTCAGCAGCACGGTGGGCTTGCGCAGCACCACGCCGAAGCTCGAGCGGCTGCGGGGGATGCGGACGCGGCCGAGCTCGGGGGAGAGGATGAACCACGCGCCGCCGCCGATCGCGACGACCGCGATCACGAGCAGGGCCAGGACCGAGGACACCTGGATCGCCAGGAAGGTGACCAGCACGGGAGCCGCGACCCAGATGAGCTCCTGCAGGGAGGCATCGAGCGAGTAGAGGGCTCCCAGCTGTCGCGAGTTGACCAGCTTGGGGTAGATGGTGCGCACCGCCGACTGCACGGGCGGGGTCGACAGGCCCGCGAGCAGGCCGAGCGCGACGAGCACGGGAACCGGCAGCGGGGTCAGCGCGATGACGGTGATCGCCGCGGCGTAGAGCAGGGTGAGTGCCGTCAGCACCGGGCGCATGCCCCAGCGGCCCATCCACCGGCTGGTGATGGGGCCGGCCACCGCCTGGCCGATCGACATGGCGGCCAGCACGGTTCCGGCGGCGCCATAGGAGTGCGTCAGGTGCTCGACGTGGATGAGGACGCCGAGGCTGATCATGCCGGAGGGGAACCGCGCCATGAGCTGCGCGGCGATGATGCGGGCGACGCCGGGGGTGCGCGCCAGCTCGCGGTAAGAGGCCATCCCTCGAGGCTATCTCGCGGCCCCCGTGACGAGGCTCGGAGCGGGGGGCCCGGATGGGAGGAGCGGGTCGCGACACGCCGGGCTGGTGGGTTCCTGGGGATCGATCCGATGTGGGATGTCGGAGGCCCTCCCTAGCGTTGTCCTTGTGGAGAGAGCGTTCCGGGCGGGCCCCGGATCCGCGATTTCCCGGCCTGGTCTGGCCCTCCTCGCGAGGGCGAGCCTGTGGACGGATCGGTGGATGAACCTGTGGTGCAGCGGTGGATGGCTGTGGATAATTACATCCGTGCAACTACTACCCCTAGTGGTCGACCCGAACGTCGGCACCCATATGTAGTATTGAGATCCCGGCGGAGCTGCGCCGGGTTCAGGCGGTTTTTGAGGGAGAAGCGTTATGGCGATCACTGTCTACACCAAGCCTTCCTGCGTCCAGTGCACGGCCACGTACCGCGCGCTCGACTCCAAGGGCATCGAGTACGAGGTCATCGACCTCTCGCAGGACGAGGCCGCTCTCGAGCAGGTCAAGGCCCTGGGCTACATGCAGGCGCCGGTCGTTGTGACCGACGAGGACCACTGGTCGGGCTTCCGTCCCGACATGATCGACGAGCTCGCCACGCGCCTCGCCTGATCGGCCGCTCTGCCGATCGCGACAATGCGCCGGCGGAGCCGGTCAAGCGGAATGTGAGGAGAGATGACCCCGTCAGTCACCGCGACTGAGGTGCCGCTCCTCGTCTACTTCTCGAGCGTGTCGGGCAACACCGCGCGTTTCATCGAGAAGCTCGGGATGCGGGCCGAGCGGATCCCCCTCCACCGCGCAGACGGCGAACTCGTCGTCCACGAACCCTACGTGCTCGTCACCCCCACCTACGGCGGGGGTGACGGCAACGGGGCGGTCCCCAAGCAGGTCATCCGGTTCCTCAACGACGAGCAGAACCGGGGCCTGATCCGCGGAGTGATCTCCGCGGGAAACACGAACTTCGGCGAGGGCTTCTGCATCGCCGGTGACATCATCAGCCGCAAGTGCCACGTGCCTCACTTGTATCGGCTGGAACTCTTCGGCACACCGGATGACGTCGAGCGCGTCAGCGACGGATTGGAACGATGGTGGAAGCAGCAGCACTGACCACGGATGTCGACTTCAAGCACAACGCGAAGTTCGAGGGCATGGACTACCACGCCCTCAACGCGATGCTGAATCTGTACGACGAGAACGGGCAGATCCAGTTCGGCGCCGACAAGCGCGCCGCGCGGGAGTACTTCCTGCAGCACGTCAACCAGAACACGGTCTTCTTCCACTCGCTGCGCGAGCGCCTCGACTACCTCGTCGAGAAGGAGTACTACGAGGGCGCCGTCATCGAGCGCTACCCGTTCGAGTTCATCGAGCGCCTGAACGACTTCGCCTACGGCAAGAAGTTCCGCTTCGAGACCTTCCTCGGCGCGTTCAAGTACTACACGAGCTACACGCTCAAGACCTTCGACGGGAAGCGCTACCTCGAGCGCTTCGAGGACCGCGTCGTCATGACGGCCCTCGCGCTCGCCGACGGCGACCAGGACCTCGCGTGGAACCTGGTCGACGAGATCATCTCGGGCCGCTTCCAGCCTGCGACCCCCACCTTCCTCAACGCAGGCAAGGCGCAGCGCGGCGAGCTCGTCAGCTGCTTCCTGCTGCGCATCGAGGACAACATGGAGTCGATCTCGCGCGGCATCAACTCGTCGCTGCAGCTGTCGAAGCGCGGCGGCGGCGTGGCGCTGCTGCTCTCGAACATCCGCGAGGCCGGCGCCCCGATCAAGCAGATCGAGAACCAATCCAGCGGCATCATCCCCGTCATGAAGCTTCTCGAAGACAGCTTCAGCTACGCCAACCAGCTGGGCGCGCGCCAGGGCGCCGGTGCGGTGTACCTCTCGGCGCACCACCCGGACATCATGAAGTTCCTCGACACCAAGCGCGAGAACGCCGACGAGAAGATCCGCATCAAGACGCTGTCGCTCGGCGTCGTCGTGCCGGACATCACGTTCGAGCTCGCCAAGAACGACGAGGACATGTACCTCTTCTCGCCCTACGACGTCGAGCGCGTCTACGGCGTGCCCTTCGGCGACATCTCGGTCACCGAGAAGTACCGCGAGATGGTCGACGATCCGCGCATCAAGAAGACCAAGATCAATGCGCGCAAGTTCTTCCAGACGCTCGCCGAGATCCAGTTCGAGTCGGGCTACCCGTACATCATGTTCGAGGACACGGTGAACCGGGAGAACCCGATCAAGGGCCGGATCAACATGTCCAACCTGTGCAGCGAGATCCTGCAGGTGAACACGCCGACGACGCTGAACGAGGACCTCTCGTACGACCAGATCGGCAAGGACATCTCCTGCAACCTGGGCTCGCTGAACATCGCGCTCGCGATGGACTCGCCGAACCTGGGCCAGACCGTCGAGACGTCGATCCGCGCCCTCACCGCGGTCAGCGACCAGAGCCACATCCGCTCGGTCCGCTCGATCGAGGACGGCAACGACAAGTCGCACGCCATCGGCCTCGGCCAGATGAACCTGCACGGCTACCTCGCCCGCGAGCGCGTCTTCTACGGCTCGGAGGAGGGTGTCGACTTCACGAACATCTACTTCTACACGGTGCTGTTCCACGCCCTGCGCGCGTCGAACCAGATCTCGATCGAGCGCGGTCAGGTCTTCGACGGGTTCTGGGACTCGACCTACGCGTCGGGCACGTTCTTCGATAAGTACACCGAGCAGGCATGGGTGCCGGCCACCGAGAAGGTCGCCGCGCTGTTCGAGGGCCACCACATCCCGACGCAGGACGACTGGCGCGAGCTGAAGGCCTCGATCCAGAAGCACGGCATCTACAACCAGAACCTGCAGGCCGTGCCGCCGACCGGTTCGATCTCGTACATCAACAACTCGACCTCGTCGATCCACCCGATCGCGTCGAAGATCGAGATCCGCAAGGAAGGCAAGCTGGGCCGCGTCTACTACCCGGCGCCGTTCATGACGAACGACAACCTGGACTACTACCAGGACGCCTACGAGATCGGCTACGAGAAGGTCATCGACACCTACGCCGCGGCCACGCAGCACGTCGACCAGGGCCTCTCGCTGACGCTGTTCTTCAAGGACACCGCGACCACCCGCGACATCAACAAGGCGCAGATCTACGCGTGGAAGAAGGGGATCAAGACGATCTACTACATCCGCCTGCGCCAGATGGCCCTCGAGGGCACCGACATCGACCAGTGCGTCAGCTGCACGCTCTGACCCTCCGGAGAGAGAACGAGAGATGACCGAAGCAGTCAAGCTTCTGAACCACGTCCAGGCGATCAACTGGAACAAGATCCAGGATGACAAGGACGTCGAGGTCTGGAACCGCCTCGTCAACAACTTCTGGCTGCCCGAGAAGGTGCCGCTGTCGAACGACATCCAGTCGTGGAACACGCTGACCCCGGACGAGCAGCAGCTCACGATGCGCGTGTTCACGGGCCTCACCCTGCTCGACACGATCCAGGGCACGGTCGGCGCGGTGTCGCTGATCCCGGACGCGATCACCCCTCACGAGGAGGCGGTGTACACGAACATCGCGTTCATGGAGTCGGTGCACGCGAAGAGCTACTCGTCGGTGTTCTCGACGCTGTGCTCGACGCAGGAGATCGACGAGGCCTTCCGCTGGTCGATCGAGAACCCGAACCTGCAGAAGAAGGCTCAGATCGTCATGGAGTACTACCGTGGCGACGACCCGCTCAAGCGCAAGGTGGCCTCGACGCTGCTCGAGAGCTTCCTGTTCTACTCGGGCTTCTACCTGCCCCTGCACTGGTCGAGCCGCGCCAAGCTCACCAACACGGCCGACCTGATCCGCCTCATCATCCGCGACGAGGCCGTGCACGGGTACTACATCGGCTACAAGTTCCAGAAGGGTCTCGAGCAGGCAGACCAGGCCCGCAAGGACGAGATCAAGGACTACACGTTCTCGCTGCTCTACGAGCTCTACGAGAACGAGATCCAGTACACGCAGGACCTCTACGACCAGGTCGGTCTCACCGAGGACGTCAAGAAGTTCCTGCACTACAACGCCAACAAGGCCCTGATGAACCTGGGCTACGAGGCGATGTTCCCCGCGTCGGTCACGAACGTGAACCCGACGATCATCTCGTCGCTCTCGCCCAACTCGGACGAGAACCACGACTTCTTCTCGGGGTCGGGCTCGTCGTACGTCATCGGCAAGCACGAGGCCACGGACGACGACGACTGGGACTTCTGAGTCTCGTCTCCCCGAACGCCCTTCCGCACACGCGGGAGGGCGTTCGCCGTGTGAGGGGGCGACCGCCCGCGCGTGTGGGGTGCGGGAAGCGCGCTGTCAACCGCCTGGGGCCCGGCGCCTCGGCTGTCTAGCGTGGAGAGCCCGACGACATCCAGGAGGACGACATGGACAACCTGCCGCACGCATCCGAGGACGACATGGCGACGATCGCGAAGATCGTCAAGGCCGCGAAGGTCGGTCTGCTCACGACGGTGAGCCCCGAGGGAGCCCTGCACGCGAGGCCGCTGGTGGCCCAGGACGTCGAGTTCGACGGCGATCTGTGGTTCTTCGTGCAGGACGACAGCCCGAAGGTGCGGGACATCGCCACCCACCCCTCGGTGAACGTGGCCTTCGAGAGCGGCAAGGGGTACCTGTCGATCGCCGGCACGGCCGAGCTCGTCCGCGACCCGGTGAAGATCGACGAGTACTGGTCGCCCTCGGTCGAGGCCTGGTTCCCGGAGGGCCGCGAGGACCCGACGCTCGCGCTGCTGCGCGTGGAGGCCGACACGGCCGAGTTCTGGGCCAGCGACGAGCCGGGCATCGTCTCGGCGATCAAGATCGCGAAGTCGATGGTCACGCACACCCAGCCGGACGTCGGCGACAACCGCACCGTCGAGCTCTGACCAGGCACTGAGCCGCGCCGAGCCGGCTCTGCACGAGAGAGGGCCCTCCCCGATGGGGAGGGCCCTCTCTCGTACGCGGGAGTGCGTCAGCCGCGCCGGCGCACCATGCGCCAGAGGTTCCCGCCCTCGACGCGCGTGACGACGATCTCGTCGAGGATCGCGCCGGCGAGCGCCAGCCCGCGGCCGCTCTCGGCGTCCGCGCCGGGCATCTGGCGCCCGAAGTCGACGTCCGCCTCCTGGCCGGAGTCGCGCAGCTCGGCGCGCAGCGCCTCGTCGTCCACCTGCAGGGTGAAGTGCCAGCTGACCTCGCCCTCGGGGCGCCCGTGCTCGACCACGTTCGTGGCGATCTCGATGACCGCGGTCTCGAAGAGCATCAGGTCGGTGGCGGCGATGTCGGGGTGCTCGGTCCCTGCCCGGTCGAGGAGCTCATGCAGGCGCGCGATCTCGGCCGGGACCGCCAGGCCCCCGACCTCGTAGCGCGACTCACCAGCCATGCGAGGCCTCGTCGACCGACGCGTACGGCGTCAGGATCCTGTCGAGGTTGGTGAGGGCGAGCACCGCCCGCACCTGCTCGCTGGGCGCCGCGAGACGCAGGTCGCCGCCCGCCTGCCGGGCGGTCTTGAGGCCGCCGATCAGCGCGCCCAACCCCGACGAGTCGATGAAGTCGACGGTGGTGAGATCGACCACCAGGCAGACGCTGCCGCCGCTCACGAGCTCATCGATGCGCGCCTTGAGGGATCCGGCGCTGACGAGATTCAGCCGCCCCTCGAGAACGAGGACGGTGACGTCCCCTCGGACTCTCTCCTCGATGTCCATGTGTCATCGCTCCTTGTCATTTCGAAGGGTGTCGTCCGAAACGGCGTCGTTCGGAAGGGCCACGGCCTCTGGGCCACGATAGAGCGCCGCGCGCACGATCACGCTCAGCACCACGACGTCGTACAGCGCCCAGACCGAGTTGATCACCACGCCGATGGGCGTGAGGGGGCCGACCGGGGCCGTCTGGCCCGGCGCGAGCAGCAGCACGATGCCCACGGGAACCGCCACGATCAGCGCCCCCATGAAGGCCAGCTGCGGCCAGATCAGGCCGGCCGGGAAGCGCGTGCGACCGGAAGCGCCGCTCTTGTCGGTCACGGCGAATCCCAGGGGGCGCCCGAACCAGACGTTGGCCGCCGCGGTCGTGAGCGCCTTGATCCAGATCGGGAACAGCGCCAGCGTGTACTGCTGGCCCCGCCAGGTCTTCACCCCGTAGCCGACGACGGCGAACAGCGCCTGATTGAGGAGGAAGTAGGGGAGGAAGAACGCCAGGAACGTCGACCCCCAGGCCTCCACGGGCGTGGCACCCGAGGTCAGATACAGGATCGGCGCGGCGAGGAACGCCAGCGCGGCGAACCCGGTGAGGTAGCTCCACATGGTCGCGAAGTAGCTCAGGCGCTGGCCGATGGCGAGCCCGGGCTGCGTCAGGGGGTTCAGCCGCAGCAGCACCTGCATCGTGCCCTGAGCCCAGCGCAGGCGCTGGGTGAGCATGGTGGGGAGGTCCTCGGGCGCCAGGCCGGTCGCGAGGATCTCGTGGTGGTAGACCGACTTCCAGCCGTGGCTGTGCAGCAGCATGCAGGTCTCCATGTCCTCCGTCACCGAGAGGGAGGACACGGGCATCACGGGGAGCGCCTCGTCGGAGCGGTCGACGTCGACCGCGTGGATCAACGCCGACACGCGCTCGATCGCGGTGAGGGGCGACCACTCGCGTTCGGCGAGGCGCACCACCGCGCCCTCGTCGAACGGGTTCGCGGCGTCATCCGGCAGGGCCCCGAGCTCGCGCAGGTCGCGGCGGATGCTCTCGAGATCGTTGGACACCAGCGCACGGCTGGCGGCGTCGACCGTGCGCTGGAAGTCCCAGGTCACCGACTGCACGGGTTCGCCGGCCCCGATCCGTGCGAGGGCGGTGTCGGCGGCGGCGCGCAGGCCGTGCACGGCCTCACGGGCCGCGTGCGCCCCCTCCTGCCTGGCGAGCTGCCGTTCGGCGTCCGCGAGCACGCGGCGGGAGGCGGTGAGCGCCGATCGTGCCGATCGCTCGGTCTGGCGCACGTAGCCGGCGATCCCGAGCCGCATCAGCGCCTCGCGGCGGAGCATCGCGTTCGAGCCGCAGAAGAAGGCCGCGTTCCACCCGTCCTTGCCCTGCTGCACGGGCCCGTAGAACAGCGGAGCCTGGCTGCCGAGCGGATCGGAGTCCTCGACGTTCGAGAACCACTGCGGCGACTGCACGAGGGCCACCTGGGCATCCTCGAACCAGCCGAGCATGCGCGAGACGATCTGCGGCTGGGGGATCTGATCGGCGTCGAGGATCAGCAGGAACTCGCCGCTGGTCTGGAACAGCGCGTTGTTGAGGTTGCCGGCCTTGGCGTGGCGCGATTTGCCCGTCCAGTCGGCGGAGCGGGTGAGGTATCCGACGCCGAGCTCCTCGGCGATCTCGCGCATCTCGGGACGCGCGCCGTCATCGAGGATCCAGGTCAGGTGCGGCCAGTCGATCGCCTTGGCCGCCCGCGCGGTGATCGCGACGAGCTCGACCGGCTCGTTGTAGGTCGTGATGAAGACATCCACCGTCGCGTCGCGCGGCGGGGCGGGGGCCGCCCCGCGCACCTTCATCCGCCAGATGGTCACAGCGAACAGCGCCCCGTCGATCAGCGCGTAGGTCTCGGCGATGACGAGCGGCACCGCGATCCACCAGTGGGCGAGGTTGAGGGACCAGCCCCACCGCCAGACGAGGTACGCGGTGCCCGTGAGGATCGTAAGGACCGCGATGACGCGGATCGCGACAAGGCGTCCGCGGCCCGTCGAGGGCGTCGGGTCCGGGATGCTGGTCACGGGCCACACCCTACGAGCCGAAGGCGAGCCCTGTCAGCCCTGCCCCGCTGGGCTTGGCGTGGCGGCGGGGACTCTCCTAGGATCGGCTGAACTGTGCTCGCGGCGCGCGATGGCCGAGGGGGAGGAGCCGGATGACGACGACGGACACGGCGACGACCCTCGAGGTCGTGCGTCGGCGCGCGTTCTCGGCCGGTGTGCCGATCGTGGTGGGCTTCGCCGTGGCGTACGTCGTTGTGTCGTTCCTCAGCCGCCTGGCGATCGTCCCGGGGTCCAACGTCAGCATGGTGTGGCCCGGCGCGGGTGTGGCCGCCATGTGGGTGCTCGCCCGAGCAGGGGCTCCGGCACGCTGGGTGACCTATGTGCTGATCTCACTGCTGACGATGCTCGTGGTGTTCCTGACGGGCGGCACGCCGGTCGGAACCGTCATGAGCGGCATCGCGAACGCCGCCCAGGCCGCGGTGTTCGCGGGGATCATGCGTCTGAAGTGCCCCGAGATCTGGTTCTCGGGCGGGACGCGGGCGCTCGAGCGCTCGAACCTGTGGTGGTTCGCGCTCGCCGCGTTCACGGCGCCGGCGGTCACCTCTCCGCTCGTGCAGGTCGAGTCGTTCACCCGCGGCGACGGCTGGGACTGGGCGCTGATGGCGATGTGGATCGCCCGCAACACGGGCAGCATCATGGTGCTCCTGCCGTTCGCGCTGGTGATCGGCGGCTGGCTGCTGCGGCGGAAGACGGGGACCGCGCGTCGTCGGTTCGCCGACCTCGGCTGGTCGGTGCGCTCCACGCCTACCGAGTGGATCACGGTGCTTGTGCTCTCGCCGATCGTGCACATCCTCTGGTTCCTCGTCATCACCGACACCGCGGTCGTCTTCCCCCTCATCGCGCTGGCGTGCTGGGCGGGGACGCGGCTGCCGACCGGCCTCGCGTCGTTGCACGCAGGGATGGTCTCCTGCTGGGTCCTGGCGATGACCTCGTGGGGGCTCGGGCCGTTCGAGGAGTCGGGTTCGCCGCTGCTGCAGGTGACGATCGCCCAGCTCTACACGATCATCGTGTGCCTGATCGGCCTCGCGCTCGCCCTGGATCGCGACGCTCGTGCGCTGCTCTCGGGGGATCTGCGCCTGGCCCGTGACGATGCCCGAGCCGAGGCCGCGCGACTCGAGACCATCATCGAGAGCGTCCAGGACGGCATCCGCGTCGTCGACCGTGACGGCAACCTGGTGGTGCGGAACCCGGCCGCCGCGCGACTACTGCTGGGCACCACCGGATACGAGGGCATCCACCTGCGCGAGCCGATCCCCGGCTCGGAGATGCGCGTGACCATGCGCACGCTCGACGGAGAGCCCGTGCCGGCGGAGCGACTGCCGTACCGGCGGGCGCTGGCGGGCGAGGAGGTGCGCGACCTCGATCTGTTCGTCCGCTCCGGCGCCGGCGAGGAGAGGATCCTGTCGTTCACCACGAGCCGCCTGCCGGAGTCGGCGGGCGCCGGTGTCGTCACCGTCATGCGCGACGTGACCGCCGAGCGCGAGGAGCTGCGCCGCGCCGCACGCGTGCAGGCGGGCCTGCTGCCGCAGACGCTGCCGGATCTGCCGGGCTGGGATCTCGCCGCGCGGTTCCGCCCGGCGGGCTCGGTCGGCGGCGACTTCTACGACTGGGAGGAGCTGCCCGGCGGCGTCGTCTTGACGCTCGCCGACGTGATGGGCAAGGGCGCGGGGGCGGCGATCCTCGCCGCGACGACCCGCTCGCTGCTGCGCGCGCACGGCGGCCACGGCGATGTCGCGCGGACCCTCGCCGCGACCGACCGCAGCATGGCCACCGACCTCGAGAACGCGGGCGCCTTCGTGACCTGCTTCCGGTCGTCGGTCGACGGCGCCACCGGCGAGATCGAGTACTCCGACGCGGGGCACGGGCTCTCGGTGATCCTGTCTCCCGACTGCGGTTCGCGGCGTCTTGTGGCCAACGGCCTCCCGCTGGGCATCGCGCCCGACGAGCCGCGCTCGACCGGGACGGATCGGATCGCCCCGGGGGAGATGCTCCTCATCGTCAGCGACGGCGTCCTCGACGCGTTCGAGGGCGAGCTGGAGCGCGCCTGGGCCGATCTGCCGTGGGACCTGCGCGCCGGTGACGCCGTCGACGCGATCATGGAGGCCGCGTGCCGCGGCGAGGTCGGCGACGACCTCACCGTGGTGGCGCTACGCCGCCACGCGGTGCTCGACTGACGTACGGGCTCCCGCGGCTCGAGGCCGCGGGAGGAGCCGGCTCAGTCGATGCCGAGCTCGCGGCGCAGCCGAGCGACGTGGCCGGTCGCCTTCACGTTGTACAGCGCGTGCGTGAGCGTGCCCTGCTCGTCCAGGACGAAGGTCGAGCGGATGACGCCCTCGACGACCTTGCCGTAGTTCATCTTCTCGCCCCACGCGCCGTAGGCCCGGTGCACGGCGGCGTCGGGGTCGCTCAGCAGGGCGAAGGGCAGGCCATCGCGCTCGCGGAACTCGGCGAGCTTCGCCGGCTCGTCCCGCGAGATGCCGACGACCGTGTAGCCCGCGCCGGCGAGCGAGCCGATGCTGTCGCGGAAGTCGCACGCCTGCGTGGTGCAGCCGGGGGTCATCGCCGCCGGGTAGAAGTACAGCACGACCTTCCGCCCGCGGAGATCGGCCAGCGCGACGCGCGCGCCGTCCTGATCCTGCAGCGTGAAGTCGGGGGCGGGGGATCCGGGCTCGAGACGGGTCATCGTTCCAGACTAGGCGCCGGCCCCCGGGCCGACAGCCGGATCAGTACCGGATCAGTAGTCGGTGCGGTCCTTGAAGGTGGCGAGCAGGCGCTGCAGCGAGTCGACGCGGGCCGCGGGTGCCGTGCCCGCCGCGACAGCCTCGTTGAGGGCGCAGTCGGGGGCGTCCTCGAGGTGGGTGCAGCCCCGCGGGCACTTCTCGGCGATGGGCTCGAGGTCGCGGTAGGCCTTGAGGATGTTCCCCGGATCGACGTGGCCGAGCCCGAAGGAGCGCACACCCGGGGTGTCGATGACCCAGCCGCTCCCGCCCTGCCCGTGGTACCGCATCGAGACGGTGGACGACGAGGTGTGACGGCCGCGGCCGGTGACCTCGTTGACGTGGCCGGTGGCGCGCAGCGCGGTGGGCACCAGCGCGTTCACGAGGGTCGACTTGCCCACGCCGGAGTGCCCGACGAACACGGTCGAGTGCCCGATCAGCGCCTCGCCGATCGCCTCGAGCGGCATCTCGTCGGTGCCGCTGGTGAAGACCCGGAGGTCGTCGAGGCCGTCGAAGTGCGCCAGGAACTCGGACGGATCGGCGAGGTCCGTCTTGGTCACCACCATAAGAGGCCGCACCCCGGCATCCAGGGCCGCGATCAGATAGCGGTCGACGAGACGCGGGCGCGGCTCGGGGTCGGCCGCCGCGACGACCACAAGCATCTGATCGGCGTTCGCGACGATGACGCGCTCGACCTGGTCGGTGTCGTCCGCGCTGCGGCGCAGCAGCGACGTGCGCGGCTCGATGCCCACGATGCGCGTGAGGGTGCCCTCGTCGCCCGTGGTGTCGCCCACGACACGGGCCTGGTCGCCGGTGACGATCGGCGTCTTGCGCAGCTCGCGGGCCCGGACCCCGGTGAGCGTGCGCTCGTCGGGGGTGTCCTCGCCCGCGAGGATCGAGTACCGGCCGCGGTCGACCCCGAGCACGCGCGCGATGGTGGCGTCGTCGTGGGCGGGCCGCCGCTTCGTGCGCGGGCGGTTCGCCTTGGGATTGGGACGGACCCGCACGCTGCTCTCGTCGAAGGCGAGGTCGTCGTCCTCGTCGTCGTCCGACAGCCAGCTCACGCGGTCACCATCCTCATCGGCCGAGCAGCTCCTCCCAGAGCTGCGTGAACTGGGGGAGCGTCTTGGCCGTTGTGCCGATGTCGTCGATCACCACGCCCGGGACCCGGAGGCCGATGAGCGCGCCCGTGGTCGCCATGCGGTGGTCGTGGTAGGCGTTCCAGGCGCCCCCGCCGAGCGGCTTGCCCGTGACCGCGGGCGGCACGATCCGGATGCCGTCGGGCAGCTCCTCGGCGGTGCCGCCCAGGGCGACGACGTTCGCCGCGAGCGCCGCGATGCGGTCGGTCTCGTGGCCGCGGATGTGCGCGATGCCGTGGAAGGTCGTGGGCGCGTCGGCGAAGACGGCGAGGCCCACCAGCGTGGGGGTGAGCTCGCTGACGGCCGAGAGGTCGAGGTCGACGCCGTGGATGCCTCGGCCCGCGGCCACCGTGAGCGCACCGCCGCGTCGGCTGACGCGCGCGCCCATGAGCTGCAGGATGTCGGCGAGCTGCGCCCCGGGCTGCGTCGAGTGGGGCGGCCAGCCGGCGATCGTGACGGACCCGCCGGTCACCATCGCCGCGGCGAGGAACGGCGAGGCGTTGGACAGGTCGGGCTCGATCGCGATGTCCTTCGCCCGCAGCGGGCTGGACGGCACGATCCACTCGCCCGGAGCGGGCCGCTCGACGTGCACCCCGCGGCGCGCGAGCGCCTCGACGGTCATGTCGATGTGCGGGATGCTCGGCAGGCGATCGCCCGTGTGACGCAGGTGGAGGCCCACGTCGAAGCGCGGCGCCGCGAGCAGCAGGCCCGAGACGAACTGGCTCGACGCCGAGGCGTCGATCGCGATCTCGCCGCCGCGGATCCGGCCGTGGCCCTTCATGGTGAACGGCAGCGACCAGTGGCCGCCGTCGTCGATGTCGACGCCGAGGTCGCGCAGGGCGCGGATCATCTCGGCCATCGGGCGGTGCAGGGCGCTCTCGTGCGCCGTGACCAGCACGTCGCCGTGGGCGAGGCCCGCCAGCGGCGCCAGGAAGCGCATCACGGTGCCGGCCTGGCCGCAGTCGACGGTCACGCCGCCGGTGATCGGCGAGGCGGGGTGCACAAGCAGGTCGGGGCCGAACGGGCTGTCGCCCTCGACCTCCTCGACCTGGACGCCGAGCGCCCGGAGGCCCTCGACCATCCGCCGCGAGTCGTCCGACTGCAGGGGGGCGATCAGCCGGCTCGGCGCCTCGGCCAGGGCCGCGAGGATCAGCTCGCGGTTCGTCAGCGACTTCGATCCGGGGATCGTCAGCGCCGCATCGACAGGGCCGTCCGCGACGGGCGCGGCGTACTCGCCCTGGGGGGCTTCGGGGGAATACACGCGCGATGTCATCGGTTCCAGCCTAGTGAAAGCGAGGACCTCGATGACCGCGACGATTCTGGCGCCTGTCCGGGCACGGCCGACCCCCATGGGGACACAGGCTGCCGTCCTAGACTGGCGTGTGATGGATGACGAGCTGGGGCTGGCGGACACCGACGATCTGTTCACCGACGCGACGCCGATCGGCGGAGCGGTCGAGAGCGGGGCGCCGGTCGCCGCGCGCGACCAGTTCGAGGAGCAGGCCCTGCCGTTCATGGACCAGCTCTACGGCGCGGCGATGCGCATGACGCGCAACCCCAGCGACGCCGCCGACCTGGTGCAGGAGACCTTCGTCAAGGCGTTCGCGTCGTGGGCGTCGTTCACGCAGGGCACCAACCTCAAGGCGTGGCTCTACCGGATCCTCACCAACACCTACATCAACACGTATCGCAAGAAGCAGCGCGAGCCGTACCAGGGCACGATCGACGAGCTCGAGGACTGGCAGCTCGGCGGGGCCGAGTCGACCACCGCGACGAGCAGCCGGTCGGCCGAGGCCGAGGCGATCGACCACATGCCCGCGTCGGTTGTGAAGGACGCGCTGCAGTCGATCCCGGACGACTTCCGGATGGCGGTGTACCTCGCCGATGTCGAGGGCTTCGCCTACCAGGAGATCGCCGACATCATGAAGACGCCGATCGGCACGGTCATGAGCCGCCTTCACCGCGGCCGCCGACTGCTGCGCGATCTGCTCAAGGACTACGCGGCCGAGCGAGGAATCGCCGCCGCCTCGAAGACCGCCGCCCCGGGCCGGCGCGGCGACGGAAGCACGGGGAAATGATGGGAACTGACTGCGGTTGCGAGAAGGCGCGCAACGATCTCGAGGAGTACCTCCGCAACGAGATCTGCCAGACCGAGCACTCGGACATCAAGGAGCACCTCGCCACGTGCGAGTCGTGCCGCGACGAGGCGCTCGTCTCGCGCACGCTGACCGACGTGGTCGCGCGCGCCTGCAAGGAGACGGCGCCCGAGGAGCTCAAGAACCTCGTGATCGCGCGGATCCGGTCGGCGCAGGCGACGCACTGACGACGGCCCCTGCCTGAGCCTCCCCGCGCGGCGCAAGGGGCTGCCGCGGTGTCGGCCGCTCTGACTAGGGTCGATCGCATGGCAGATCTCCCCGACGCCCGCACCCTTCCGCTCGACGAGACCACCCGCGCCGCCCTGGCGGAGCGAGGGCTCGAGTACCGCCTCGTCGAGAACGAGCGCGTGGCGGCGATGGAGGGCTGGGCGTACGCCGTGCACCGCGGCTTCGCCGGGGGCGACCTGTCGCCCGAGGACGCGGCCGACTGGCGCGAGCCCATGGCCTGGCGGCGGGTCACCGGCATCTACGACCCGACCGTCCCGCAGGTCGAGCGTCCCGTCGCGACAGCGAGCTCGTGGGTCGCTCCCATGACCGTGCCCGGCGGCACCCTGCCCTCGTGGTCGATCAGCACGATCACCGTCGCGGGCACCCACCGCCGCCGCGGCATCGCGCGGGCGCTGCTCGAGGCCGAGCTGCGCGACGCGCACGCGGCGGGCGTGCCCGTCGCCGGGCTCACCGCGAGCGAGGCCACCATCTACGGCCGGTACGGTTTCGGCCCCGCCACTCAGATCGCCACGTGGCGGGTCGACACGCGCCGGGTGCGCTGGAACGGCCCGGACGCCCCCGGGCGTGTGCAGTACGTCGACCGCGAGGACGCCGTGCTGCTGATGGGCGAGCTGCATGAGCGCACGCTCGCGGATCGGGTCGGCGAGATCCCCGGGTGGCCGCGCCGGTGGCGCGGGCGCCTCGGGCTGGCCGAGGACAAGAACGACGACGTGCGCGCCGTGCGATACCTCGACGCCGACGGCGCTCCCCGCGGCGTTATGGCCTACCGGATCTCCGGGGACCCGGAGGCGGACGGCGCCGGCGTCCTGACGATCCGCTACCTCGTGGCGGAGGACGACGCGGCGCTCGGCGCCCTCTGGCGCTTCGCGCTCGAGCACGACCTCGTCGCACAGGTGGTCGCGCCGATGCGGCGCGTCGACGAGGCGCTGCCCTGGCTCGTCGACGACCCGCGCGGCGTGAAGCCCTCGATCGCCGATCACGGGTGGCTGCGGATCCTCGACGTCCCGGCCGCGCTCGCGGCGCGCACCTACGCCGCCCCGGCGTCCGTGACGCTGCGGGTGACCGACCCCCTGGGCTACGCCGAGGGGTGCTGGCGCGTCGACATCGCCGATGGGCGGGCCACGGCGACCCCGACCGATGCCGAGGCCGACATCGAGCTGACCGTCGTCGACCTGTCGGCCGCCTATCTCGGGGGCTTCCCGCTGGCCGTGCTGGCCGCCGCCGGCCGCGTGCGCGGTCGCGCCGAGGCGATCGATGCCCTGGGCCTGGCCCTGCGGTCGACGCGCGCGCCGTTCCTCAGCATCGTGTACTGACGCCGGGAGCGAATACCGGGATGGGGGACACCCACCCGTAACCCGGGCCGGGAACGTCGTTCACCGGCCGGGGGGAGGGGCGTTCATCGTGCGTGCGTAGCGTCGGCACGTCTCGTGAGAGACGGCGCCGCACCCGGGCGCATCCGCCCCCGATCGGGGCGTCCCTTTTTCCCGGAGGACCACCATGATCCGTCGTACCCTGCTCGCCGGAGTCGGCCTCGCCGCCGCTTCCGCCCTCGCACTCACCGGCTGCGCGGCCGGCAGCACCGCGCCCGCCGACGGCGCGGAGGCGGCCGTCGACGCGAAGACCGCCACCAGCGCCGAGGCCTTCGGCTCCTTCGAGGCGCTCGAGGAGGCCGCCAAGGCCGAGGGCGCCCTGAACGTCATCGCGCTGCCCCGCGACTGGGCCAACTACGGCGAGATCCTCGACCTGTTCGCCTCGAAGTACCCCGAGATCGCGATCAACGAGCAGTCGCCCGACGTCTCGAGCGCCGAGGAGATCACGGCAGCCGAGACGAACGCCGGCCTCGACACCGCGCCCGACGTCTTCGACCTCGGCCTGACCGTCGCGCTGCAGAACACCGACGCGTTCGCGCCCTACCAGGTGCAGACGTGGGACGAGATCCCCGACGCCCTCAAGGAGCCCTCGGGCCTGTTCGTCGGCGACTACGGCGGGTACATGTCGGTCGGCTACGACTCGTCGAAGTTCGAGGCGCCCGAGGCGCTGGAGGACCTGCTGGGGGCCGAGTACAAGAGCGCCGTCGCGATCAACGGCGACCCGACCCAGGCCGGCGCCGCCTTCGCCGCCGTGGGTCTCGCGAGCATCCAGTCGGGCGGCACGCTCGATGACTTCCAGCCCGGCATCGACTTCTTCTCGGACCTGCAGAAGGCCGGCAACCTGCTCAAGGTCGACGTCACGACGGCCACCGTCACGAGCGGCGAGACCCCCGTCGTCTTCGACTGGGACTACCTGAACGCCGCTCACACCGCCGACAACCCGGACTGGAAGGTCGTCGTCTTCGACGACAAGGGCTACGCCGGCTACTACAACCAGGCCATCAACGCAGACGCGCCCCACCCGGCCGCCGCGCGCCTGTGGCAGGAGTTCCTCTACAGCGACGAGGTCCAGAACCTGTGGCTCAAGGGCGGCGCCCGCCCCGCGCGCATGGACGCGATGACCGAGGCCGGCACGATCGATGCCGACCTGGCCGCGGCCCTGCCGGCCACCCCGGCCGAGACGCTCGTGCCGACCGAGGAGCAGTCGACCGTCGCCGGCGAGCTGCTCGGCGAGAAGTGGGCCGCGGCGGTCCAGTGACCATCGCGCCCCTCACGGCCGCGGGCCCCACCACGGGGTCCGCGGCCGCGGTCTCGCCCGAGGCCGCGCCCCGCGCGTCCTCCCGCGGCGCGGTCGCCTCGGCCCTCGCCTGGATCGGCCTGCTGCCGTTCGCGGCCTACATCCTGCTGTTCCTGGCGCTGCCGACGATCCTCGCCCTCGGGTCGGGCCTGTTCGACGACGCCGGGAACCTCACGACCGAGAACCTCGCCGCGCTCGCCGAGCCGACGATCCTGCTGGTGTTCGGCAACACGGTCTGGCTCTCGCTCGCGACGGCGGTGGCCGGATCCGTCATCGGCGCGCTCGTCTGCTGGGCGATGCTCGGCCTCGCGGATGCCCACCCGATGCGTCGTGTGGTCGACGCGGGCGCGAGTGTGCTCGCGCAGTTCGGCGGCGTGATGCTCGCGTTCGCGTTCATCGCGACCTTCGGCCTGCAGGGCGTCGCGACGCTGCTGCTCAAGGACGCCCTCGGCATCGATCTCTACGCGGACGGACCGTGGATCTACGAGCTCCCCGGGCTGTTCGCGCCCTACATCTACTTCCAGGTGCCGCTGATGGTGATCACGTTCATGCCCGCCCTCGTCGCCCTGAGGCCGCAGTGGGCCGAGGCCAACCTCACCCTCGGCGGCACCCGCGCCGGGTTCTGGGTGCACATCGGGCTCCCGGTACTCGCGCCGGCCTTCCTCGCCAGCCTGCTGCTGCTGTTCGCCAACGCGTTCTCGTCGTACGCCACCGCCGCGGCGCTCGCGAGCCAGGGCGCCCCGATCATCCCGCTGCAGATCCGGGCGGCGCTGACCAGCGAGACCGTCCTCGGCCGCGAGAACCTGGCCGGCGCGCTCGCCCTGGGCATGATCGTGATCGTGGCGCTCGCGATGTGGGCCTACAGCGCCGTGCAGCGCCGCGCCGACCGGTGGCGGCGATGAACGCCGCGGGCATGGCCCCTGCCCGCCTCACGCGCTGGATCATCGGCGTGGTCGTCGGCGGGGCGTTCCTCGTGCCGCTGGTCGGCACCTTCCTCTACACGCTGCGGGATCCCGCGGGCGGCGTGACCCTCGCGCACTGGGCGAGCCTGTTCGATCCGGCTCACGCGGCGACGCTGCGCCCGATCCTGCTCGGTCTCGGCAACTCGCTGATCCTGGCCCTCGTGACCGTGGCGATCGTCCTCGTCGTCGTGACGCCCACGATCATCCTCGTGAACCTGCGGTTCCCCGCGCTGCGCCGGGCATTCGAGTTCGTCGCCCTCCTGCCGATCTCGATCCCCGCGATCGTGCTGGTGGTGGGTCTCGCCCCGATCTACCTGCAGATCGGGCGCGCGCTGGGCACGGGCGCGTGGACGCTCGCGTTCGCGTACGGGATCACCGTGCTGCCGTTCGCGTACCGCGCGATCCAGGCATCGCTCGACGCGATCGACCTCCGCACCCTCACCGAGGCGGCGCGGTCGCTGGGGGCGGGCTGGCCCGACGTGGTGCGCCGCGTGCTCGTGCCGAACCTCCGCCAGGGCCTGATGGCCGCCTCCCTCATCTCGGTGGCCGTGGTGCTCGGCGAGTTCACCATCGCCTCGCTGCTGAACAAGCAGGTGCTGCAGACCGGCATGGTCGTGGTGCAGAAGCAGGACGCCTTCGCTCCCGCGATCTTCACCCTGCTCTCGCTGGCCTTCGTCTTCGTCCTGCTCCTCATCATCGGATCCGTGAACACCGGATCCCCGGGCGCCCGCGTCCGCAAGAACACCACCCGGAAGGCCTCCTGATGACCGCGATCGACGACGCCCCGCGCGGGCTGCCGCGCACCGCAGACAACGCGCTGCTCGCCGAGGCCGGGACCGGCACGCGGGTCGAGTTCCGCGGTGTGGTGAAGGACTACGGCCCCACGCGGGTGCTGCACGGCATCGACCTGGACATCCGTCCCGGCGAGTTCGTCTCGCTGCTCGGGCCCTCGGGCTGCGGCAAGACGACCGCCCTGCGGGTGCTGGCCGGCCTCGAGCAGGCGAGCGGGGGATCGGTCCTGCTCGGTGGGCAGGACGTCTCGGGGGTGCCGACCAACCGGCGCGACATCGGCATGGTGTTCCAGGCCTACTCGCTGTTTCCGCACCTGCGGGTGGTCGACAACGCGGCCTTCGGCCTGCGCCGTCGTGGCGTGGGCCGCACCGCCGCGACGCGCCGCGCGGGCGACGCGCTCGACCTCGTCGGCCTCGGGCACCTGGCCGACCGCTTCCCGCACCAGCTCTCGGGCGGCCAGCAGCAGCGCGTGGCGCTCGCCAGGGCGCTCGTGACCGAGCCGCGGGTGCTGCTGCTGGACGAGCCGCTGTCGGCGCTCGATGCCAAGGTGCGCGTCCAGCTGCGCGACGAGATCCGCCGCATCCAGCTGCGCCTGGGCACAACAACGGTCTTCGTCACGCACGACCAGGAGGAGGCGCTCGCCGTCTCGGACCGGATCGCCGTGATGAACGCGGGCCGGATCGAGCAGATCGGCACGCCGGAGGACCTCTACCTGCGCCCGGAGACCCCGGGGGTGGCGGCCTTCGTGGGCCTGTCGTCGGTGGTGCCCGCGACCGTGTCCGGCGGGATCGCCTCGGTGCTGGGTGCCACGGTGCCGGTGGTCGGGGAGGTGGCCGACGGGGAGGCGGAGGCCTTCATCCGTCCCGAGAACGTGCGGCTCGGCGGGCCGATCGCCGCGGTCGTGCAGGAGTCGACGTTCCTCGGGAGCATGCGCCGCACGCTGGTGCGCACCGAGCAGGGCGCCCAGCTCTGGCTGCAGCACCCCGTGGCCGAGCGCCTCGGCTTCGACGAGCGCGTGACGGTGGGCATCGCGCCCGTGCCCGTGGTGGTGCGCCCCCGAGGCTGAGGGCGCCCATAGCCGGGCGCGAGAGAATCGGCGGGTGACCTCGCAGACCGCCCCCGCCGCCCCTCGCGCCCGCTGGGCGATCCTGCCCGCGCTGGTGACCGTCGGCGTCTACGTCATCGCCCTGTGGGTGATCGAGGGCGTCGACACGGTGATGGGCGGCGAGCTCGACGGCGGCGGGATCCTGCCGTGGCGTCTCGACGGCGCATGGGGCATCCTGTGGGCGCCCCTGCTGCACGCCGGGTGGCCGCATCTCATCGCCAACACGGTGCCCGCCCTCGTGCTCGGCTTCCTCGCGCTGGCGGTCGACTACCGCAAGGGGCTCGCCGCGACCGCGATCATCTGGATCGGCACGGGCGCGGTCGTCTGGCTGACGGGCGGCATCGGCACCAACCATCTCGGGGCCAGCGGCGTCGTCTTCGGGTGGCTCACCTACGTGATCCTGCGCGGCGTCTTCAACCGCAGGATCCTGCAGATCCTGATCGGCGTGGCCGTCGCGGTCGTCTACGGCGCGATCCTGTGGGGTGTGCTGCCCGGCCAGACTGGCGTCTCGTGGCAGAGCCACCTCGCCGGCGCCGTGCTGGGCGCGCTCGCCGCCATCTGGCTCCGCGAGAAGCGCCGCTGACGCCGCGCGCCCTCATGGGCGCCGGGCGCACCGCGCCCCACGCAGAAGCGGCCGGCCCCGAGGGGACCGGCCGCTTCGTCAGAACGGGCTCAGGAGAGCGCGCGCTGCATGAGGTCGGCGTGCTCGGTGGCGTGGATCTTCGACGAGCCGGACGCCGGCGAGGCCGACGCGGCGCGCGAGACGACGCGGACCGAGCGACCCTTGAGGTGCTTCGCGGCCTGCAGCGCGATGAACGGCCAGGCGCCCTGGTTCTCGGGCTCGTCCTGCACCCACACCAGCTCGGCGTTCGGGTAGGTGTCGAGCACCGCGTTCAGCTCGTCGACCGGCGCGGGGTAGAACTGCTCGAGGCGCACCAGCGCGATCGAGTCGTTCGGGCGCTTGTCGAGCTCGCTGCGCAGATCCCAGTGGATCTTGCCCGAGTGGAGCAGAACGCGGGTGACCTTGCTCTTGTCGACGTCGCGGTTGTCGTCCAGCACCGGCTCGAAGCGGCCCGACGTGAAGTCGGCGACCTCGCTGGTGGCACCGCGCAGGCGCAGCATGGCCTTGGGCGTGAAGACCACCAGGGGCCGGCGCGGGCGCGCGTAGGCCTGGCGGCGCAGCAGGTGGAAGTACGACGCGGGGGTCGACGGCCGCGCCACGGTCATGTTGTCCTGCGCGCACAGCTGGAGGAAGCGCTCGATGCGGGCGGAAGAGTGGTCCGGTCCCTGGCCCTCGTAGCCGTGGGGGAGCAGCATAACGACGCTCGACTGCTGGCCCCACTTCTGGTCGGCGGCCGAGATGTACTCGTCGATGATCGACTGGGCGCCGTTGACGAAGTCGCCGAACTGCGCCTCCCACAGCACCAGCGCCTCGGCGTTCTCGACCGAGTAGCCGTACTCGTAGCCGAGCGCCGCGTACTCGCTGAGCAGCGAGTCGTAGACCCAGAAGCGACCCTGGTTCTCGGACAGGTTGCCCAGCGGCAGCCACTCCTGGCCGTTCACGCGGTCGTGGAAGGCGGCGTGGCGCTGCGCGAACGTGCCGCGACGGGCGTCCTGGCCGGCCAGGCGCACCGGGGTGCCCTCGAGCAGGAGCGAGCCGAAGGCGAGGAGCTCGCCGAAGGCCCAGTCGATCTGGCCCGAGCGGCTCATCTGCACGCGCTTGTCGAGCACCTGCTGCAGCTTGGTGTGCACCGTGAAGCCCTCGGGCTTGTTGGCGTGGGCGTCTCCCACCTGCGCGATGATCTCGGCGGGCACGCCGGTGGTCTCGGGCTCGCCCACGGGCTCGACCTCGACGGGACCGTCGGCGTCGACGATCGGGATGGACCCGGTCTCGGCCGCGTGGGTCTCGGCGAACGCGATCTCGAGGCGCTCCTGGAAGTCGCGCTTGGCCTGCTCGTACTCCTCCTCGGTGATGTCGCCGCGGCCGACGAGGGCCTCGGTGTACAGGCGGCGCGTGGAGCGCTTCGCCTCGATGAGGTCGGTCATGAGCGGCTGCGTCATCGACGGGTCGTCGCCCTCGTTGTGGCCGCGACGGCGGTAGCAGACCAGGTCGATGACGACGTCGCGGTGGAACCGCTCGCGGTACTCGAAGGCGATCTCGGCTACGCGGGCGACGGCCTCGGGGTCGTCGCCGTTGACGTGCAGGATCGGGGCCTGGATGGTCTTGGCGACATCCGAGGCGTACACCGACGAGCGGCTGTCCTGCGGCAGGGTCGTGAAGCCGACCTGGTTGTTGACGATGACGTGCACCGTTCCACCCGTGCGGTAGCCGCGCAGCTGCGACATCTGCAGGGTCTCGACGACGACGCCCTGGCCGGCGAAGGCCGCGTCGCCGTGGACGAGGATCGGCAGCCACGTGAAGGATCCGACCGGCTTGCGGTCCTGCTTCGCGCGGACGATGCCCTCGAGCACGCCGTCGACGGTCTCGAGGTGCGACGGGTTCGCCGCCAGCAGCACGTCGAGCGTGGCGCCGTCGTCGGTGACGAAGACGCCCTCGGTGCCGAGGTGGTACTTCACATCGCCGGAGCCGCGGCGGTTGCCGGGCAGCAGCCCCTCGAACTCCTGGAAGACCTGGCCGTACGTCTTGCCCGCGATGTTCGTGAGCACGTTCAGGCGGCCGCGGTGGGCCATGCCGATCGCGGCGCCCTCGAGGCCAGCCTCGGCGGCGCCCTCGAGGATGCGGTCGAGGAGCGGGATGAGCGACTCGCCGCCCTCGAGCGAGAAGCGCTTCTGGCCGACGTACTTGGTCTGCAGGAAGGTCTCGAACGCCTCGGCCTCGTTCAGCTTGCGCAGGATCCGCAGCTGGTCGTCGTGGTCGGGCTTCTGGTACTTCTTCTCGAGCTTCTCCTGGAACCACTCGCGCTGCTCATGGTCCTGGATGTGCATGTACTCGATGCCGGTCGTGCGGCAGTACGAATCGCGCAGGACGCCCAGGATGTCGCGCAGCTTCATCGTGCGCTTGCCGCCGAAGCCGCCGGTGACGAACTCGCGCTCCAGGTCCCAGAACGACAGCCCGTGCGACTCGATCTCGAGGTCGTGGTGCAGGCGCTGGACGTACTCGAGCGGGTCGATGTCGGCCATCAGGTGGCCGCGGACGCGGTAGCTGTTGACGAGCTCCAGCACGCGCGCGGCCTTGTCGACGTTCTCGGCGAGGTCGCCGCGGACGTCGTTCTTCCACACGATGGGGGCGTAGGGGATGCGCAGCGACGAGAAGATGCCCTCGTAGAAGCCGCGCTGCCCGATGAGCAGCTCGTGCACCTTCTTGAGAAACTCGCCCGATCCGGCGCCCTGGATGACCCGGTGGTCGTAGGTGCTGGTCAGCGTGATCGTCTTGCCGATCGCCAGCTCGTTCAGCGTGCGCTCGCTGGCTCCCTGGAACTCGGCCGGGTAGTCGAGGGCGCCGGCGCCGATGATGCAGCCCTGGCCCTTCATCAGGCGCGGCACCGAGTGCACGGTGCCGATGCCGCCCGGGTTGGTCAGCGAGACCGTGGTGCCGGCGAAGTCGCCCGCGGTGAGCTTGTTGCCGCGGGCGCGCTTGACCAGGTCCTCGTACGCGACGAGGTACTCGGAGAAGGAGAGGGTGTCGGCGGCCTTGATGCTCGGCACCATCAGCGCGCGCGTGCCGTCGGGCTTGGGCAGGTCGATGGCGATGCCGAGGTTGACGTGCGCCGGTGCGACGACCGACGGCTTGCCGTCGATCTCGGCGTAGAAGACGTTCTGGCTCGGGAACTCCTTGAGCGCCTGGATCAGCGCCCAGCCGATCAGGTGGGTGAAGGAGATCTTGCCGCCGCGCGTGCGGGACATGTGGTTGTTGATGACGATGCGGTTGTCGATCATCAGCTTCGCCGGGATGGTGCGCACGCTCGTCGCGGTCGGGACCGTGAGCGACTCGTCCATGTTCTTGGCGAGGGTCTTGGGCATGCCGCGCAGGACGGTGACGACGTCCTCGGCCGGCTTCTCGGCCGGCTCGGCGGGTGCCGCGGCCTTCGCCTTGGGGGCCTCGGCCGGGATGGGGGCGGGGCGAGCGGGCTTGGCGGTCGTGCGCGCGACGGGCTGCTGGCCGACGACCGGGACCGGCGCGGTCACCGGGTGCGCCTCGGCGGCGGGTGCGGCGGCAGGGGCCGGTGCGGCAGCCGGGGCCGCGGCGGGTGCCGCCTGACCGGGCTGGGCGGAGTGGTAAGCCTCCAGAACGGGCCACCACTCCTTGTCCACCGCGTTCCTGTCGACGATGAACTGCTCGTAGAGCTCTTCGACGAGCCACTGATTGGCTCCGAACTCCCCCTCGTTCGCAGTTCCGGTGCCCGTTCCCTGGCTCGACACGGCCGATTCGCCTTCTTTCATCAGTGAAAAACCATGCTCGGCGCAGCCTGGCTGCGCGGCACGCGTATGCCGTAAAAGCCTATCCCAGTTCGTCTCGCGCCTCCCCCTGAGCGCCTCGTGGCCAGGGCCCTCACAGGCGGTGTGCGCCATATCCGAGGGTGTCGCTAAGTTGGGCGGGAATGCGGGCACGCAGGGGGCGGCTCGCGATACACGAACGGAGGATCCTGTGGATCCCTTCACGATGCTGTTCACGGTGGGGCCGATCGTCGTCGGCGCCATCGTGCTGCTCCTGATCGTGGTGCTGCTGTTCCGCGCCTGGTACCGGATCGCGAAGGCCGACGAGGCCCTCGTGATCGTCGGAAAGAGCCAGCGCGGCCTCGACGGCACCTCGTCGAGGATCACCGTGGTCACCGGCGGCGGCGCGATCGTCAACCCGATCACCCAGCGCGCCGAGCTGATCTCGCTGCGCGCGCGCCAGATCAACGTCGAGCCGACCGCCCAGTCCTCGAACGGCGTCACCGTCGATGTGACCGGCGTCGCCCTGTTCAAGATCGGCTCGGAGCCGGATCAGGTGCGCCGCGCCGCCGAGCGATTCGCCTCGCAGGACAACGCCATCGAGCAGTTCACCCGCGAGCAGTTGGAGGGATCGCTGCGCGGGGTGGTGGCGATGCTCACGGTCGAGCAGCTCATGCGCGACCGCCAGCAGCTCGCCGACCAGATCGCCGAGAACATCAAGGGCGACCTCGAGGCGCAGGGCCTGATCCTGGACTCGTTCCAGATCCAGGGCATCACCGACAAGAACGGCTACATCGAGGCCCTGGGCGCGAGCGAGATCGAGCGCGTCAAGCGCGACGCGCACGTGGCCAGCATCACGGCCCAGCGCGAGGTGCAGCGCAACAAGATCGCCACCGACGAGCAGAACCTTGTCGAGTACACGGCGTACCAGAAGAACACCGCCAATGCGAAGGCCGAGATCGGCCGCGCCAACGCCGAGGCCGAGGCCGCCGAGAAGCTCGCGCGCGAGAAGCTCGAGCAGGCGGTGCTCGAGCAGGCCGCCATGAACCAGTCGGCCAAGCTCGACGCCGAGGTGCGCCGCGTGGCCGAGGCGGCGACGTACGAGCGCCAGCAGAAGGCGGACGCCGAGGCGTACGAGCAGCAGAAGCAGGCCGACGCCGAGGCCTACTCGAAGATCAAGGAGGCCGAGGCGCAGGCGAAGATCGCCGAGCAGAAGGCCCTCGAGCTCAAGACCCGCGCCGCGGCGGACGCCGAGACGGTGCGCGTCGCCGCCGAGGCCGACGCGCTCGCCCAGCGCGCCGCCGCCGAGGCCGCCGCGTTCACGGCGCAGCAGCAGGCGCAGGGCACGAAGTTCCGTGCCGACGCGGACGCCGAGGCGATCCGCCTCGCCGGTGAGGCCAAGGCGTCGGCCATCAAGGCGGAGGCCGCGGCCATCGCCGAGCACGAGGAGGCCCTGATGGCGCAGCGGGCCATCGAGGCCGTGGTGCCGATGATGGCCGAGTTCGCGAAGGGCTACCAGCGCATCGGGACGGTCACGGTGCTGGGCGGCGGCGACGGTGCGGCCTCCACCCACCTCGCGAGCGAGCAGGCCGTGGGCATGCGCGCCACGTTCGACGCGGTCAAGGCCGCCACGGGGGTCGACCTCGCCGCGATCATCGCCGGCCGTGCGGTCGGCGAGGGCATCGGCGAGGGCATGCGCCCGGCCGTCGCGACCGCGTCCGCGGCGTCCGTGCCCGGCGCCCAGCGGGCCGCCGCGGCGGTCGCGCCGGACGACGCGCCGTCCGTCTGATCCACCGCCCGAGGGGCGCACGACGGGCCGGCCCGGGGACTCCCCGGCCGGCCCGTTCCGGTTCGCGCAGACCCTGGCAGCGGCCGCGGCCCCGTCCTACGCTGACCGCATGATCGCGGTCTCCGATGAGCTGGCCCACTGGCTGCTGGACGCCGACCCGGCCCTGCGCTGGCAGGTCGAGCGCGACGTGGTCGGCGCCCCCGAGACGACCTGGCGCGCCACCCGCAGCCGCGTCGCCTCCGAGGGGTGGGGCGCGGCCCTGCTCGCCCGCCAGGATCCGGAGGGCACCTGGGCCCGCGGCGCGCACTACCCGGGAGAGGGATGGCGGGTCCCTGCCGACCTCGAGGGGGAGCGCGGCGAGGACGCGCAGCCCTGGGTGTCGACCGACTGGAGTCTCGCTGCCCTCCAGGACTGGGGGCTGGACCCCCGCGTGCTCGGCGACACCGCCGACCGCATCGCGGCGAACTGCCGGTGGGAGTACGAGGACCTGCCGTACTGGGGCGGGGAGACCGACGTGTGCATCAACGCGCTCACCCTGCGGGCGGGCGCGTGGCTCGGGGTCGACGTCTCGGCGCTCGCCGCCTGGTTCGTGGAGCATCAGCTCGAGGACGGCGGCTGGAACTGCGAGTGGGTGGAGGGGTCGGAGCGCTCGTCCTTCCATTCCACGATCAACGCCGTGGCCGCCCTGCTCGACTACGAGCGGATCACCGGCGACACGGCGCTGCGCGCGGCGCGCTGGCGCGGGGAGGAGTACCTGCTCGCGCGGCGCCTGCTGCACCGCCTCTCGGACGGAGCCCCGGTCGGATCCTTCGCGACGCGCTTCGTCTTCCCCTTCCGCTGGGAGTACAGCGCGCTGCGTGCGCTCGATCGCTTCCGCGCGGCCGCCCAGCACGACGGCCTGCCGCCCGACCCGCGCCTGGCCGAGGCCGTCGACGTCGTGCGCGCCGCCCGCCGCCCGGACGGCCGCTGGATCCAGGAGGCGCGGGATCCGGGGCTCGTGTGGTTCCACATCGACGCCCCCGCGGGTGAGCCGTCGCGGTGGCTCACGCTGATCGGCACCCGGGCGCTCGACTGGTGGGACGCATCGGCAGGAGGCGCTCGGCCCATCCATAAGCACGCGGCCCTAGAATCTGAGACCTATGGACGACCCTCCCAGTTGTAGATCGCCCCACCGACCGACCTTCGCCCCCCACCCGGACGTGAGCGGAGGAGGATCGCCATGGATCTGATCCTGCTCGGCGTGGGGCTGCTGCTGACCATCGGAACCGGCCTGTTCGTCGCGAGCGAGTTCGCCCTCGTGAACCTGGACAGGGCCGACCTCGAGGCGCGCCGCGATCGCGGCGAGACCCGCCTCGGCATGACGATCTCGGCCCTGCGCCAGACGTCGACCCATCTCTCGAGCGCGCAGCTGGGCATCACGCTCACCACGCTGCTCACCGGCTACACCCTCGAGCCCGCGTTCACGCGGATGCTCACCCCGACGCTGACGTCCTGGGGTCTCTCCGACAGCGTGGTGCGCCCGGTGGCCACCGTCGTCGCCGTGACGATCGCCACGGTGCTGTCGATGATCCTGGGCGAGCTGGTGCCGAAGAACATGGCGCTGGCGCTGCCGCTCGCCACGGCGAAGTTCGTCGCCCCGTTCCAGATCGCCTTCACCACGGTCTTCCGCCCCGCGGTGGCCGTGCTCAACGGCAGCGCGAACGCCGTGCTGCGCTCGTTCGGCATCGAGCCGAAGGAGGAGCTCTCCGGAGCCCGCACCGCCGAGGAGCTCTCGTCGCTCGTGCGCCGCTCGGCGACGGCCGGTGTGCTCGAGGAGGACACGGCGAGCCTGCTGGATCGCAGCCTGACCTTCGCGCGCCTCACGGCCGCGGACGTCATGACCCCGCGCCCCCGGATGCACGCGATCGCCGCGGGCGACTCGGCCGAGGCCGTGATCGAGCTGGCGCGCCAGACCGGACACAGCCGCTTCCCGGTGTACGACGACTCGATGGACGACATCGTCGGCATCGTGCACCTCAAGGCCGCCGTGGGTGTGCCGCGCGAGCGGCGTCCCGACGTCCCCGCCGCCGCGCTCGCGACCGAGCCGCTGCGCGTGCCGGAGACCGTGCACCTCGACCAGCTGGTGTCCGAGCTGCGCTCGCGCGGCTACCAGATGGCGGTCGTGGTGGACGAGTACGGCGGCACGGCCGGCGTCGCCACCCTCGAGGACCTCGTCGAGGAGATCGTGGGCGAGGTCGCCGACGAGCACGACCGGCGACTGGCGGGCGTCGTCCGCCACCGCGACTCGCTGACCTTCCCCGGTCACCTCCGCCCCGACGAGCTGCGCGACCGCGCGGACGTCGAGGTGCCGGAGGACGACGCGTACGACACGATCGGCGGCTACCTGATGAGCGTCCTCGAGCGCATCCCGTCCGTCGGCGACGCGGTGCGCATCGAGCACGGCGTGCTGACGGTCGAGCGCATGGACGGCAGGCGCGTCGATCGGGTGCGCTTCACCCCCGACCCGCTGCCGGAGCCGGACCCGATCCTCGGTGCCGCCGATGAGAACGGGGGCGAGCGATGAACGACTGGGCCGGAATCGCGTGGCTCGTTGTGCTGCTGCTGTTCAACGCGTTCTTCGTCGGAGCGGAGTTCGCCGTCATCTCGGCGCGCCGGTCGCAGATCGAGCCGCTCGCCGAGAAGGGCTCGAGAGCGGCGAAGACCGCTCTGTACGCCATGGAGCGCGCGACGCTGATGCTCGCGACCTCGCAGCTCGGCATCACGATCTGCTCGCTGCTGATCCTGAACGTCTCGGAGCCGGCGATCCACCACCTGCTGGAGGGCCCGCTGCACCTGACGGGCATCCCCGAGGGCGCCGTCGCCACGGTGTCGTTCGTGATCGCCCTGGTGCTGGTCTCGTACCTGCACGTGGTGTTCGGCGAGATGGTCGCCAAGAACCTCGCGTTCTCGGTGCCCGACCGCGCGGTGCTGCTGCTCGCGACCCCGCTGGTGTGGGTGTCGAAGGTGTTCCACCCCGTGATCTGGGTGCTCAACTGGCTCGCCAACGCGATCCTGCGCCTGTTCCGCGTGGAGCCGAAGAACGAGGCCGCCTCGACCTTCACGCTCGACGAGGTCGCCACGATCGTGGCGCAGTCGCGTCGCGAGGGTGTGCTGGACGACGTGTCCGGCGCGGTGGCGGCGGCCGTGGAGTTCACCGACAAGAAGGCCAAGGACGTCGCGGTGCCGCTGAGCGAGATCGTCGCGCTCCCCGAGACCACCACGCCGGACGAGATCGAGCGCGCCGTGGCCACCCACGGCTACTCGCGCTACGTGATCGTCGACCCCGAGGGGCACCCCGTCGGGTACGTGCACCTGAAGGACATCCTTCGCGCAGCGAACGACGAGGACCTGCCTGCCAAGGCGGCCCGTCCGATCCCGTACAAGCGGATCCACCACATGGTGCCCGTGCAGGAGACGACCGACCTCGAGGACGCGCTCGCCCTGATGCGGCGCGCCGGTCGGCACCTCGCACGGGTGCGCAACGCCCAGGGCGAGACCACAGCGGTGCTGTTCCTCGAGGACATCCTCGAGGAGCTCATCGGCGAGGTCCACGACGCCACCCGGCGCCGGCGCTACTGATCCGACCCGGCGCCGCTGGCCCCTCCGGGGGTCAGCGGGCCGGGGCCCGGTGCGCGCGCCAGTACTGCGGCGGCCAGAGGTCGGCCGGGTCCTCGCCGAGCTCGGCGGCGGCGCGGAGGCCGAAGTGCGGGTCGCGCAGCCACTCGCGGGCCGCGAGGATCACGTCGGCGTGGCCCTCCTGCAGGATCTGCTCGGCCTGCGTGCCGCTGGTGATGATCCCGACCGCCGAGACGGGCGCGTCGGCGAGCTCGCGCACGCGGGAGGCGAACGGCACCTGGTAGCCGGGGCCGACGGTGAGCTGCTGGTGGGCCACGAGCCCCGCGGACGACACGTCGATGAGGTCGGCGCCGGCCTCCATCGCCCAGCGGGAGACCGCGGCGACGTCCTCGGGCTCGAGGCCGCCCGGCGCGGCGTCCGATGCCGAGAAGCGCACGAGCAGCGGCACGGCGTCGCCGGCCTCGGCGCGCACGGCGCGGACGATGTCCAGGACGAGGCGGGCGCGGTTCTCGAGGGATCCGCCCCACTGGTCGTCGCGGGTGTTGCTGAGCGGCGACAGGAACTGGTGGATCAGGTAGCCGTGTGCGCCGTGGATCTCGAGCACGTCGAACCCGGCGTCCAGCGCGCGGCGGGCCGCGGCGCGGAACGCGTCGACCACCGCGGCGATGCCGTCGGCGTCGAGCGCGACCGGCTCCGCGAGGCCCTCGTAGGCCACCGGCGAGGGCGCCACCGTCGTCCATCCGCCGTCGCCGGCGGCGACGCTGCCGTCGTGGCCGGAGAAGGGCCACCACGTCGAGGCCTTGCGGCCGGCGTGGGCGAGCTGGATGCCGGCGAGCGAGCCGCGGTGGTGGATCGCGTCGACCACCGTGCGCCAGGCGTCGCGCTGGGTGTCGTTCCACAGACCCGGGCACTGCGGCGAGATGCGGCCCTCGGGCACCACACCCGTCGCCTCGGCGATCACGAGACCCGCGCCGCCCGATGCGAACTGCGCGAGATGCACCAGATGCCAGTCGTTGGGCGCACCGACGGCGGGGCCCTCGGACGCGGCGCTGTACTGGCACATCGGCGCGACCCAGAGGCGGTTGCGAAAGGTGGTCTCACGCAGGGTGAGGGGGCTGAACAGCAGGCTCATCGGTCTCCGAGCGGGTCTAGCGTGAAGGGCATGGAAGCACGGGAGTGGACGGCGGCGGATGCCGCGCGGGTGCTGCGCGTTCCGTCGTCGGCCTCGCACAAGTATTCCCGAGGTGTTGTGAGCCTGCGCACAGGGTCGCCCCGGTATCCGGGCGCAGCCGTCCTGGGCGTCGAGGGGGCGGCGCGCACCGGGGCGGGAATGGTGCGCTGGATCGGCGACCCGGACGTCGCGCGGCTTGTGCTGCAGCGGCGGCCCGAGGTGGTGACCTCCGACGGACGCACCGACGCCTGGGTGGTCGGGTCGGGCACCGACGCCCGCACACGATCCGGAGCCGAGCGCGCGGCGCTGCTCGAGACCCTGCGGATCGAGGGCACCCCCGTGGTCATCGACGCGGGGGCCCTGGATCTCGCGGCCGAGGCGCGCGGGCCGTTTGTGGTCACGCCCCACGACGGCGAGCTGAAGGAGGTGCGCATCCCGCTCGGCCTCGGTGTCGACGACATCGAGGGCGACCCGCTGTCCGAGCGGCTGGAGCGCGGCTTCGACGAGCGGCTGCTGGTGGTGCGCGAGACCGCCGTGGCGCTCGGGGGAGTGGTGCTGCTGAAGGGCGCGGTGACGCTGGTCGCGTCGCCGACCGGCTGGTGGACCGCCGTCCGCGCGGGCACGCCCTGGCTCGCCACCGCCGGCACCGGAGACGTGCTGGCCGGGGTCATCGGCGCGCTCGCCGCGGCGGCCGCGGCGGAGGGCCCGATCGACGCCGAGGACCTGGCGCGGGTGGCCGCCACCGGCGCCTGGCTGCACGGCCACGCCGGCCGCCTCGCCGCCCGAGCGATCGACGGCCCGGGGCGGCCCATCACCGCGCTGGATGTCGCCGAGCACCTGCCGGCGGCGTGGGCGGCCGCCCCGCTCTCGGCCCCGTGAGCGACGAGCCGCCGGTGCGGGCCGCGCCGCGCGCGGCTTCTAGGATGACCAGGTGCGAGCGCGACTGATCCTGTGGGCGGCCTTCGCGATCGTCCACCTGTTCGTCGCCTGGCTGGGCGCCCTCGAGCCGAACCAGCCCATGGGCGATGTGTACTTCGTCTACGAGCCCTGGTCGACCGCCGCGCTGAAGGGCGCGGGCATCGTCGGCATCACCGAGACCTGGGTGTACCCGCATCTGGCGCTCGCGCCGATGATCCTGGCCCACGCCTTCGCCTGGATCGGGAACTACATCATCGGCTGGGCGGTGCTGGTGACCCTCTGCAACGCGGTGGGGTTCTGGGTGCTGGTCGGAGACGGGCGCTCGCGCTCGCGTCGCGCGGCCGCGGGGTTCTGGCTGGCCTTCGTGCTCGCCGTCGGCCCCGTCGGGATGTACCGGATCGACGCGATCACCGTGCCGCTGGCGATCGCGGCGCTGCTGTGGCTCGTGCGACGCCCGATGCTCTCGGCCGCGATGCTCACCGCCGGCGCGTGGATCAAGATCTGGCCGGCCGCCCTGGTCGCCACCGCCTTCGTGGCGATGCGCCGCCGCTGGGACATCGTGGCGGGGGCCCTCGTCACGACCGCGGTGGTCGTGGCCGTGGTGCTCGTCTCGGGAGGAGCGCCGCACCTGCTGGGCTTCGTCACGGAGCAGACCGGCCGCGGGCTGCAGATCGAGGCGCCCCTCGCGACCCCCTACCTGTGGGGCGCGGCCGCGGGTCTGCCCGGCTGGTCGCTGTACTACGACCAGGAGATCCTGACGTTCCAGGTCAGCGGCCCGGGGGTCGACGTCGTCTCCGCCGTGCTGACCCCGGTCCTCGCCCTCCTCGCCGCGGGGGTGGCGCTGCTCGGTGCGGCGAAGGTGCGCCGCGGGGCGTCGTTCGCGCGGCTGATGCCGCCCCTGGCGCTCGCCCTTGTGCTGGTGCTCATCGTGGTGAACAAGGTGGGATCGCCGCAGTTCCACGTCTGGCTGATCGCCCCCATCGCCTTCTGGCTGGTGGTCGATCGTCGCCGGGCGTTCCCGCTGGCCGCGCTGGCCCTGCTCTCGGCCGCGCTGACGCACCTGCTGTACCCGATCGTCTACTGGCAGCTGCTGTCGGCCGAACCCCTCGGCGTCGCGGTGCTCACCGCCCGCAATGTCGTGCTCGTCGCGCTGCTGACCTGGACCCTCGTCCGCCTCGCGCGGGTGCCGGTCGTCCCGCGCGCGGCCGCCGCCTCGCCCGCACGCCCCGCGCGCGACACCGAGCCCGCCTCTTAGCCTCGAGAACGAGCGGGGCGCGTGGCATCCTGATCCCATGCTCGTCGCCTTCTCCGTCGCCCCGTCCGGATCCAACGCCGCCAACCCCGCGGGGTCGGTGCACGATGCGGTCGCCGCGGCCGTGAAGGTCGTGCGCGAATCGGGCCTCGCCCATCGCACCACGTCGATGTTCACCGAGATCGAGGGCGAGACCTGGGACGAGGTCATGGACGTGGTCAAGCGCGCCACCGAGGCCGTGATGCCCTTCGGCAGCCGGGTCTCGCTCGTGCTCAAGGCCGACATCCGTCCCGGCTACGCGGGCGAGATCGACGCGAAGGTCGAGCGCCTCGAGCAGGCGATCGACGAGGCGTCGGGGGAGTAGCCCCCGGGGAGTGACCCTTCCGGTCACGACACGCCGCAAGACGCGGCGCGCGTGCGGCGATTCCTGACCACCAGGAGGGCCGCGCGCCCCGAGGTCGCCGCGCGGCGAACCCGGAGCCGCGCGCCGGTAGGCTGGTCGGATGACCTCCTCGACCCCGTCGAGGGGTGCGGCGATGTGGGCGCTCCTCTCGCTCGCCATCGGCTCCTTCGGCATCGGCATGACCGAATTCGTCTCGATGGGCCTGCTGCCCGGCATCGCGCGCGACCTGCTGCCCGACGCCTGGGCCAGGAGCCAGTCCGACGCGATCGCCCAGGCCGGGCTCCTCATCAGCGTGTACGCCCTCGGCGTTGTCATCGGCGCCCCCGTGCTGGCGGGCTACCTGTCCCGGTTCCCGCGGCACCGCGTGCTGATCCTGCTCGCAGCGCTGCTGCTGGTCGGCAACCTGCTCACCGTCATCGCCCCCACCTTCGAGACGGTCGCGGTGGCCCGGCTCATCGCGGGGCTCCCGCACGGGGCGTACTTCGGCATCGCGGCGGTCGTCGCCGGCGAGCTGCTCGGCCCGGGCAACCGCGCCAAGGGCATCGCGTTCGTGATGAGCGGTCTCACCATCGCCAACGTGGTGGGCGTGCCGCTCGGCACCTGGCTCGGCCAGGTCGCGGGCTGGCGCATCTCGTACGCGGTGGTCGTGGGCGTGTTCGCGCTCGCCGTCCTGCTGATCGCGCTCATCGTGCCGTCGATGCCCGCCGACGGATCGGGCTCGTTCCGTCACGAGCTCGGGATCTTCCGCGTGGGCCAGGTGTGGCTCGCGCTCGGCTTCGGGGCCATCGGCTTCGGGTCGTTCTTCGCGATCTACAGCTACATCGCGCCGATCATGACCGACGTCGCCGGCGCCCCCGAGTGGGCGGTGCCGTTCGCGCTGGTGGCCACGGGCCTCGGCATGACGGTCGGCAACCTCGTCGGCGGTGTGGTCGCCGACCGCAACCTGCCGCGCGCGCTGATCGCCGCGTTCGTGCTGCTGGCGATCGGATCCGGGGTGGTCGGCATCGCCGCGCAGCACCCGGTGACGCTGGTGATCGCGATGCTGCTGTTCGGCGCCATCAGCGCGCTCGCCGGCCCGGCGATCCAGAGCCGCCTGATGGACAAGTCCGAGGGGCGCGTCAGCATCGCCAGCGCGCTCAACCACTCGGGCATGAACATCGGCAACAGCCTCGGCGCCGCCCTGGGCGGCGGGGCGATCGCACTGGGATGGGGCTACATCGCGCCGGCGTGGCTCGGTGTCGTCCTCGCCCTGCTCGGCGTCGGCCTTGTGCTGCTGAGCCTCTCGCTCGAGAAGCGCAGGGTGCCGGTCGCGGCCTAGCGGGTGCCCCAGTTGTAGAGCTGCTTGGCCAGCTTGAGGTAGACGAGGGTCTCGGTCGAGAGCACTCCGTCGATCGTGCGGATGTGCGTGTTGAGCAGCTCGATGAGCTCGTCGTCGTCCTCGCACACCACCTCGGCGATGATGTCGAAGGACCCCGCGGTCAGCACCACGTAGATCACGAACGGCAGCGCGTTCAGCGCCTCCGCGACGATCCGGGTGTCCCCCGAGACCTTCATGCCGATCATCGCCTGGCGGGCGAAGCCCATCTGCACGGGGTCGGTCACGGCGACGATCTGCATGGCTCCCGACTCGGTGAGCCGCTGCACCCGCTGGCGCACGGCCGCCTCGCTGAGGCCGACGGCCTTCGCGATCTCCGAGTAGGGGCGCCGCCCGTCCTCCTGGAGCAGCTCGATGATCGCCTTCGAGGTGTCATCGAGGGCCATTGCGGTGCGTCGGGCTGCCATGGGACGATTCTGCCACCATGTCGCTCGATTCTGCGGAATCCGTCGAATCATCATCCGGATCCTTCGGAATCCGTTGTTCAGGCGTTGCCTAAGTCGCGAAATGTGTCGTAGGCTCCCCCGCATGACCGCTTCGACCGACCACATCGCCGTGGACATCCTTCCGGGAGGGCCCGCCCTGCCGCAGGAGCGCCGCCTCGTCACCGCCATCCCCGGCCCGCGCTCGCAGGAGCTGCTCGAGCGCAAGGCCGCGGCCGTCCCCGTCGGCATCGGCCACACGGTGCCGATCCACGCGGTCGCCGCCGGCGGCGGTGTCGTCGTCGACGCCGACGGCAACTCGCTCATCGACCTCGGATCCGGCATCGCCGTCACCACGGTCGGCAACAGCCACCCGAAGGTCGTCGAGGCCGTGCAGCGCCAGGTGGCCTCCTTCACGCACACCTGCTTCATGGTGTCGCCGTACGAGTCGTACGTCGCCGTCGCCGAGGCCCTCAACCGCCTCACCCCCGGCGACCACGAGAAGAAGTCGGCCCTGTTCAACTCGGGCGCCGAGGCCGTCGAGAACGCGATCAAGATCGCGCGCAAGCACACCGGTCGCCAGGCCGTTGTGGCCTTCGACCACGGCTACCACGGCCGCACCAACCTGACGATGGCGCTCACCGCCAAGACCATGCCGTACAAGCACGGCTTCGGCCCGTTCGCCCCCGAGGTCTACCGCGCCCCGCTGTCCTACCCCTTCCGCGACGGGCTGTCGGGCGCCGAGGCGGCCAAGCGCGCGATCACCATGATCGAGAAGCAGATCGGCGGCGACCAGGTCGCGGCCATCATCATCGAGCCCATCCAGGGCGAGGGCGGCTTCATCGTGCCGGCCGACGGCTTCCTGCCGGCGCTGGTCGAGTGGTGCCGCGCCAACGGCGTCGTCTTCATCGCCGACGAGGTGCAGACCGGCTTCGGCCGCACGGGCCGTATGTTCGCCAGCGAGCACTTCGGCATCGTCCCCGACCTCATCACCACCGCGAAGGGCATCGCCGCGGGGCTTCCCCTCGCCGCGGTCACCGGCCGCGCCGAGATCATGGACGCCGCCCACCCGGGCGGCCTCGGCGGCACCTACGGCGGAAACCCCATCGCCTGCGCGGCGGCTCTGGCGGCGATCGACGCCTACGAGACCGAGGACCTCCCGGCCCGCGCCACCGCGATGGGATCCGTCATCGTCGACCGCTTCACCGAGGCGCAGCGCGGCGACGCCCGCATCGGCGACGTCCGCGGGCTCGGCGCGATGGTCGCGGTCGAGTTCGTCGACCCCGCCACCGGCGAGCCCGACGCCGCGCTCACCTCGGCCGTGGCGAAGGCCGCCATCGCGCAGGGCGTGATCGTGCTCACCTGCGGCACGTTCGGCAACGTGATCCGCTTCCTGCCTCCGCTCGCCCTCGGCGACGAGCTGCTGAACGAGGCCCTCGACATCGTGACCGCCGCGCTCGCGGCCGCATGAACCGATCCGGATCAAGGAGCATCAGAATGACCGAGATCACCCGTGACGTCGTCATCGTCGGCGCCGGCCCCTCCGGGCTCACCGCCGCGACCCGCCTGAAGGCCGCGGGTCTCACGGTCGCCGTCCTCGAGGCGCGCGACCGCGTGGGCGGCCGCACCTGGACCGACGACATCGACGGCGCCACCCTCGAGATCGGCGGGCAGTGGGTCTCGCCGGATCAGGAGGGGCTGCTCGAGATGCTCGAGGAGCTCGGCCTCGAGACCTTCGACCGCTACCGTGAGGGCGACAGCCTCTACATCACGAAGTCGGGCGAGCTCACCCGCTTCACGGGCGACATCTTCCCGGTGGCCCCCGAGACAGAGGCCGAGCTCGTCCGCCTCATCGAGAAGCTCGACGCGATGGCGGCCGAGATGGACCCGGACCGCCCGTGGGAGCACCCGCGGGCCCAGGAGCTCGACACCGTCTCGTTCGAGGCCTGGCTGGCCAACGAGACGCAGGATCAGGAGGCGCGCGACAACATCGCGCTCTTCATCGGCCCCGCCATGCTCACCAAGCCCGCCCACGCGTTCTCGACGCTGCAGGCGCTGCTGATGGCCTCCAGTGCGGGAAGCTTCACGAACCTCGTCGACTCGGACTTCATCCTCGACAAGCGCATCATCGGCGGCATGCAGGAGGTCTCGAAGCGCCTCGCGGCCGCCGTGGGAGACGACCTGTTCCTCTCCAGCCCCGTGCGCCGGATCGAGCACGGCCCCGAGGGCGTGGTCGTCCACGCCGACGGCGGCCTCCAGGTGAGCGCGAAGCGCGTGGTGCTCGCCCACGCCCCCGTGCTCTACAGCCGCATCTCGTTCGAGCCGCCGCTGCCGCGCCGCCAGCACCAGCTGCACCAGCACCTGTCGATGGGCTTCGTCATCAAGGTGCACGCCGTCTACGACCGTCCGTTCTGGCGCGAGCAGGGCCTGTCGGGCACCGTGTTCAGCCCGTACCAGCTGTGCCACGAGGCGTACGACAACACCAATCACGAGGACGAGCGCGGCACCCTCGTGGCCTTCGTCTCGGACCTCAACGCCGACGGCGTCTTCGAGCTGTCCGCCGAGGAGCGCAAGGAGCGGATCCTCGACTCGCTCGCCGCCTACTTCGGGCCCGAGGCGAAGAATCCCGTCGTCTACTACGAGAGCGACTGGGGCTCGGAGGAGTGGACGCGCGGCGCCTACGCCGCGAGCTTCGACCTCGGCGGCCTGCACCGCTACGGCGCCGAGGTGCGCACCCCCGTCGGCCCGATCCACTTCTCCTGCAGCGACATCGCCGGAGCCGGCTACCAGCACGTCGACGGCGCGATCCGCATGGGAAAGCTCACCGCCGACCAGCTGATCGCCGACCTGACCTGACCTCACCCGATCCACCCATCCGACTTCGACACCGGAGACCGATAACCCGACCCGCGGCGTCCCGACCGCGACCCCTGAGCTCCACCCGAACACCCAAGGACCTCTTATGACCACCACTCCTCGAGGAAGCGGAGTGACCTCCGCCGACGACGACATGACCGTCCAGGCCGGCAAGCCCGGCCTCATCACCCAGGTCATCTCGAACAAGGGCCTCGCCGTCGGCGCGGTCGGCCTGTTCGGCGCCACCGTCATCGGCGTCTCGACCGTGGCCCCGGCGTACACCTCGACCGCCTCGATCGGCCTCGCGGCCGCCGAGGTCGGCACGCACGTTCCCGCCGTGATCCTGCTCGGGCTGGTGCCGATGCTGCTGGTCGCCCTCGGCTACCGCGAGCTCAACCGCGACATGCCGGACTCGGGCACCACCTTCACGTGGGCCACGCGCGCCTTCGGCCCCTGGGTCGGCTGGATGGCCTCGTGGGGTCTCGTGATCGCGACGATCCTGGTGCTCTCGAACCTCGCGGCCGTGGCGGTCGACTTCCTGTTCCTGCTCATCTCGCAGCTGGCGGGCAACCCCGACATCGCCGACCTCACCTACAACCCGTTCATCAACGTGGGCGTTGTGCTGGCGTTCATGGTGGGGGCGACCTACCTGTCGTACCGCGACATGCGCGAGTCGAAGATCTTCCAGACCGTGCTCGTGACCTTCCAGGTCGCGGTGCTGCTGCTGTTCGTGTTCCTCGCGATCGGCGAGGCGGCCTCGGGCAACGCGCCCCACGCGATCCCGTTCGACTTCGACTGGTTCAACCCCTTCGCGATCACCGACTTCGGCGCCGTCGTGGCGGGCCTGTCGGTGTCGATCTTCATCTTCTGGGGCTGGGACGTCACGCTCACGATGAACGAGGAGACGACGGACCCCAACCGCACCCCCGGTCGTGCGGCGGCGCTCACGGTGTTCATCGTCGGCGCGCTGTATCTGCTCCTCGCGGTGGCGTCGGTGATGTTCGCCGGCGTGACGGAGGAGCCGGGCGGTCTGCTGAACGAGGACGTGGTCGAGAACGTGTTCTTCGGCCTCGCCGACTCGGTCATGGGGCCGTGGGCCTTCCTCATCTCGCTCGCCGTGCTGGTCAGCTCGGCCGCGTCGCTGCAGTCGACGATCATCGGCCCCGCGCGCACCCTCCTGGCCATGGGCCACTACGGTGCGATGCCCAAGGCCTTCGACTCGGTCAACCCGAAGCACAAGACGCCGGTCTTCGCGATCATCGTCTCGACCGCGGTGGCGAGCCTGTTCTACATCGTGATGCGCTTCGTCAGCGAGAACGTGCTGTGGGACACCATCCTCACCCTCGGCATGATGATCTGCTTCTACTACGGCCTCACCGCGTTCGCCTGCGTCTGGTACTTCCGCAAGCAGTGGACCGACTCGGCCGGCGCGTTCTTCACGCGCTTCCTCGCCCCGCTCATCGGCGGCGTCACGCTGCTGGTGATGTTCGTCCTGACGCTGAAGGACTCCTTCGACCCGGCCTACGGATCGGGCGCGAACATCGGCGGCGTCGGCATCGTCGGCATCCTGGGTGTCTTCATCCTGCTGCTGGGTGTGGCGATCATGATCGCGATGGCGATCCGCAAGCCGGAGTTCTTCCGTGGGCAGATCCTGCCCGTCCAGTCCCCCGAGAGTGAGAAGGCGATCCGATGACCTACGCCGTTGTGAACCCCGCCACCGGCGAGACGCTGGCCGAGTACCCCGAGGCCACCGACGCGCAGATCCAGGACGCGCTCGCCGCGGCGCACGAGGGCTTCCTCGCCTGGCGGCAGACCCCCGTCGCCGAGCGCGCCGCCGTGGTGCGGCGCGTGGCCGAGCTGCACCGCGAGCGCCGCGACGAGCTCGCCGCGGCGATCGTGCGCGAGATGGGCAAGCCCCTCGAGGCCGCGCTCGGCGAGGTCGACTTCGCCGCCGACATCGTCGAGTACTACGCCCGCAACGCCGAGGTCGTGACCGCGGATCAGCCGATTGACGTGCTGGGGGAGGGCACCGCCGTTGTGCGGCGCTCGCCCCTGGGCGTGCTGCTCGGGATCATGCCGTGGAACTTCCCCGCCTACCAGGTGGCCCGCTTCGCGGCCCCGAACCTCGTGATCGGCAACACGATCATCCTGAAGCACGCCCCGCAGTGCCCCGAGTCGTCGGCGATCCTCGAGCGGATCTACGCCGAGGCGGGCCTGCCCGCCGGCGGCTACGTGAACGTGTACGCCACGAACGAGCAGGCGGCGACGATCATCGCCGACCCGCGTGTGCAGGGCGTCTCGGTCACGGGCTCGGAGCGCGCCGGCGCGGCGGTCGCCGCCCTCGCCGGGCAGCACCTCAAGAAGGTGGCGCTCGAGCTCGGCGGATCGGATCCGTTCCTGCTGCTGTCGACGGACGACCTGGACACAGCGGCGCAGAACGCGGTGGACGCGCGCCTGGACAACACCGGGCAGTCGTGCAACGGCGCCAAGCGCTTCATCGTGATCGACGAGCTGTACGACGAGTTCCTCGCGCTGTTCGTCGAGAAGATGGCCGCGGCGAAGCTGGGAGACCCGCTGGCCGAGGACACGGTGCTCGGCCCGCTCTCGTCGCTCGCCGCCGCCGAGCGCCTGCAGGAGCAGGTGGATCGCGCGGTCGCACAGGGGGCGCAGCTCGCCACGGGCGGCACCCGCGACGGCGCCTTCTTCCCGGCGACCGTGCTGACGGGCGTCACGCCCGAGATGGACGTCTACCGCGAGGAGCTGTTCGGCCCCGCGGGCGTCGTCTACCGCGCCGCCGACGAGGCAGACGCCGTGCGCATCGCCAACGACACCTCGTTCGGCCTGGGCTCGTACGTGTACACGACCGATCCGGGGCAGGCAAGCCGGGTGGCCGACGCGCTCGAGGCGGGCATGGTCTATGTGAACTGCGTGCTCGCCGACAGCCCCGAGCTGCCCTTCGGCGGCGTCAAGCGCAGCGGCACCTCGCGCGAGCTGGGTCTGCTGGCCGCCGACGAGTTCGTCAACAAGAAGCTCATCCGCGTCGTCTGACGCGCCGTTCTGGAGGATCCATCGACGTGAGTGATCGAGAGAAGGCCCTGCTCGGGCAGATCCCGACGCAGCTGTTCATCGGCGGCGAGTGGAGGGACGCGGCCATGGGCAAGACGTTCGAGGTGCGGGATCCGTCCACGAACGCCGTGATCGCGCACGTCGCCGATGCGTCGCCCGAGGACGGGATCCGGGCGCTCGATGCGGCCGTCGCCGCGCAGGACGCGTGGGCGGCGACCTCGCCGCGGGAGCGCAGCGACATCCTGCGCCGGGTCTTCGACCTGGTGCGCGAGCGCGCCGACGACGTGGCCCTGCTGATGACGCTCGAGATGGGCAAGCCCCTCGCCGAGGCGAAGGGCGAGGTGACCTACGGCAACGAGTTCAACCGGTGGTTCAGCGAGGAGGCCGTGCGCATCGCCGGCCGATACGGCTCGAACCCCGAGGGCACCGGCCGCATCGTCGTCTCGCAGCGGCCGGTCGGCCCCTGCTTCTTCATCACGCCGTGGAACTTCCCGCTCGCGATGGCCACACGCAAGATCGCGCCGGCCCTCGCCGCGGGCTGCACCGTGGTGATCAAGCCGGCCGAGCTGACGCCGCTGACCATCCTGCTGTTCACGCAGCTGCTCGCCGAGGCGGGCCTTCCCGCGGGGGTCGTCAACGTCGTCACGACCAGCTCGTCGGGTGCGCTGTCCGAGCCGATCATCGCCGACAAGCGGCTGCGCAAGCTGTCGTTCACCGGATCGACCCCGGTCGGCCGCAAGCTCATCGCCCAGGCCGCCGAGGGTGTGCTGCGGGTGTCGATGGAGCTGGGCGGCAACGCGCCGTTCGTCGTGTTCGACGACGCGGATCTCGACGCGGCCGTCGATGGCGCCATGCTCGCGAAGTTCCGCAACATCGGCCAGGCCTGCACGGCGGCGAACCGCTTCATCGTGCACGAGTCGATCGCCGACGAGTTCTCGCGTCGTGTCACCGAGCGGGTCTCCGGGATGACCGTGGGCCGCGGCACGGAGGAGGGGGTGCAGATCGGCCCGCTCATCGACGACAGGGCGGTCGCGAAGGCCTCCGACCTGGTCGCCGACGCCCTGGGCCGGGGTGCGCGCCTGCGCACCGGCGGCGAGGTGCTCGACGGCCCCGGCACGTTCTTCGCGCCGACCGTGGTCGACGGCGTGGTGCCGGGCAGCGCGATCCTGCGCGAGGAGATCTTCGGCCCGGTGCTCGCGATCTCGACGTTCTCGACGGAGGACGAGGCGGTCGCCCTGGCCAACGACACCGAGTACGGCCTGGTCTCGTACGTCTACACGCAGGATCTGCAGCGCGGTCACCGGATGATCGAGCGTCTGGACACCGGGATGATGGGCCTGAACGCCGGCGTCATCTCGAACGCGGCCGCCCCCTTCGGCGGCGTGAAGCAGTCGGGCATCGGCCGCGAGGGCGGCGCCGAGGGCATCCACGAGTACCTCTCGACGAAGTACACGTTCGTTCCGAACTGAGGGACGGCGCCGGCGACCCGAACGCCGGCGCTGCCCCGATCGTCGCTCGTGGTCGCGAAACGCCGCGCCTCCCGTGGGAGGCGCGGCGTTTTGCGACGTGGAGGCGGCTACGCCCCGAGCGGGGGCGTGAGCGGCGGGGCCGTGCGGCGGTCGCCGGTCGCCTCGAAGGCCGCGGCGAGGGCGAGGAGGGCGGCGTCGTCGTAGGCGCGGCCGGCGAAGGTGAGGCCCACCGGCATGGCCGTGTCGGGCATCGTGCCCATGGGCACCGTGACCGTGGGCACGCCCAGGTGGCGGATGGCGAGGTTGCCGTTGGCCACCCAGACCCCGTTGCGCCAGCCGATGTCGGCCGATGCGGGGTTCACGTCCATGTCGGCGGGGGCGACGTCGGCCATCGCGGGGAAGGCGACGGCGTCGAGGCCGAGGCCGTCCATCCACTGCTCCAGGTCGATCCGGCGCGTCTGCTCGAGGCCGGCCAGGCCACAGGTCAGGTCGGCGAAGTCGTCGAGCCGCGTTCCGGGGTGCGCGCGCACCCACGCCGGGTACTCGGCGATGTCGTCGTCGAAGCCCGTGTACCGGTCGGGGAGGGCGCCGGGCGGGGGAGGGAAGATCGCGGATCCGTCCACGGCGGCGAGCGAGGCGAGATCCGGGTCGCCGTTGGCGGCGAGGAAGTCGTCCCACGCCCAGGCCGACAGGTCGAGGATCTCGCGGTCGAGGAAGGCCGCAGGCACCAGTCCCCGGGTGCGGATGGTGGGGGCCCCCGGGCGGTCGCCCTCGTAGTTCGTCACGAGGGGGAAGTCGACCTCGACCACCTCGGCCCCCGCCGCCTCCAGATCGCGCCGCGCGGCGGCCCACAGCGCCAGGATCGACGGCCGCGTCTCGATGCGCTGCCCGGTGGGCCCGCCGATGCCGCCGTCCGGGCGGGTGCCCGCGTCGGGGTCGGTGCCGACGTACATCCGCGGCACGCCGATCCGCCTGCCCGCAAGCGAGGCCCCGGCCAGCGCCGGGTACGACGCCGGTCGCTCGTATCGCGGCAGCGGCACCCACGGCTGCGCGCGCCAGAAGTCGCCGCGGGTGCGGGCGTCGTCCGCGACGATCACGTCCAGAAGCGCGAGCAGGTCGGCCATCGTGCGCGTGTGCGGCACCACAACGTCCATGGTGGGCACCAGCGGCCAGTTGCCGCGCACCGAGATCACCCCGCGCGAGGGCGTGTAGGCGCACAGCGCATTGTGCGAGGCCGGGGCGCGGCCGCTCGACCAGGTCTCCTCGCCGAGGCCGAACGCTCCGAGGCTCGCGGCGGTCGCGGTGCCGGAGCCGTTGGAGGACCCGGATCCGAATGCGCTGGTCAGGTAGGCGGGGTTGTACGGCGACTCGGCCCGGCCGTAGAGCCCGCGCTGCATGCCGCCGTTCGCCATGGGGGGCATGTTGGTGAGCCCCAGGCAGATCGCGCCGGCCGCGCGCAGGCGCTCGATCGCGAACGCGTCGCGCTGGGCCACGAGGCCCGCGAACGCCGGGCTGCCCGCGGCGGCGGTGAGGCCGCGCACGAGGTAGCTGTCCTTGGCGGTGTAGGGGATGCCGTCGAGCGGGCCGAGCGTCTCCCCGCGGGCGCGCCGCGCATCCGACGCGGCGGCCTCGGCGAGGGCCTCCGGGTTGCGCACGACCACCGAGTTCAGGGCGCCGTCGTAGGCGTCGATGCGGGCGAGGTAGGCGCCGACCAGCTCGACGGCCGTCGCGCGGCCGTCGGCGAGGGCGCTCTGCAGGTCGGCGATCGACGCCTCGTGGACCTCGATCATCGCCCGACCGCCGGCTGCTGCTGCGTGATGCAGTGGATGCCCCCGCCGCGCGCGAAGATCTCGCGCGCGTCGACCGTCACGACCTCGCGCCCGGGGTAGGCGTCGGCGAGGATCGCCGCCGCGCGGGCATCGGCCGGGGGCTCGCCGAAGCCGCAGGCGATCACCCCGCCGTTGACGACGAGGTGGTTGACGTAGCTCCAGTCCACGGGCCCGTGGGCGTCGGTGAGCGTGGCCGGGGCGGGCAGGTCGACGATCTCGAAGGCGCGGCCGGCCGCATCCGTCTGCGTCGCGAGGATCTCGCGCAGCTCGCGGGTGACGGCGTGATCCGGGTGCGAGGCGTCGCCCTGGTGGTGCAGCAGCATCCGCCCGGGCGAGGGGAGGGTGGCGACGATGTCGACGTGGCCGTTGGTGCCGAGGTCGTCGTAGTCGCGCGTGAGACCCCGCGGCAGCCACACGGCGTGCGCCGTGCCGAGGGTGCGCGCGAGCTCGGCCTCGACGCGCTGCCGGTCGGCGAAGGGGTTGCGGCGCGGATCGAGCTGGACGGTGTCGGTCAGCAGCACGGTGCCCTCCCCGTCGACGTGGAACCCGCCGCCCTCGTTCACCAGCAGCGAGGGGACGACCTCGGCGCCGACGTGCTCGGCGATCAGGCGGGCGTGCGCCGCCGACTTCTGCCACTCGGCCCAGTCGGGGGCTCCCCAGCCGTTGAAGATCCAGTCGACGGCGCCGAGGCGCTCGCCGTCGGTGACGAAGGTCGGCCCGTGGTCGCGCATCCAGAACTCGTCGACGGGCGCCTCGATGAGCTCGATCTCGGAGGAGAGGATCCGGCGGGCGCGCGCCGTCTCGGACGGATCGACGAGCATCGTCACCGGCTCGAACGCGGCGGTGGCGTGGGCGACGGCGGCCCAGGTCGCGTAGCCGGCCTCGCGCTCGGCGTCGGTCGCGCCGAGCGTGACACCCTCGCGCGGAAAGGCCATCCACGTCCGCTCGTGCGGAGCGCTCTCGGCCGGCATGTGCCATGACATCGGGTCTCCCATTCTTATTGATCACCTGATCAATAAGTCGACCGTAACCGGTACGCTGAGGGAGTGTCAACGCCGCGCCCCCGCGCCCCGCGCCGCTCGCCCGACGAGCGCCGCGCGGCGATCGCCGATGCCGCCCGGGTCGTCGCGCTGACCGAGGGGCTCGGCGCGGTGACCCTCCGGGCCGTCGCCGCCCGTGCGGGCGTCGCCCCCGCTCTGGTGGCCCACTACGCCGACGGCGGCATGGACGCGCTGGTCGCCGATGCCTTCACCGGCATCGTCGCCGCCGAGCTGGGGGAGGTCGCCGCGCTCGTCGCCGCGGAGCCCGACCCCCGCGCGGCGCTCACCGCGATGATGCGCACCCTCAGCGGCGGCGCGCGCGACGAGGTCACCGCCATCTGGGTCGAGGCGTGGGCGCTCGGGCGCCGCAACGAGGCCCTGGCCGCCGCCGTGCGCGCGCAGATGGACGCCTGGCACGACCTGGTGCGCTCGCTCGTCGACCCGTTCGGCGTCGCCGACCCGCCGGCCGTCGCGTGGCAGATCCTGGCGATGATCGACGGCACCGGCGCCCAGTCGCTTGTGCGCTGGGGCGAGTCGGAGGATCGGTCCGAGCTGCTGCTGCGCGCGACCTGGGGGATGCTCGGCGTCGCGCCCGGTGAGGGATCGGGTCGGTAGCCCCGGCCGTCAGTCGGTCTCGAGCAGGCGCCGGAGGTGATGGCCGACGGCGGCCGACTCGATCAGGAACCCGTCGTGACCGAAGTCGCTGACGAGCACCACGGCCTGGTCGCCGTCGAGCGTGTGCGGAATGCCGCGCGCGATCTGGTGCTGGCCGGAGATCGGGAACAGGCGATCCGAGTCGATCCCGAGCACCAGCGTGGTGGCCGTCACCCGCGCGAGGGCGTCCTCGATGCCGCCGCGCTCGCGGCCGACGTCGTGCGAGTCCATCGCCTCGACGAGGCGGACGTACGAGTTCGCGTCGAAGCGGCGCGTGAACTTGTTGCCGTGGAAGTCGAGGTACGACTCGACCGCGAAGCGCCCGCCGTGGCCGAGCGGGCTGACCCCCGACTGCCACGAGCGCTGGAAACGCGAATTCAGCTCGGTGGGGCTGCGGTAGTTCAGGAGCGCCATGCGGCGTGCGAGCGCGAGGCCGCGGTGCGGGCCGTCGCCGTCGGCCGCCTGGTAGTACTCGCCCCCGCGGAAGCGCGGATCCATGTCGATGGCCTGCAGCTGCACCGAGTTCAGGGCGATCTGATCGGCCGTCGTCACCGGGGGCGACGAGAGCACGGCGAGGCGGCGGAGGCGATCCGGGTGGCCGACTCCCCACTCGAGGGCGTGCATGCCGCCCATCGAGCCGCCGATCACGGCGGCCCAGACCTCGATGCCCAGGTGGTCTGCCAGGCGCACCTGGGCCGCGACCTGATCCCGCACGGTGACGTACGGGAAGCGCGAGGCCCACTCCTCGCCGTCGGGATGGATCGAAGCGGGGCCCGTGGACCCCTGGCAGCCGCCGAGGATGTTGGGCGCGATCACGAAGAAGCGGTCGGTGTCGATCGGGGCGCCGGGGCCCACGATGTCGCCCCACCAGCCCGCGGTCGGATGCCCGGGGCCGGCGTCGCCGCGCACATGGCTGTCGCCCGTGAGGGCGTGCGCGATCAGGACGGCGTTGTCGCGCGCCTCGTTGAGCTCGCCCCACGTCTCGTACGCGAGACGGAACGACGGCAGCACACCGCCGCCTTCGAGATGCAGCGCGCCGAACGCGGCGAAGCGGCGGTCGCCGACCGGGTCGCCGTCCTGCCACGCGCCGGATGCCGGGGGACGGCCGACCATCGAACGGGCATCGGCCTCGGTGATGAGGCTCGACGGCACCGTGTCCTCGGAGATCTGCCAGTCCATATGGCCATTCTGCCTGGACGCGGGAGAGGCCCGTCCCGTGTTACGGGGCGGGCCTCTCGGCGACGGGTGGTGAGGGTGGCGTTACGCGCGGGCCGCGGCCGACGTCTCGCGGGCCACCGTGAGCGCCTGATCGAGGTCGGCGAGCAGGTCCTCGACGTTCTCGAGGCCCACCGACAGGCGGACCAGACCGGGGGTGACGCCCGCGCTCAGCTGCTGCTCGGGGGTGAGCTGCGAGTGCGTGGTCGAGGCCGGGTGGATCACGAGCGAGCGCACGTCACCGATGTTGGCCAGGTGGCTGAACAGCTCGAGCGAGTCGACGAACGCGCGGCCGGCGTCGACGCCGCCCTTGAGCTCGAACGACAGCACCGCGCCGACGCCCTTGGGGGCGTAGGTGTTGGCGGCCGCGTACCACGGCGAGGTCGGCAGGCCCGAGTAGTAGACCGTCGCGACGTCGGGGTGGTTCTCGAGCCACTCGGCCACCAGCTGGGCGTTGTGCACGTGACGCTCGACGCGCAGCGACAGGGTCTCGATGCCCTGCAGCAGCTGCCAGGCGCTCTGCGGGGCGATGGAGGCGCCCAGGTCGCGCAGCAGCTGCACGCGCGCCTTGATGATGTAGGCGAGGCCGTCGCCCACCGCCTCGGTGTAGACGGCGCCGTGGTAGGACGGGTCCGGCGCCGTGAGGCCCGGGAAGCGGTCGGCGTTGCCGGACCACGAGAAGCGGCCGCCGTCGATGATGACGCCGCCGATCGTGGTGCCGTGACCGCCGAGGAACTTCGTCGCCGAGTGGACGATGATGTCGGCGCCGTGCTCGAACGGGCGGATCAGGTACGGGGTGGCGATCGTGTTGTCGACGATCAGCGGCACGCCGTTCTCGTGGGCGATGTCGGCCACGGTGCGGATGTCGAGGACGTTGATCGCCGGGTTGCCGATGGTCTCGGCGAAGAACAGCTTCGTGTTCGGGCGGACCGCGGCGCGCCAGGCCTCCGGGTCGTCCTGGTTCTCGACGAACGTCGTCTCGATCCCGAGCTTGGCGAGCGTGTACTTGAAGAGGTTGTACGTGCCGCCGTAGATCGACGAGGACGAGACGATGTGGTCGCCGGCCTGCGCGATGTTGAGCACCGCGAACGTCTCGGCGGCCTGGCCGGAGGCGACCAGCAGCGCGCCGGTGCCGCCCTCGAGCGCCGCGAGGCGCTGCTCGACGACGTCCTGCGTCGGGTTCTGGATGCGCGTGTAGATGTTGCCGGCCTCGGCGAGCGAGAACAGGTTCGACGCGTGCTGCGAGTCGCGGAACACGTACGACGTGGTCTGGTAGATCGGCGTCGCGCGGGCACCCGTCACCGGGTCCGGCGCCGCGCCGGCGTGGATCTGCAGAGTCTCGAAACGCAGCTGCTGCGTGGTGTCGTCGGACATCGGAACCTCCCCCTCAGGGCTCAGAGAATCGAGCCGGTGCGGCCCGCATCCGACGTTACGGCGACCCCTCTGACCAGGCAATCCGTGGGACATGGGGCGTCATACAACGGCCGGGGGATCGCGCCGTCCACCCAGCGTCGAAAAGGTACGCTCGACCAGTGACCACCAGCGAATCAGGCGCCTCCGCCGCCATCCGGAACCGGCGCGCCATCGTGACGGGAGCCAGTTCGGGCATCGGGGCCGCCGCCGCGCGGGCGCTGCGTGCCTCCGGATGGGACGTGGTGGGCGTCGCCCGCCGCGCCGATCGGCTCGAGGAGCTGGCCGCCGAGACGGGCGCCGACGTGTTCGCCGCGGATCTCACCGCCCAGGCGGACGTCGACGCCCTCGTCGCGCACCTCGCCGCGACCGGCGGAGTCGACGCGCTCGTCCACGTCGCCGGCGGCGCGCGCGGCGCCGACCGCGTCGAGGACGGCGACACCGACGACTGGACGTGGATGTACGACGTCAACGTGCTCTCGGCCCAGCGCCTGGTGAAGGCGCTGATGCCGCAGCTGCGCGAGCGGATCCGGTCCGGCGCGACCCACGCCGACACGCTGTTCGTCACGTCGACGGCCGCGCAGGTCGCCTACCCCGGGGGCGGCGGCTACAACGCCGCGAAGGCCGCCGAGGCGATGCTCGTGCACGCCCTCCGCCAGGAGCTCAACGGCGAGCCGATCCGCGTGATCGAGGTGGCGCCGGGAATGGTGCACACCCCCGAGTTCTCGCTCAACCGCCTGGGGGACGCGGCCCGGGCCGACGCGCTGTACGACGGCGTCGACCACCCGCTCGTGGCCGAGGACGTCGCCGACGTCATCGCGTACGCGCTGAACGCCCCCGGCCACGTCAACCTCGACCTCATCACGCTGCGGCCGGTCGCACAGTCGGCCCAGCACCTTCTCCACCGCGGCACCCTGAAGCCGCGCGACTGATCCTCCACAAGAGGAACGAAAGGACCCCCGTGCCTGACACCCACATCCGCGAGCACCTCTCCTGGGACGGATTCGGAGAGGCGGCCCGCGATCTGGCGCGGCGCATCCTGGACGACGGCTTCGTGCCCGAGGTCGTCGTCGCGATCGCCCGCGGCGGGCTGCTGCCGGCCGGCGCGATCTCGTACGGCCTCGGCGCCAAGAACTGCGGCGCCCTGAACGTCGAGTTCTACACGGGCATCGGCACCGTGCTGGACGCGCCCGAGGTGCTGCCCCCCGAGCTCGACATGGCCTACCTCGACGGCCGCCGGGTGCTGCTGGTCGACGACGTCGCCGACTCGGGGCGCACGCTGCGCCTCGCCGTCGACCTGCTCAAGGCCAAGGGCGCCGATGTGCGCTCGGTGACGATCTACACCAAGCCCACCACGATCATCGAGCCGGACTACTTCTGGAAGGCCACGGATCTGTGGATCGACTTCCCGTGGTCGTGGAAGGGCACCGTGCGCGAGGAGGACGCGGGCGAGGAGGGCTCGGCCTGAACCTCGACAGCGTCGACCGGGGCTGGGCCCGCGCGCTCGCGCCCGTCGCGGGCGACATCGACGCGCTCGCGCAGCGCCTGACCGCGGACCCGGACGGCTTCCTTCCGGCTCGGGATCGGGTGCTGCGCGCGTTCGAGCGCCCGCTCGCGGACGTGCGGGTGCTGATCGTGGGCCAGGACCCCTATCCCACCCCGGGGCACCCGATCGGGCTGTCGTTCGCGGTGGACCGGCACGTCCGCCCGCTGCCGCCGAGCCTGCGCAACATCTACCGCGAGCTGCAGGACGACCTGGGCATCGAGCCCGCGCCGCACGGCGACCTGTCGGCCTGGGCCGACCAGGGGGTCCTGCTGCTCAACCGCGTCCTCACCGTGCGCCCCGGCCCCGGCCAGGCTGGATCCCACCGCGGCTGGGGATGGGAGGGCGTCACCGCCCACGCGATCGGCGCGCTGGTCGCGCGCGGCGGGCCGCTCGTCGCGATCCTGTGGGGGAGGCCCGCTCGCGAGCTGAAGCCGCTGCTGGGGGATGTGCCGGTGGTCGAGTCGGCCCACCCGTCGCCCCTGTCGGCGCGGTCGGGGTTCTTCGGATCGCGGCCGTTCTCGCGGGCGAACGACCTCCTCGTCGCGCAGGGCGCCGATCCTGTCGACTGGACGATCGACGCGCGACACACGCTCGACATCCCCGGGTTCTAGGCTGGATCGCATGCTGGAGGAGGAGTACCAGAAGCGCCGCGTGCTGCCGCGCCACCTGCAGAAGCAGCCCGAGCCGGAGCGCCCCTTCACGTACGAGATCCGCCCCGCCCGCGCGGGCGATCTGCCCGACATCCGCGAGATCTACAACTACTACGTGCGCAACTCGGTGGTGACCTTCGACGAGAAGGCCTGGACGCACAAGAGGTGGCGCGAGAAATTCGACCACCTGCAGAAGCTCGGTCTGCCGTTCCTCGTCGCCGTCGCGCCGACCGGTCAGGTGCTGGGATATGCCCTCGTGTCGCCGTGGGCGGGGAAGTCGGCGTTCCGCTACACCGTCGAGAACTCGATCTACCTGGGGCAGGCGGCGACCGGAAAGGGCCTCGGCCGCGCCCTGCTCGAGGCGCTCATCGAGGCCTGCGAGGAGATCGGCCTGCGCCAGCTCGTCGCCGTGATCAGCGACAAGGGCGCCGAGGGATCGATCGCGCTGCACGAGAAGCTGGGCTTCGTCGAGGTGGGGCGGATGGGCAAGGTCGGCTTCAAGTTCGAGCGCTGGCTCGGCACGGTCTACCTGCAGAAGCAGCTCAGCCCGAAGAAGAAGTCGGGTGTGCTGAAGCGCATCTTCAGCTGATCCGGGCCGTCACCGCACCGCGCGCCGGATCAGGATCGCGAGCGTCTCGACGACGACGACCATCCCGATCACGACCAGGACGTAGGCGAACACCTCGTCGAAGTGGCGCGCCTGCAGCGAGTTGAGCAGCAGGAATCCGACGCCGCCCGCGCCGACAACGCCCAGCAGCGTCGCCGAGCGGATGTTCTGCTCGAGCACATACATGAGGTGGCTCACCAGCGCGGGCACCGACATCGGCACCGTCGACGAGAAGAACACCTGGGCGCGGGTGGACCCGCCGGCCGCCAGCGCGCGCTCGGGGCCGCCCGGCACCTCCTCCATGGAGTCGCCGATCAGCTTCGACAGCAGCCCCACGCCGCCGATGCCGAGGGCGAGCGTGGCCGCCTGCGGCCCCATGCCCGCGGCGATGATGAACAGGATCGCCACCACGAGGTCAGGCACCGAGCGCACCACGAGCGCGAGACCGCGGAACAGGTTGCGCACCGTGCCGTTCGGGGCGACGTTGCGCGCCGAGAGCGGGCCGACCAGCGCCGAGATCACGGCCGCCATCAGCGTCGCCGCGAAGGCGATCTGCACCGTGCGCAGCACGGCGGCCAGCACCTCGCCCCAGCCGTTGGAGCCGAAGGTGAGGGGCCACAGCGCCCGGCCCTGGGCCGGATCCACCAGCTGCTGCCAGGTGGGGGCGAGAAGACGGGCGACGTCGGGGGCGGCGTACGCGAACGCCGCGACGACGATCGCGACACCCGCCCAGATCCAGACGGTGGTCGAGACGCGCTCGCGATCCCAGGGGCGGGACAGGGCCTCGGCGATCCGGGCGGCGCGATCCGGTGCCGGCACGGGGTGCCGCGACGGCGCAGACGGTGTCGTGCGCCCCCGGCGGGCGGCGCGGGCGACGGCACCGCCGAGCCCGCCCTCCCGTGGGGCGACGTTCAGCAGCCGCGCGCGGATCGTCGACGAGACGATCTCGAACGCGATGCACAGCGCGATGATGATCACCACGAGCGGCACCACCCGCCGCATGCCGGCCGGGCCCGCGTGCAGGGCGTCGTCGAGCTCGTAGCCGATGCCCACCACACCCACGACACCGAGGATCACGGTGCCGCGCAGGTTGATGTCGGCGCGGTGCAGGGCCACGGCGATCCAGGCGGGGAGGGCCTGGGGCACCACGCCGGCCCAGAACTCCTGCGCCTTGCTGCCGCCCGCGGCGCGGATCGCGAGGCGCGGCCCCTCGTCGATCTGCTCGATGGCGTCGGCGAACATCTTCGAGATCATCCCGACCGAGTGCAGCCCGATCGCGAGGATCGCCGGCAGCGTGCCGGAGTTGAACCAGAGGAAGGCGAAGAACACCACGAACACGATGTCGGGGATCGCGCGGGCGATGACCCCGATGCCCCGGCACAGGGCGAGGACGACGCCGTTCGGCGTGGTGTTGCGGGCGGCGCCGTAGGCGACGGGGACGGACAGGACCGCGGCGAGCGCGGTGCCGGCGATGACGAGCGCGAGGGTGATGGCGACCGTGAGCACCATGTCCCAGATCGGCGCGAACCCGACGAACGAGGTGGTGAAGACGGTTGATCCGTCGGCCTGGCGCTCGCCGGCGACCTCCCACCCCGGCCACTGCAGGGGCGTGGCCATGTCGAGGAAGCGGGCGATGTTCGGGCCGACGGTCTCGAGCCCCTTGGGGGTGAAGTCGAGGGCGACGAACGACCAGACGCCGAGTCCGAGGATGGCGACGATGACGCCGTACGAGACGATCGCCGACAGCGGGGGAGCCGGGCGCGGGACGAGGGCGGCGCGCGCGGCGACCGTGGTCACGCGCGGTCCTCCCCGGCGGCGGCACGACGCAGCTCCTGCGCGAGCACCTGCTCGCGCGCCTCGGCGAGCTCGTCCTCGAGCGCGGCGATCTCGGAGGTCGAGGTGGCCACGCGGCCGTAGATCTCCATGACCTGCTCGCGGCCGAGGTTGTCGGTGGGGGTGTCGAGCACCACCCGGCCGCCCCGGAGACCGACGATGCGGTCGCCCCAGCTCAGGGCGAGGTCGACCTGGTGCAGCGAGCACACCACGGTGAGGCCGCGTTCGGCCGCGATCTCGCGGATGAGGGCCATGACCTGGCTGCTGGATTCGGGATCGAGCGAGGCGACGGGCTCGTCGGCGAGCAGGATCTCCGGATCCTGCATCAGGGCGCGGGCGATCGCCACCCGCTGCTGCTGACCCCCCGAGAGGCGGTCGGCGCGCTGGTACGTGCGATCGAGCAGGCCCACGCGCTCGATGTGGCCGAGCGCCTTCTCGCGCAGCGCCCGGGGATAGCTCCAGACCCCCACGCGCGGCCCGCGGAGGGTGGACAGCGAGCCGGTGAGGACGTTCTCGAGCACCGACAGCGCGCCGACGAGCTCGAACTGCTGGAAGATGAAGCCGACCCGGCCGCGGAGCGACCGCAGCTCGCGGCCGCGCAGCCGGGTGACCTCCTCGCCGAGCGACTGGACGGATCCGGTCGTCGGGGTCTCCAGGCCGTTGATGTGGCGCAGCAGGGTGGACTTGCCCGACCCCGAGAGGCCGAGCAGCACCACGATCTCGCCGGGAGCGACGGACAGCGACACCTCCGTCAGAGCCGGTGCGGACGCACCCGGGTAGGTCTTGCCGAGCTCCCGGGTCCGGACGGCGGGGCTCTGGGCGGGGGTGTCGCTGTTCGTCATGTCAGTGCTCTCCCGAGACGCCGGCGCTTACGCGCGGCAGGCCTCGACCTGGTCGGCGATCTGGTCGCAGACGTCGCGGATCGTGTCGAAGTACGCGTCGTCGACGCTGCCGAAGCCGAACCAGTTCTCGGTGAGGAACTCGTTGAGCTCGATGCCCGCGTCGGTCAGCGACGCCTGGGTCGAGTCGACCATCGCCTCGCGCAGCTGGTCCTGGACCTCCTGCGGGAGGGCGGACTGCATCACGATCGGCGCGCCGGGCACCTGGAAGCGGTCGACCTCGACGAGCGAGCCGGCCTCGATGAGCGGATCGGCGTCGGTGTCCTGGGCGAAGCCGACCTGGCAGTCGGCACCCTCGGCCACCTTGGCGGCGTTGAGGTCGTGCTCCTCGCCGTAGACGGTGTTCTCCTCCGAGACGGTCACCCCCGCGTTCATCAGCTGCGACATCGGGATCGCGCGACCCGAGGTCGACGTCGGGTTGACGAAGCAGACCGGCTGGTCGGCGAAGTCCTCGATGGTCTCGACACCGGTGGCGGCGGGGTTCTTGATCGCGACCGAGAAGTAGCCGGGCTCGGCGCCCTCGGCGGTGATCTGCGCGCCGATCGGGGTGATCTCGGCCCCGGCGTTCTGGGCCTGGTAGTACGTGAACGACGAGATCTGCGCCACGTCGACCTGGCCGGAGGCGAGGCCCTGGACGACCGCGGTGTAGTCGGTCGCGGGGAGGAACTCGACGGTCTTGCCCGTGATCTCCGCGATCCAGTCGGCGATCGGCTGGGCGTCCTGCTCGGCGCCCTCGTGGTCGGGGAGGGTGGCGAACACGATCGTGTCCTCGTCCTTGGCGAACGTGCCCTCCGACGCGCTGTCCGCGGCGGCGGGCGTCTGTGCGCCGGCGTCGGCCGGCTTGGTGGTGGTCGACGAGCAGGCGGCGAGGCCGAACGCGAGGGCGAGGCCCGCGGTGAGCGCGAGGCCGCGCGTGACGGTGGTCTGCATGAGTGCCTTCCGGGTATGTGATGCAGGCGGGACGTCGGTCCGCTCGCGGCGCGAGCCGGGCCGACTCGGGAAACATAGGAGCGCGGGCGGCCCAGCGCCTTGCCCCGCGGTGGCCCGGACGTGAACGCCCCGTGAAAGTCCGTCGATGGGGAGAACCCAGCCCAGACGCGGGGGTGAGCCGGGGGTGAGCCGGGGGGCTGTCCCCGACGCCGGGCGGGTCGCCTGCCGATACGATCGGCCCCATGTCCTACCCCGAGAACCCGCAGGGCGACTCCCTGCCCCGGCCGCCCGCGCCGCCGCAGCCCTCCGACCGGCAGCCGTACGGGCTGCAGCCCTCCGGCCAGCCGCAGCCGTATGGTCAGCAGCCGTATGGCCAGCAGTCGCCGCTGCAGCCGCCGCAGAATCCCTACGGGCAGAACCCGTATGCCCCGGGGGCCTACGCCGCCGCGCCGCGCAACAGCGTGCTCGCGATCTGGGCGATGATCCTCGGCATCGCGTCGTTCGTGCCGCTCTGGATCGCGTGGATCCCGGTCATCGGCTGGTTCACGCCGCTGTTCCCGCTCGCCGCGGTGATCCTCGGCCACATGGCCCTGCGCCAGGTCAACCGCGACGGGCTCGGCGGCCGCGGCATGGCGATCACCGGTCTGGTGCTCGGCTACATCTTCATCGCGCTCGACATCATCATCCTGCTGATCGGCCTCGCCATCGGCGCGTTCGTGGTGGGCACGGTCGGCACCGCGGGCCTCTACGGATCCTGACCCCGCGTCCATGACGAAGGGCGAGCGGATCGGATCCGCTCGCCCTTCGCTGCGCCCGTCGCGTGCGCGACGGCACCGGGTGTCAGTGCGCCATCGCCGCCAGCGCCGCCTCGTCGAGCGTGGCGATCGAGCGGGTGTCCTGGAAGTCGCGGACGCCCTCGATGCCCTGCTCGCGGCCCATGCCCGACTGCTTCACGCCGCCGAAGGGCGCGCGCAGGTCGAGGCGGTTGGCGCCGTGGTCGTTGATCCAGACGTAGCCGCAGTGCAGCTGCGCCCCGATGCGCTGCGCGGTCTCCGGGCTGGAGGTCCAGACGCTGCCGCCCAGGCCCGCCCACGTGTCGTTGGCGGCCGCGATGGCCTCCTCCTCGGTGTCGAACGGGATGATCGGGATCACCGGGCCGAACTGCTCCTGCGTCACCACCCGCAGCGACGGGTCGGGGTCGATGACCAGCGCGGGGCGCAGGAAGTTGCCGCCCTCGAGCTCGCCGCCCGGCAGCTCGCCGTACTCGCGCACCTCGGCGCCCGCGTCCTTCGCCTCCTGGATGATCTCCTCGACGAACGCCTTCTGCGCCGGCTGATGCAGCGGGCCCATCGTCGTTCCCTCGTCGAGGCCGTACCCGAGGACGACCTTCTGCAGGCGGCCCTCCAGCGCGGCGACGAGCTCGTCCTGCCGCGAGCGGTGCACGTAGACGCGCTTGGCGTTCATGCAGATCTGGCCCGTGGTGTCGTAGATCGCGCCGAACAGGCGGTCGATGTGCGTGTCGTCCAGCACGGCGTCCTCGGCGATGACCGCCGCGTCGTTGCCGCCGAGCTCGAGCGTCACGCGGGTGAGCGACTTGGACGCCATCTCCATCATCCGCTTGCCGCCGTTGACGCTGCCGGTGAAGGACAGCTTGGCGACGTCGGGGTTCTGGATGAGCGCCGACATGTTCTCGTCCTTGCCCGTGACGACGTTGAGCACGCCGGCGGGCAGCTTCTGCGCCACCCGCTGCACAAGGCGCGCGGTCGCCAGCGGCGCCGAGGCCGGCGGCTTGACCACAACGGTGTTGCCCGCCAGCAGCGCGTTCGGCAGGGCGGCGCCCAGGATCGCGATCGGCCAGTTGAAGGGCACGATGATCGAGACCACGCCGAGCGGCGAGTGCGCGATGCGAGTCGTGACCGGGATGCCGGGCGCCGGCTCCAGCGTGGTGTCCACATCGACCTGGTCGGCGACCCCGAGGGTCACGTTCCAGCGGATCTCGAACACCAGCGCGTCGATCCACGCCTCCATCCGGATCTTGCCGTTCTCCTGCGACAGGATGGCCGCGTCCGCGTCGCGGTCGTCCGCGATGCCGGCGATGGCCTCCGCCATGGCGGAGGCGCGCTCGTGGGCCGACAGGGCCGACCACGAGGGGAACGCGGCCTTCGCCGCGGCGACCGCGTCGGCCACGTCCTGCGGCGACGCCGATGCGGCCTCGCCCACGATGACGCCCGGCTTGCCGGGGTCGGCGATCTTCACCACCTCGTCCGTGAAACGCTCCTCGCCGCCGATGAACAGGCCGGTGCGGACGGCCGCATCGGCCTGCGCCCGCCCGGCCTCGGTGTCCGACGCCGCGCCGTCTGCCGCATCGGTGCTGACGACTGCGTCCTGGGTGTCCGTCATGGGATCACTCACCTCTCTGTGTGTGCTGCGGGTGCGTTCGCGCCCGCGGGGTGTGGGGGTGCGGGCATCGTCGCGCCCGCGCTGTCGTGGGCCGGGGGCTCCCGGCGGGGGTCGTCCGACGCGGATGCGCCGGTGCGAGTTCGGGTCTCGGGTTCAGTGTGTGCCACGAACGGATCGGAGACAATATCGTCGCCAGAATCCGTCACCCCGGTGCTCCCGTCTGCCGGGCCGGTGCCGTCGTGTGCGGCCGCGCGGGCCAGGCGCGCGGCGCGTCGGCCGGGTGCGCTCGCCGCCCAGCCGGCGCGGATCAGGCGCGCCGCGTCGTCGGCGAGATGGAGCCCGTCGACGTAGGGGGCGCGCCAGATCGCGAGCGCGTCGCGGGCCGGCGGCGGGAGGATCGCGGCGCTGAACGCCTCGACCCCCCAGCGGCCCTCGTAGCCGTCATCGAGCGCGCGCCGCACGATCTCGGTCACGTCGATCGCGCCGCGGGAGAGCCGGCCGCGGCCGGACTGGCCGAGCTCGAGGAACGCCAGTCGCGGCAGCGCCGCCCGGATCGCCGCCGACGCGTCCTCCTCCTCGACGGCCATGTGGAAGGTGTCGAGATGGATCCGCAGGTGCGGCGATCCGCTGGCCTCGGCGTAGGCCATGGCCTGCTCGGCGGTGTTGATCATCGCGGTCTCGTAGCGGTTGAGCACCTCGAACACCACGGTCACACCGCGCTCGTGCGCCCGCTCGGCCACCTCCCCGAGGGCCGCGGCCGAACGCTCCCACGCGTCCCGCGGCACCTCGGTGGGCGAGCGCCCGAACAGGCCGTAGGGCACGCCGTTGAGCTGGTCCGATCCCAGCAGCGCGGCGAGCGCGACCATGTCGTCCAGCGCGGCGACCCCCGCCGCCCGCACGGCGGGGTCGGCGGAGGCCACATCGGCGTCCGGTGACTGGCCGGCGATCGGGATGGCCGAGAGCCCGCGCGCCTCGCACAGCCGGCGGAAGCCGGCCGCGTCGAAGCGCGCGGGATCGACGGGCGGCAGCACGATGCGCCGGAACCCCCGGGCGGCGATGCCGTCGAGGGCCGCGGTGAGCACGTCCGACGACGGGTCGGCGAGCACCACGTTGAGATGGCACGCGACGTCCAGCGCGGCGGGCAGACGCTCGGGGATGGTCGACATGGCGGATCCGGTCAGAACACCGGCAGGGCCAGGCGCTGCTTGAACACCGAGTAGCCGTCGTCGACGCTCACGACCGTGCCGTTGATGACGCGCGACTCGTCGGACGCGAGGAACGCCACGACATCGGCGATCTCCTCGGGCTCCGTGAGCCGCCCGCGCAGCTGCTCGGAGGCGAAGGTGGCCTTCAGCTCGTCGCTGAACTGGTTGATGATCGGGGTCGCCACGCGCCCGGGGGTGATCGCCACGGCGCGGATGCCGTGCTCGGCGAGCTCGTAGGCGGCCGAGCGGGTGAACGAGATCACGGCGGCCTTGGCCGCGCTGTAGGTGAAGGCCAGCTCCGCCGCCTGCTCGCCGTACACCGACGACGTCGAGATGATGACGCCTCCCGTTCTCTGGCTCGCCATCTGCCGGCCCGCCGCGACGATGCCGTAGTAGACGCCGTTCTGGTCGACCGCGATGATGCGCTCGTAGTCGGCGACGGGGTCGTGCTCGAGCAGCGGCGTGCCGCCCGCGATACCGGCGTTGTTGAAGATCACGTGCACGGCGCCGAACACCTCCACGGCCTTCGCCACCATCGCCTCGACCTCCTCGAACACCGACACGTCGACGCCGGTCGAGGCGGCCGCGCCGGGGTATCCGGCATCCTCGACCTCCTTCACCACGGCGGCGGCGCGATCCGGGTCGATGTCGGCGACGAGCACCTTCGCGCCCTCGCGCACGAACTTGTGCACGGTGACGCGGCCGATGCCGCTCGCTCCGCCGGTGATGATGGCGACTTTGCCGTCCAGGCTCATGGGTTCTCCTTCTGGTGGGTGATGAGGGGGAGCTCGGTCAGAAGCTCGTGTGCGAGAGGGCGAGGGCGCCGCCGTCGACCGGCAGGATCGCGCCGGTGACGAAGGCGGAGGCAGGCGAGACCAGGAAGAGCATGGGCCCCTGGATCTCGGCCATCGTGCCCATCCGCCCGAGCGGAATGGTGGAGGCCCACATGGCCTCGTCCTCGGCGCTGATCTCGGTCCTGCCGTCGCCGATCCGGGTGCCCTTGAAGGGGCCCGGGGCGATGGCGTTGACGCGGATGCCGCGCTCCGCCAGCTCGAGGGCCGTCTGGCGCACGAAGTTGAGGATGGCCGCCTTCGTCGACACGTAGGCGTACGACACCATCGGATCGGTGCGCATGCCGGCGGTCGACGACGTGACGAGGATGCGCCCGCCCGGTTCGAGCACCCGCGCCGCGGCACGGACCGTCTCGAACGTGCCGGTGAGGTTGGTGGCGACCACCTCGTCCCACTCGGCGTCGGTGTAGTCGGCGAGGCGACCGGCCCCGCGGTAGCTCGCGCCGCCGGCGATGCCGGCGTTCGCGACCACCACGGTGGGCCGCCCGACCTCGGCGACGACGCGGGCGAGCACGGCGTCGATCGCCCCGCGGACGGCGACGTCGACGGGATACCCGTGCGCCGTGCCGCCCGCGGAGACGATGTCGCCGACCACCCCGGACACCCGGTCCGCGCTGCGGCCGAGCACAACCACCGTCGCGCCCGCCGCCGCGTAGATCTCGGCGGCGGCCTGCCCGATGCCGCTGGAGGCGCCGGTCACCACCACGATGTCGCCCGCGAGGGAGGTGAGCCCCGCGAGATCCGGATCCGTCAGCCTGGTCATCGGGATCAGAGCGTCGGCTCGAAGCTGTCGACGTTGCTGCGGTCGATGAGCTCGGCCGGGAGCTCGATGAAGTTCTCATCGGGCAGCGTCGCGGAATCGCGGTAGTCGTTCATGATGTCGATGACCTGGTCGACCACGCTGATCCAGTCCTGCGCCATGGAGGCGTACATCGGGCCGTCCTTCTTGATCTCCTCCGTGGTCTCCTTCAGCGCGTCCACGCCGGTGACGAAGATGTCGTCGCGGCCGGCCTCGTTGATGGCCTTGACGGCGCCGAGCGCGCCGTCGTCCCAGCCGACCCACACGGCGTCGAGGCCGTCGGGGTTGGCCTGCAGGTAGTCCTGCACGAAGGTGAGCGCCTCGGTGCGGCCCGTGCCCGGGTTCAGCACCTGCTTCATCTCGCCGCCGGCGATGTTCGCGCCCTTCTCCTCGAGGAGGTCGAGGGCCAGGTGGCTGCGCGTCTGGATGCCGATGTGGGGGTCGTGGCCGATCACCATAACGTCCTTGCCCTCGAGCGATCCGCCGACCGCCTCCTCGAGGGCACCGACCGTCTCGTCGGCCATCTGCTGCTGGCTGAAGGTGATGTCGACCGCGAAGGCGTCGTTGGCCTCGACGCCGCCGTCGATCGAGAAGATCGGGATCCCGGCGTCGGCGGCGGCCTGCTCGATGACCGCGGTCTGGCGCGGGTCGGGGAAGCCGGCGAGGATCGCGTCGGCGCCGTTCTGGATCTGCGCCTGGATCTCGGTGGTGATCTCGTCGTAGTTGAACTCGCTGGTGTCGAGGGTGACCTCCCAGTCGTCCTGCTCGCCGCCGGCCTCGACGAAGTAGTCGAGCGTGAGCTTTCCGCCCGGGGTGCCGTAGCCGGCGGTGAAGGCGGCGACCTTGAAGACGCCGTCGTCGCCCTTGCCGTCCTTCTTGTCGGGGGCGGCGGCCCCGGTGTCGCCACCGGATCCGGATCCGCCCTGACCGGTGTCGACCGAGCATCCGGCCAGCGCGGCGATCGCGAACAGGCCGATGCCGGCCGCCGCGAGCGGCTTGAGGGCGAGGGGGTTGCGTGCGTGCATCGTGAACTCCTTTGTCGTGATGCGGGTGGTGAGGGTGAGAGCTATGAGTTGCGGGTCTTGAGGCCGGACAGCAGCACGGCGCCGATGATGATCAGGCCGATCAGCACCTGCTGGATGTACGTGTTGATGCCCACGAGGTTCAGGCCGTTCTGGACGACGCCGATGATCGCGACGCCGATCAGGGTGCCGCCGATGTTGGCCTGCCCCGACCGCAGGAGGGTCATGCCGAGGAACACCGCGGCGACGGCGAACATCATGCGGTCATCGGCCGCGTGGGGGCCAGCGCTGCCGAGGCGGCTGACCAGCACCACGCCGGCCAGCGCCGACAGGCCGCCGGCGGCGACGAACGCGAGGAAGCGCGTGGGGCGCACGCTCACGCCCGACAGACGCGCGACCTCGGCGTTGCCGCCGATCGCGTACCAGCGGCGGCCCAGGGTCGTGAAGCGCAGCACGAGCCACACGACCACCGAGATCACCGCCGCGTAGATCACGGGCGCCGGGATGCCGTTGATGCGCATCTGCCCGACGATGTTGAACTCCTCGGGCCAGCCGTAGATGTTCGTGCCGTCGGTGATCAGCAGGTTGAGGCCGCCGACCGCGGTCATCGTGGCGAGGGTCGCGACGAACGCCGAGATGTTCAGGAACGCCACGAGCGCGCCGTTCACCGCCCCGATCGCGATGCCGACCGCGACGCCCGCCAGGATGGACGGCGCCATCCCGGCCCCGGCGACCTGGAGGGCGCCGGCGGTGGCCCCGCCCATGGTGGCCGTCATGCCGACCGAGAGGTCGAAGTCGCCGACGACCATCACGATGGTCTGCGCCACCGCGACGATGGTCAGGATCGCGACCGCGTTGAGGATGTTCGTGAGGTTCGCCGGGCTGGCGAATCGTCCGCCGCTGGCGATCGCGAACACCACGATCAGCACGACCAGGGCGACGAGCGTGCTGCTCTGCCAGATCAGCTGGGTGAAGCTCTTGCGGCGGGCGGGAGCGACCGCCTGCACCGTGAGGGTGTCTGTCTGCGCCATCTCAGGCGTCCCTTCCATAGGCGTGCGTGAGGATCTGCTCGTCCGACGTGGTGGCGGCGTCGACGACGCCGGCCACCCGGCCCTCGTGCATCACGAGGATCCGGTCGGAGAGCCCGATGAGCTCGGGGAGCTCGCTGCTGACGGCGATGACCGCCATGCCGCCCGCCGCGAGCTCGCGGATCAGGCGGTAGATCTCTGCCTTCGTGCCGACGTCGATGCCGCGGGTGGGCTCGTCCATCAGGAGCACCTTCGGGCCGCGCGCGAGGATCTTCGCGAGCACGACCTTCTGCTGGTTGCCGCCCGAGAGCTGCCCGACGTCCTGCCTCGGCCCGGCGGCCTTGATCCGCAGGTTCGCCATCGCGTCCTTCGCGAGCTGCGCGACCCGGCGACCCGAGACGATGCTGCCGGTGCTGACGTGGGCGAGGTTCGCGAGCGCGACGTTCTCGGAGATCGGCGCCGAGAGGATCACTCCCTGGCTGCGGCGCTCCTCGGGGACGAGGGCGATGCCCGCATCGAGCGCGCGGCCCACGCCGCCGGAGATGTCGGCGCCCGCGAGCACGATGCGGCCGGCCGAGCGCTTCTGGGCACCGGCGAGCAGGCGCACCAGCTCGCTGCGTCCGGATCCCGCCAGGCCTCCCACGCCCAGCACCTCCCCCGCGCGCAGCTCGAACGACACGTCGGCGACCCTCCGGCCCGACAGGCCCTCCACGGAGAGCACCACCCGGTCGCTCGCGGTGTCGCGGGGCGGGTACAGCTCGCTCTGCTCGCGGCCGACCATCGTCGAGATGACGTCGTCGATCGACGACTCGGCCACTTCTCGCGTCGCCACGGTCTTGCCGTTGCGCATGACCGTGAGGCGATCGCACAGCTCGAAGACCTCCTCGAGGCGGTGCGAGACGTAGACGACGGCGACGCCCTCGTCGCGCAGGCCGCGCAGCACCGTGAAGAGGTCGCGGATCTCGGTGTCGGTGAGCGAGGCGGTCGGTTCGTCGAGGATGAGCACCCGGGCGTCCATCGCCAGCGCCCGCGCGATGGACACCATCGTCTGCTGCACGGGGGACAGGTCGCCCGCGAGCATGCCGAGCGGGATCCGCTGGTTGAGGCGCCCGAGCAGCGCTCGTGCGCGCTGGCGCAGGGCGCGGCTGCGCACAACGCCGAAGGTGGACGGCGCCCCCTCGGTGAGGACGATGTTCTCGGCGACGCTGATGGTGGGCACGACCGAGAGCTCCTGGTACAGCGCCACAACCCCCGACCGGTTCGCGGCGCGCACGCTCGAGAAGTCGGCGGCCTCGCCGTCGACCGACACGGTGCCGTCGTCATGCGTGTAGACGCCGGTGATGATCTTGATCAGCGTCGACTTGCCGGCGCCGTTCTCCCCGAGCAGGGCGTGGATCTCGCCCGGCATCACCGTGAGGTCGACCCCGCGCAGCGCGGCGACCCCCTCGAAGGACTTCGTGATCCCGGCGGTTTGCAGGGCCGGCACGGGAGGCGCCGTCGCGACCAGGGGGGCCTCGGCGACGCTCATCGCTCGTCCTCGATCCGGTTGCAGCGGATGATCACCTTCGGGTGCCTCCCGCTCACGTGCTCCGCGAAGGCCGCGGGGGCGTCCTCCAGCTCGAAGACGGCGGCGGTGAGCTCATCGAGGTCGAGCAGCGGCAGCATCTGCAGCGCCCGGGGGAACGCGTAGGGCGAGACGAACACGCCCGTGAGCGTCAGCTCCTGGAGATAGAGGTGGTTCGAGAGGTGCAGCGGCATCTCGAAGTCGTCCGGGTACATCGCGCCGTAGACGACGGTCGCGCCCTTCGCGGCGATGTCGAGCAGGCCGCGCACCGCCCGGGGCGACCCCGACGCATCGATCACCACGTCGTAGCCGCGGCCGTCGGTGATCTCGGCCGCGCGCGCGCCCTGATCCTCGCCGACGGGATCGATCACGTGCTGCGCGCCATGGCGCAGCGCCATCTCGCGACGCTCGGCGATCGGCTCGATCAGGGTGAGCGACGTCGCGCCGTAGCGCGCCATGACCTGCAGCGCGAGCTGGCCGATCGGGCCGCCGCCGCAGATGGCGACGCGGTCGCCGACGCGGATCCGGGTCTTGTCGGCGATGCGGATCGCGACGCTGGTCGGCTCGAGCAGGCACCCCTCGAGCAGCGATACCTCGTCGGGCAGACGCTGCACCTGCGACTCGTGCCAGGTGATGGTCTGCGCCATGCCGGGCCGGTTGTAGTCCTGGATGTTCTCGCAGAACTGCTGGCGGCCGTCGACGCAGGCGCGGCAGGCGCCGCAGAACTTCAGGAAGTTGCCCGCCACGCGGTCGCCGATCCTCAGCCCGTTGCGGGTGGCCCGCTCGCCGAGCGCCTCGATCACGCCCGAGATCTCGTGGCCGAGCCCGATCGGCACGTCGGTGCCGAAGAAGCCCTCCGCGAGATGCGGGTCGGAGCCGCAGATCGCGGCGTAGGCGACGCGGATGCGCACGTCCTCGGGCCCGAGGGGCTGGTCGGGCAGGTCGACCAGGCCGATCTGCCCGCGGGCGGCCTCATCCGGATCGCGCAGGCTGCCGATCCGGGTGACCGCGACGGTGCGGATGCTCATGGCTCAGACCGCCGCGGGCTCGTCGGCGCCGGCGCGCGTGGCGGGGGCGACCGCGCGGCGGAGGGCGGCGACCGTGGCGGACAGGCCGTAGCCGTGCTTGTCGCGCAGCTGCTCGTCCTCGCCGAATCCGGCGTAGACCTGCGGGATGCCCAGGCGCTCGAACGACTCCAGCCGGATGCCGCGGTCGGCGACCACATCGGCCACCCGCGAGGCCAGGCCGCCGTAGGCCAGGTGATCCTCGAGCACCACGAAGCGCCCGTCCGTCTCGGCGGCGCAGCGCTCGATGAGGTCGGCGTCGATGGGCTTCAGCGTGAACATGTCGACCACACGCACCGAGATGCCGTCGGTCGCGAGCTCCTCGGCGGCGTCCAGCGCCTGCGCGACCGTTGTGCCGTGCGTGAACAGCGTCACATCCGATCCGTCGCGCGCGACGATGCCCTTGCCGATCCGGATGTCGTGCTCGCCGGCCTCGTAGAGCACCTTGTCCTTCTTGCCCACGGCGAGACGGATGTAGATGGGGCCGGGCATGTCCATCGACTGCCGCAGGATCTCGCCCACCATCACCGGGTCGCCGATCGAGGTGACGGTCATGTTCGTGAGCGAGCACATCAGGCTGAGGTCCTCGACCGCGTAGTGGGTCGAGCCGCCGTTTCCGACCAGCCCGCCGTGGGTGCCGATGATCTTGACCGGCAGGTTCGGGTAGCAGACGTCGGTGCGGACCTGCTCGAGCGCGCGCATCGAGAGGAAGGGGAGCATGCCCGAGACGACGGGGATGTTGCCGTCGTAGGCGAGGCCGGCCGCGATGCCCACGCACGCCTGCTCGGCGAGGCCCACGTCGACGAAGCGCTCGGGGTGCTTGTCGCGGAACTCCACGAGCGTCGCGCCGATGTCGGGCGTGAGCACCCAGAGGTTCGGGTGGCTGTCGCCGAGCTCGGCGAGGGTGGATCCGATCACGGATCGCGCGGAGAGCATCTCTCCGAAGGTGAAGGTGACGGGCATCAGCGGGCCTCCTGCTCGTTCGCGGTGGTGTTCTCGCGCCCCGCCGCAAGGGCGGCGAGGGCGCGCTCGAGGTCGGCGGCGCCGAGCGATCCGGCGTGCCAGGCGAGGTTGCGCTCCATGAAGTCGACGCCCTTGCCCTTGACGGTCTCGCAGATGACGACCGTGGGGACGTCGCTGTCGGGGGAGGGGAGCTGCGCGATCGCGTCGACCAGCTGGCCCATGTCGTGGCCGTCGACCTGGATGACGTTCCAGCCGAACGCGCGCCACTTGTCGGGGTACGGCTCGAACATCACGCGCTCCTCCGCGAAGCTCGTCATGAGCTGGCGGTTGCGGTCGACGAAGGCGACGAGGTTGCCGAGCTTCTGGCTGCGCCCGGCCATCACGGCCTCCCACACCGAGCCCTCGCCCGTCTCGCCGTCGCCGAGCAGCGTCACCACGCGGTGGGTCTCGCCGCGGTGGCGGGCGCCGAGCGCCATGCCCACGGCGAGCGGCAGGCCGTGGCCCAGCGACCCGGTCGAGCACTCGACGCCCGGCAGCTGCACTTTGCACGGGTGCATGCCGTAGGCGCTGTCGAGCTGCCCGTAGGTGGAGACGATCTCGTCGTACGGGAAGAACCCGCGCATGGCCATCGCGATGTACATGCACACCGCGGCGTGGCCCTTGCTCAGGACGAAGCGGTCGCGCTGCGGGTTGGCGATGTCGTCCGGGTCGATCCGGAGCCCGTGGTGGAAGAGCACGGTGAGGATGTCGGCGACCGACAGGTCGCCGCCGATGTGCACGGCCCCCTCGTAGGTGCCGCAGAGCTCGAGCAGCTTGTGCCGGAGCTCGTAGGCGAGGTCGGTCAGCTCCGCGACGGAGTGGCGCTCGCCCGAGTCGAGGACGGTCTCGATCATGTGTCATGCCTCCTGTACCAGGGGTCGACCGACACCGTCAGCGGATGTCGTCGTCGACCCTCGCACTTCGCCCGGAGCCGTCGTCGGCCCGGGTGATTGCGAAGCTAGCAGGATGTTGTTTAGATGTAAACAGGAATATGAGCAAACGAGTTGGCCGGTGCGTGGCGCAGGTTCGCGTGCCGCGGCGTCTGCCAGAATGTGCGGACGACCGCGGTGGGATCCGTGGGGAGGGAACGCGATGACGGAGGTCATGGAGACGACGGTGCGGCGCCACGCGGCGCCCGAGGGGGCCGTGACGGAGCCGCTCGACGATGTCCTGGAGCCGGACGCCTTCACCCCGCGGCTGCTCGCCCTGCTCTCGAACGCGCTGGTGTGGCGCGAGTCGCACGAGCTGCGCCGGAGGTTCGACCTCGGCACGAACGACTGGCGCGTGATCTCGGCCACCGCGACGCGGCCGGGGGTCTCGGCGACCGAGGTGACCGAGTTCCTGGGCGTGAACAAGGCCGTGGTCTCGAAGAGCGTCAACGTGCTCGTCGAGCGGGGCCTGCTGCTGCTGTCGGACGGCCCGCGCGGGTCACGGCCGATGTACCTGAGCGCCGAGGGTGCCGAGATGCACCACCTCATGCGCCCGATCTCGGTGCGTGGTCAGGAGATCATCCTCGGCGACATGTCGCCGGAGGAGGTCGCGACCTTCAACGAGACCCTGCGCGGGATGCTCGAGCGCCTGCGCGCGGCCTGACGACGGCGACCCGGCCGTCCGGGCCCGGACGGCTCAGCGCGAGGGCTTCACCACCATCGCCGATCCTCCGCCGCGCCGCGCCGGCTCCGCCGCGGCGGTGAGGACACCGCCCGGACCGAACTCGATCGCGGTCGCCGCGCCGATCTCGGCCGCCGACGTGAAGGCGTCGCCCGACGGGGTGAGGCTGTGGCCGTAGGGGCGCAGCTCCTCGCCGTGGGCGGCGATGAAGTCGGGCTCGGCCGTGACGGCCGCCGTGTTGCGCTGCGAGGCGCGGGGCGCGGCGATCGCCTCCGGGAGTGTCATGCCGAGGTCGACGCGATTCACGATCGTCTGCAGCACGGTGGTGATGATGGTCGATCCGCCGGGCGACCCGAGCGCGAGGAAGGGATCGCCGTCTTTCAGCACGATCGTCGGGGACATCGACGAGCGGGGCCGCTTGCCCGGCTCGATGCGGTTCGGATCGCTCGCGTTGTAGACCGTCGAGAAGTCGGTCAGCTCGTTGTTGAGCAGGAAGCCGCGCCCGGGGACGGTGATGCCGGATCCGCCCGTCTGCTCGATCGTCAGCGTGTACTCGGCGACGTTCCCCCACTTGTCGGCGACCGTCAGGTTCGTCGTGGAGATGTTCTCGGTGTCGGTCTCGTCGGCCTGCCCGGCGGCGTCCGCGGGGCACACGCCGTCATACGAGAGCACGTCCCCGGCGGGCACGGGCTTCGCCGCCGCGTGCAGCGGGTCGATCTCGCAGGCGCGCTCCGCGCCGAAGGCCGGGTCGGTGAGGGCCGCCGTGGGGACGTCCACAAACGCCGGATCGCCGACATACGCTCCGCGGTCCGCGAAGGCCAGCGCGCTGGCCTCGAGGTAGTGATGCAGCGCATCCGGGGTGCTCATCTCCGAGAGGTCGACGGTGCCGAGGATGTTCAGCGCCTCGCCCACGGTGGTGCCGCCGCTGCTCGAGGGCGCCATGCCGTAGACGTCGAGGCCGCGGTACTCCACCCGTGTGGGCGCCTGGTCGAGGGCGCGGTAGGCGGCGAGGTCGTCGGTGGTCAGGTGGCCGACGGGCACGGGCAGGGCCGTGTCGTCGCTGATCGGCGGCGCCTGCACGGCCGCGGCGATGTCCTCGGCCAGCGCGCCGGAGTAGAAGGCCTCCGTTCCGCGGCGGGCGAGCAGGCGATAGGTCGCCGCGAGATCGTGGTTGCGGAAGACGGTGCCGACCTCCGGGGCGTCGCCGCCAGGCAGGAACAGGTCGCTCGTCGAGGTGAACGCCTCGAAGCGCACCTTGTTGTCGAGGGTCTGCTGGCGGAAGGTCTCGTCGACGACGAAGCCGCGGGTGGCGACCTTGATGGCGGGGCGCAGGGCCTCGCCGAGACTCAGCGTCCCCCAGCGCTCGAGCGCGCGCTCCCAGGTGGCGGGCGTCCCCGGCACGCCCACTGAGACGCCGCTTGTGACGAGCTCGGGTGTGAACCGGTACGGCTGACCGGTGTCCGGATCGATGAAGGCGTTGTGCGGCATCTCCGCGGGGGCGGTCTCGCGGCCGTCGATGGTGCCCACCTCGCCGCTGGCCGCGTCGTAGTAGACGAGGTAGCCCCCGCCTCCCACCCCGGCGCTGTACGGCTCGGTGACCCCGAGCGTCGCGGCGGCGGCCACGGCGGCGTCCGCGGCGTTTCCGCCCTTGCGCAGCACCTCGATGGCGGCGGCGGACGCCTCGGGATCGACGGTGCTCACCGCTCCGCCGCGGCCCGTGGCGGTGGCGGTCTTGTCCTCGGCGCGCGGATCGGCGACGGCGGGAGCGGCGACGATCCCGCCCGCGAGGCACAGGGCGAGGGTCGCGACGAGGGCGGAGGTGCGGCGCGTGTGGGGAGACATGGGGTCATCCTGCGCCGGTCCGGGGCTCGCCGTCACCCGGGGATCGCGCGCATCCTGTCCACAGAATTCGCGACAATCCGGGTGGCGATCCTCCACAATGAGGGGATGACCGACGCCACCACCGACCAGCAGGATCTGACGGCGCGCATCCGCGACGCGATCCTGCGCAGCGACTTCGCCCCGCACCAGCGGCTGATCGAGGCGGATCTCAGCGACCGCTTCGAGGCGAGCCGCGCGTCGGTGCGCACCGCGCTGCTCGAGCTGGCGGGCGAGGGCCTCGTGGAGCGCCTGCCGAACCGGGGCGCCCGCGTCCGGGCCATCAGCGTCGAGGAGGCCATCGAGATCGTCGAGGTGCGGATGGGCCTCGAGGAGCTGTGCGCCCGCAAGGCGGCCGAGAACCTCAGCGACGAGGACGCGGCCGAGCTCGCCGCGCTGCGTGACCGGATCGCCGAGGCGGCCGGCCGGGGCGACCTCGTCGGCTACGCGGCGCTCAACCAGGAGATGGACCGGCGCCTGCGCGACCTCTCGGGCCACGTCACCGCGACGCAGCTGCTGGAGCGCCTGCTCGCGCAGTCGGCCCGCCACCAGTTCCGTCTCGCCTACCACCCGGGGCGCATCAACCAGTCGGCCCCGGAGCACATCGCGATCATCGACGCGGTGCTCGCGCGCGACCCGGATGCCGCGGCGGCCGCGACCCGGCACCACCTGCAGGGGATCGTGGACCTGCTCTCCGAGCTGCGCTGATCCTGAGCGCACGACAGAGGGCCCCCGGCGAACCGGGGGCCCTCTGTCGTGCGGGGCGAGATCAGTCGAACGACTCGGCGTTCTCGTAGCCCTTGCCGTTGAAGCGCTGCACAACGACCGAGGCGACGGCCGGCTGGCCGTCCTTCGTGGTGTCGATGGAGGTGCCCTCGAGCATCAGCGGAGCGGTGAAGTCCGAGATGTCCGTGAGCGACTTCATGAAGTTCTCGCGCGTCGGCTCGGTCATGCCCTTGAAGGCCTCCTCGAGCGTGGCGCCGACCATGTAGCTCCACATGCAGTGCGGGAAGTCCGGCTTGGTGGTGTAGTCGCCCGAGAACTCCTCGAGCGCGGCGAGGAACCCCTTGACGTCCTCGTCCTCGGCGAAGGCCGGGCTCTGCGGGGCCTTCGCGAACGAGACCGAGTAGAAGCCGTCCTCGGCGTTGGCCGCGGCCGGGGTGAGGATCGCGCCCGGGCTCGAGGTGTTCGAGGGCAGGAACCAGCTCGGGGTCCACGACAGCTCGCGCGCCTTCTCGATCGAGGCGATCGCGAGGGGGGTGATCGACATCGCGTTGAAGAACACGTCGGCGCCGCTGGCCGCGAGCTCGGTGAGCTGGGCGTCCACCGCGGTGTCGGTGGCCTCGTACGAGAGCTCCTTGACGACCTCGATGTTGTCGGCGCCCTCGATGGCCGACTTGAAGCCCTCGACGTAGCCCTTGCCGTAGTCGTCATTCTGGAAGAGGATCGCGACCTTGTGGTCCTCCTCGGACGAGGCGAGCAGCTCGCCGAACGCCGCGCCCTCGTTCTGGTAGATCGGCACGAAGCCGAGCTGCCACGGGCTCTCGGTGCGGTCGGAGAAGAGCGGGTCGCCGGTCATGACGAGCGCCTGCGGCACCTCCTCCTCGATGGCCGCCTCGCGGTAGGCGCGGTTGGTCGGCGTTCCCAGACCCGAGGTGAACGCGAAGACGTTCGACTGGTTCTGCTGGAAGTTCGACAGCGCCTTCTGCGGGTCGTACGCGTCGTCGAACGCCTCGACGGTGACCTCGCGGGTCTTGCCGTCGCCGAACTCGATCGGGCCGGCCTGACCGAAGTAGGCCACGAGACCGGCGACGGTGCAGTTGCCGGGGCCCGCGGTGGCGCCCGACAGCGGCGTGGTCACGCCGAGCGTGATGGCGTCGTCCGTGATTCCCGGGCTCGCGGCCGGGGCGCCGGAGTCGCCGCCCTTGCCGTCGTCGCCGCCGCCGGCGTCGCCGCCGCGGCTGCAACCCGCGAGCGTGAGCGCCACGACGGAGCCGATGGCGACGATGCCCATGGCCTTCACCGCCTTGCTGCGCATGTTCATGCTGACCTCCTGGGTGGGTACTGCTGGTGTGGGTGGGTGGGGACTTGTCAGTGCGTCTTCAGGGTGCCGGTCGCGGTGGTGGGCCGTCCGGCGGTGCGATCGCCGCCGCCGTCCTTCTTCTGGAACAGGCGGCGGATCACCCGCGGCAGGCTCGCGATGCCTCCCGGCAGGACGAAGAGCACCACCAGAAGGATGACACCCTGGATCAGCGCGGTGAGCGTCGGATCGATCTCGTTCGTCACATTCGGGACGAGCACGTAGTACGCGCCGCCGAGGAGGGAGCCGGCGATCGACCCGGCCCCGCCGATCACCATCGAGGCGAGCAGGTTGATCGAGTGGTGGAAGGCGAGGGTCTCGGGCGACGTGTACTGCACGACCACCATGTAGAGGAAGCCGCTCACGCCCCCGATCATCGCCGCGATCGTGAAGGCCATCACCTTGTAGCGGTAGGGCGAGATTCCCATCGACGAGGCGACCGCCTCGTTCTCCTTGACGATGGCCAGCGCCCGGCCGAACTTGCCGCGCACGAGGTTGTGCACGAGCACGAACACGGCCGCCGCGATGGCCAACACGATGTAGTACTGCCAGATGTCGTCGAGGTCGGCCCCGAACCAGTCCGGTGCCGAGGTGAAGCGCGCCGAGGTGCCCTGCGAGCCGCCCGTGACGTCGGAGAGGCGCTTCGCCAGCGGCACGCCGATGATGGGGAGCGCGATGGTGACCATCGCGATCGCGAGGCCGCCGAGGCGCGCCGCCGCGAGGGCGACGACGTAGCCGGCGATGCCCGGGATGACCACCGCGAGCAGGAAGACCAGTGCGATGTTCCAGTCCTCGTTGACCCCGTATGCGGTGACGTACGCGCCGAGGCCGAGGAAGAAGATCTGACCGAGCGACACCTGTCCCGTGTAGCCCATGATCACGTTGAGACCGAGCACGGCGACGGCGAAGACGCCGACGCGCGCGAGGGCCTGGTTGGTGGCGGGGTCGAGGTTCCAGGGCGCGAGCACCAGGATCAGCACGACCAGCGCGGCGACGCCGAGGCGCACCCAGCGGTTGCTCCAGAGCTCCTTCATCTTCGGCATCACACACGCACCACTGTCTTGCGGCCGAACAGTCCCTGGGGGCGCACGAGCAGCACCATGAACAGCAGGACGAACGGCACGGCGATCTTCAGGTCATGGCCGATGAACGGCACATAGACGGCGGCCAGGTTCTCGAGCACGCCGATCAGCCAGGCCGCGAAGACCACGCCGATCGGGCTGGACGCGCCGCCGAGGATCACCGCCGCCAGTGCGTAGACGAGCGCGCCGTCGAGCATGCCGGGGGTGAGCGATAGGCGCGGGGCGACGAGGGCTCCGGCGACCGCGCCGAGCGCCGCGGCCAGACCCCAGCCGATCATGAGGAGCCGGCCGACGGGCAGGCCCGAGAACGCCGACGACTTCGGGTTGTCGGCCACCGCGCGCAGCGCCAGGCCCACCTTGGTCTTCTGGAACATCAGCTGCAGCAGAACCATGATCGCGGCGATCGTCAGGAAGGTGCCGAGCGAGCGCCAGCTCACCGCCGCCCCGAGGACGCTGAACGAGTCCGGCGGGAACAGGGAGGGGAACTGCAGGTTGTTGTACGACCAGACCATTCCCGCGATGCCGGTGATGAGGGTGAGCAGGCCGATCGTGACGACCACCGCGGTGTCCGGGTCGCCGCTCTCGAAGCGGCGCATCAGCAGCCGCTCGATGAGGGCGCCGAGCACGAACGAGATCGCGACGGCGACGAGGATCGCCAGGATCAGCGGCAGTCCCATTCCGAGAAGGGCATACGCGAAGTAGGCGGACAGGACGGCCATGCCGCCCTGTGCGAAGTTGATCATGCCGGTCGACTGGTTCACGAGCACGATCGCCAGGGCGATCGCACCGTAGATGGACCCCATGGCGAGGCCGTCGACGACGAGCTGGATGAAGGTGCCCACGTCAGCCTCCCAGGTAGGCACGGCGGATCTCGTCGCGGCCCTTGAGCTCGGCCGACGTTCCCGTCAGCACGCTCCGGCCGGTCTCGAGCACCGTGGCGGTGTCGACGATGCTGAAGGCGAGGTTGGCGTTCTGCTCGACCACGAGCATGGCGATCCCGGACTCCCTGCGCAGCCGGCGGATCGCCTCGTACACGTTCTTGGCCGTGCTCGGGGCGAGCCCGAGCGACGGCTCGTCGAGGATGAGCAGGCGCGGCTTGGCCATGAACGCCCGGGCGATCGCCAGCATCTGCTGCTCGCCGCCCGACATCGCCGAGGCATTGTGCGAGATGCGCGCGGCGAGGTTCGGGAACAGATCGAGCAGATAGTCGACGTCGGTCGCGAGCTCGCGGCGATCCTTGCGCAGGTACGCGCCCACCATGAGGTTCTCGCGGACGGTCAGGTTGGGGAGCGTGCCGCGCCCCTCGGGGACGTGGGCGATGCCGCGGGCCGCGACCTGATCGGGGCGCAGGCCCCGGATGTCGTCGCCGTCGAAGCGGATGACGCCCGTGGTGCGCACAACGCCGCTGATGGCGCGCAGCGTTGTGGTCTTGCCGGCGCCGTTCGCGCCGAGGATGCCCACGGCGCCGCCCTCGGGGACGCTCAGCGAGACGCCCTCCAGCACGCGCACGGGGCCGTACGAGGCGGTGACGTCGACGAGCTCAAGCAGCGTCATCGGCGGCCTCCTTGCCGATGTACGCCTCGATGACGCGCGGGTCGGCCTGGGCCTCCGCGGCGGTGCCCTGCATGAGCATGGCGCCGTGATCGAGCACAACAACACGATCCGTCAGGGCCGAGATCAGGCCCATGTGGTGCTCCACGATGACGACGGTCACGTCGGCGTCGGCCCGCAGATCCTTGACCGTCTGGATGAAGTGCTCGACCTCTCCGTGCGAGAGCCCGGCGGCGGGCTCGTCGAGCAGCAGCAGCTTCGGCCGCATCAGCAGGGCGCGGCACAGCTCGATGCCCTTGTGGAGGCCGTGCGACAGCTCGTCGGCCGCGAGGTCGGCGGCCCAGCCGAGGCCCTGCGACTCGAGCAGCTCGAGTGCCTCGGCGCGCAGCTCGCGCTCGCGGCGGCCGGTCGGCGGCAGGCGCAGCGACCACGCCGCCGGCCCGCCGGGCAGCCGCGTGTGCGCGCCCAGCAGGACGTTCTCGAGCACCGTGGCGTGCAGCTGCAGAGCGGGGTGCTGGAAGGTCCGCGCCAGCCCGTGCCCGGCGAGGCGCGACGGCGCGAGTCCGCTCACGACGGCGTCGTCGATCGAGATCGTCCCGGCGGTGGGGCGGTAGTGCCCGCTGATGCAGTTGAACAGGGAGGTCTTGCCGGCTCCGTTGGGGCCGACGAGACCGAAGATCTCGCCGGGTTCCACGGTGAAGCCGACGTCGTGGAGGACCGTGACGCCGCCGAAGCGGAGGTTCACGTCCTGCAAGGTCAGTCGAGCGGCCATCGCCCCAGTCTTCCGTGCGTCCAGAGGGTCGTCGAATCGGCGCGCGGCCTCGGGTGACCGCATCGGAGCGCCGTTGCTCCGTTCCCCGAAGCGTACGAATGGGGGACCAAAATGTCAACAATCGTGGCGTAAATCCGCCGGCCGGCGGTTAGAGTGTGCGCCATGACTCGCATCGCGGTGATGGGGCTGGGGGAGGCCGGCGCCCTCTACGCGCGCGGCCTTGCCGAGGCGGGCGCGCACGTGACGGGGTTCGACCCCTGGGTCGCGTCCGCCGGGACCGGGCAGGTCGCCACACTCGCCGAGGCCGTCCGCGACGCCGAGCTCGTGCTGAGCCTCGTCGGCGCGCGCGCCTCGGTGGGCGCCGCGCGCGACGCGATCGAGCACATGGCGCCCGGCGCGCTGCTGGCTGACCTCAACACCGCCTCTCCCGAGGTCAAGCACGACGTCGCCACCCTGGCCGGGGCGGCCCGTGTCCGGGTCGCCGACGTGGCGGTGCTCGCTCCCGTGCCCCGGGCGGCGCTCGGCACACCGCTGCTCGCGAGCGGCGAGGGGGCCGCCGCGTTCGCCGCCGCGATGCGCCCATACGGCGCCCCCGTCGACGTCGCCCCCGGCGGCATCGGCGACGCGGCGCGCCTCAAGCTGCTGCGCTCGGTCTTTATGAAGGGCATGGCGGCGCTCGTGATCGAGAACCTCGAGGCGGCCCGCGCGATGGGATCCGAGGAGTGGCTCCGCGGCCAGATGGCCGCGGAGCTCGGCCCCACCGGCTACGACACCGTCGAGCGCATGGTGCCGGGCACGTATCTGCACGCCGAGCGCCGCGAACACGAGATGCGCGACGCCCTCGCCATGCTCGAGGCGCTCGGGACCCCCTCGGACATCACGCGGGCGACGCGCACCTGGCTGCAGCGGATCGTCGCCGGGCGCTGATCAGGCGCCGGAGGAGCGCCAGCCCTCGTGGTAGGTCTCCCGCGCCACGGCGGCGTAGGGAACCGGGCTGACGATCGCGCGGACGGCGATCTGCTCGTGCGGCTCGACCGTGGTCTTCCCGGAGCCCCCGTCGGGCTCGCCCCAGACGACGCGCACCTCGGCGCCCTCGGGGACGTCGGGGTCGACGGTGGCCAGCGACAGGCCGCGCCTCTCGTTGGCCGTGACGCCGGTGAACAGGCTGAGACCCACGTCCCTGCCGTCGGCGTCGATCACGGCGTCGAAGTTCGACGAGCCGTAGTTCGCGTTCGGCAGGTCGAAGAACTGGTAGCCGGGGCCCTCGCGTTCGATGACGGAGGTGAGGATCTTCGCGAGGTCCTCGTCGTTCCACGCCAGCGTCACCTTGCGGCGCTGCGCAGCCGGGTCCACCTTCTCGAGGGCGTCGCGGCCGATGAAGTCGTGGTCGAACTTCACGAACGATCCGTAGCCGAGCTCCCAGGGGTTCAGGTAGTAGTCCTCGATGTCCGAGGACACGAACGATCCGGCGATCGCGTTGATGGCCTCGTAGCTCGTCGCGGGCAGCCACTCGCGGTAGGCCCGCTCGGCCTCGCTCGAGTAGACGGCGGGCAGCGGCGAGGGGATCCAGCCCGACTCGAGCGTGTTCGACGAGTAGGCGCGGGATCCGCACGGCTCGATCCCGAACTCGGCGCCGGCCTCGAGGATCGCATCGCGGATGAGCCCGTGGTCCTCGTAGGGGCCCCAGAGCTCGAGCCCGGGCGCGCCGGCCATGCCGTGGCGCAGGGTGCGCACGCGGCGACCGGCGATCTCCAGGTGGCCCATGTGGAAGAACCGCACCTTCTCGAGCGGCCCGCCGTGGAGCTTCTCGATGATGTCCCACGCGCGGGGGCCCTGGATCTGGAACCGGTAGTACTCGCGGTGCACCGCCTGGCCGTACGGGCGGCTGGGGGAGCGGTCGTCGTAGCGGAACTCGACGTCGTAGCCGCCGGTCTCGGCGTGGAACTGGAGCCAGTTCGCACCCGGTGCGCGGCCGACGTAGACGTAGTCGAGGTCGGCCTCGTGGAACAGGATGCCGTCGCCGATCACGCCTCCATTGGAGGCGACCGGCACGAACTGCTTCGCGGTGTCGACGGGGAAGCTCGCGAACGAGTTGATCCCCGTGTCGCTCAGCAGCTGCAGCGCTCCCGGCCCCGAGAGGAAGAAGTTGACCATGTGGTGCGTCTGGTCGTAGAGCACGGCCGTCTCGCGCCAGGCCTTCTGCTCCCGTCGCCAGTTGCTGAATTCGCTCGGCACCACGGGGTAGATGTAGGTGCCGAGCCGCGAGTCGCGCAGCATCCGGACCGTGTCTCCACGCTCGTCGAGCAGTTCCTGCAGGGTGTTCGCCATCGGATCCTCCGGGTAGGACGTCGTCGTCGGAGGCAGGATCGCACGGATTGCGTCGAATATCTACGCCTATCCCGTCGCCAGGATTGTTGACAATCGCTTGACGGTGGCGACGCCACCTGCTTCACTGAGATCCGCACCACCCTGTCTCGAGAACGGAACCCCATGGCCGAGCCCTCGCTCCTCGTCGTCAGCGCGCACGCGGGAGACTTCGTGTGGCGCGCGGGCGGCGCCATCGCCGCCGCCGCGATGCGCGGCGAACGGGCCACGGTCGTCTGCCTCTCCTACGGAGAGCGCGGCGAGTCGGCGAGCCAGTGGCTCGCGGGCAGGACGCTCGAGGAGATCAAGCAGACCCGCCGCGACGAGGCGGCGGCCGCCGCGGCGGCGCTCGGCGCCGACATCGAGTTCCTCGACCTCGGCGACTACCCCCTCATCGAGAGCCCCGAGGCCGTGCAGCGACTCGTCGACGTGATGCGCCGGGTGCAGCCCACCGTGGTGCTGACGCACCCCCTCGCCGATCCGTACAACGGCGACCACCCGGCGGCCGCGCGCATGGCGCTGCAGGCTCGCGTCCTGGCGCAGGCCATCGGCGTCGCGAACGCGGACGGCACGTATCCGGGCCGCGACGACATCATCGGCGCGCCGCCGGTCTTCTTCTTCGAGCCGCATCAGCCCGAGCAGTGCAACTTCAAGCCGAACGTGCTGCTCGACATCACCGACGCCTTCGACCGCAAGAAGGCCGCGATGGAGTGCCTGCCGGCGCAGAAGCACATGTGGGACTACTACACCGCGCTGGCCGTGCGTCGCGGGGTGCAGGTCAAGCGCAACGCCGGCCCCAACCTGGGCCTGCCGCACGAGACCATGGGCGAGGCGTACATGCGCTACTACCCGCAGGTCACGTCGATCCTCGACTGAGACCGAGGCCGAGAGAGGGAGTCCGATGAGCGAGCTGGGCGTCGTCGTCACCGACATCGCGCGTGCGGACGCGGCGACCGTCGACGCGCTCGCCGCGCACGGCGTCGCGACCGTCCACGAGGCCATGGGCCGGGTGGGTCTTCTCGGGCCGTCGATCCGCCCGATCCAGCAGGGCGCCCGCGTCGGCGGCACCGCCGTCACGGTGCTGGCCTGGCCGGGCGACAACCTCATGATCCACGTCGCCATCGAGCAGTGCCGGCCCGGCGACATCCTTGTCGTCGCCACCACGTCGCCGACGACCGACGGCGCGTTCGGCGACCTGTTCGCCACGGCGCTGGCGTCGCGCGGCGTCCGGGGGCTCGTCACCGCCACCGGCGTCCGCGACACCCGCGATCTGCGCGAGATGGGCTTCCCCGTCTGGTCGCGTGGTGTGCACTCGCAGGGCACGGTGAAGGCGACGGCCGGATCGGTGAACGTCCCGGTGGTCGTCGACGGCGCGCTTGTGCACCCGGGCGACGTTGTGATCGCCGACGACGACGGCGTGGTGGTGGTGCCGCGGACCTCGGCCGCGCAGACGCTCGCGGCGGCCGACGCCCGCGTCGCCAAGGAGGAGGCCGATCGGGCCGCCTACCTCGCCGGCCAGCTCAGCCTCGACCGCAAGGGTCTGCGTCCGCTCCTCGACGACCTCGGGATCCGGTACGTGAGGCAGGCGGATCGTGACTGACCACACGACGTCGAGGGGGATCCGCTGCCTGCTGATGCGGGGCGGCACCTCGAAGGGCGCGTTCTTCCTCGCCTCCGATCTCCCGGCCGATCCCGAGGCGCGCGACGAGCTTCTGCTGCGCATCATGGGCACCCCCGATCCGCGCCAGATCGACGGCCTCGGCGGCGCGCATCCCCTGACCTCGAAGGTCGCTGTCGTCTCGCCCTCCTCCGACCCCGCCGCCGACGTCGACTACCTCTTCCTGCAGCTGGGCGTCGACGAGGCCTTCGTCACCGATCGCCAGAACTGCGGCAACATCCTGGCCGGTGTCGGGCCGTTCGCGGTCGAGCGCGGGCTCGTCGCCGCCGATGCGCATCGCACCCGGGTGCGGATCCGGATGGTCAACACCGACAGCCTCGCCATCGCCGAGTTCGCGACCCGCGTCCTCGACGACGGCACGGCGGAGGTCGACTACGACGGCGAGCTCGCGATCGACGGCGTCCCCGGCACGGCCGGGCCGATCTCGCTCGACTTCGACGACACCGCGGGCTCGACCACCGGTGCGCTGCTCCCGACCGGATCGGTCGTGGACGCGGTGGAGGGCATCGAGGTGACCTGCGTCGACAACGGCATGCCGACCGTGCTGATCCGCGCCGCCGACCTGGGCATCGACGGCGACGAGTCGCCGGACGACCTCGAGGCCGACGCGACGCTCACGGCGCGCGTCGAGCGGATCCGGGTGGCCGCGGCCGCGCGGATGGGTCTCGGTGATGTGAGCTCGGCGTCGATCCCCAAGATGGTGATCCTGAGCCCGCCCCGCCGCGGCGGGGCCATCACCACCCGCAGCTTCATCCCGAAGCGCGTGCACACGTCGATCGGCGTGCTCGGCGCGCTGTCGGTGGCCGCCGGAGCGCTCGCCGAGGGCTCGGTCGCCCGCGACCTCGTCCGTCCGCCCGCTGCGGGTGGAGCCTTCGCGATCGAGCACCCGACCGGCCACTTCGATGTCGAGGTGGCGCTCGAGGGGACGGGCGCCGAGGCGACCGTCACGCGCTCGGCCGCACTGCGCACCGCCCGCAAGATCTTCGACGGCGTGGTCTTCCCGCGCCCCCGCCTGTGACACCGCAGTCAGAGAGGACCGCCATGACCGACCACACCGCCTTCGACGTCGCGCATCTCGCCAACGTCGAGCTCTTCACCCCCGAGTTCGAGAAGAGCCGCTGGTTCTTCGAGGACCTGCTCGCGATGCGGGTCGTCCACGAGGAGGGGGACTCGGTGTACCTCCGCACCTGGGATGACTACGAGCTCTACACGATCAAGCTCACGGCGCGCGACACCGCCGGCGTGGGCCGGACGTCGTTCCGCGCCACGAGCCAGGAGGCCCTCGAGCGACGCGTCGCCGCCATCGAGGCCATGGGCCTCGGCGACGGATGGGCGGACGGGGAGGTCGGCACCGGGCGCACCTTCCGCTTCCACGACCCGGACGGCCACGAGATGGCCCTCTACTACGAGACCGAGCGCTACGCCGCCGGCGACGCCGATCGCCCCGCGCTCAAGAACCAGGCCTCGCGATTCCCCGGCCACGGCGTCAACGCCCGCCGCATCGACCACATCAACTACCTCGCGAAGGACGTCGAGGCCAACGGCGAGTTCCTCGCGAAGGCCCTCGGCATGCGCGAGTCCGAGCGCATCCGCAACGACGACGGCCGGTTCGCCGCCTGGTGGTTCCACTTCTCGCTGAAGTCGTACGACGTCGTCTACTCGGACGACTGGACCAAGCACGGCAACCGCCTGCACCACATCGCGTTCGCCCCCGACACCCGAGAGGACATCCTCAAGGCGGCCGACATCTTCCTCGAGAACGGCATCCACATCGAGTCCGGGCCGCACAAGCACGCCATCAACCAGACGTTCTTCCTGTACGTGTGGGAGCCGGGTGGCAACCGCATCGAGTTCGCCAACGCCGGCGCGCGCCTGCTGCTGGATCCGGATCAGCCCGTCGTCGAGTGGTCGCAGGAGGAGCGCAAGAAGGGTCAGGCCTGGGGTATGAAGACGATCGAGACCTTCCACACCCACGGCACGCCGCTGGTGTGATCTCGGGTTCGAGGTGCGCTCACCAGCCCTCGGAGGTGGCCTGGCCGATGCCCTCGAGGACGCCGGTCGGATCCGTGAAGGACGAGGGCGCCGGATCCGGCGGCCCCTGATCGAACGAGAGGCTCGCCCACACAACGCCGGCGAGGCTCACCGCGAAGGCGCCTGCGAGCACCAGCGTGGTGCGCAGTCCCTCGCCGAGGCGCGGGCGCCTCGCTGGGGGAGGGGGCGTGTGCCGGGCCCCGGCGGCCGGCGCCTCCAGGACGCGGGCCGCGAGCGTGTCGAGCTGCCCCGGCGTGAGCCGCTCGAACGCCTCGATCAGGGCGGGGCTGAGGTCGGGGCCCGCGTCGCGCAGCGCCGTGAGGTACACGGCGATCGCGGCCCGGTCCTCGCGTGTGGTCATGCCAGACCCCGGATCCCGCGACCGGCATCGCGCAGGGCGGCCGCCATGTGGGCGGCGTACCAGGCGGGCCAGTCGGCGTCGTGCACGCCCCCGAGCTCCTCGGCCTCGTAGCGCCCGTGGGCGGTCGCGGCCTCGATCAGCAGCGCCTTCAGCAGGGCCTCGGCGCCCCGCGGATCTTCGAGCTGCGCCATGATCAACGACCCGGGAAGCGCGTGACGACCTGCTGGATCGTCCACTCGTTGCCATCCGGGTCCGCGAACGACGCGTAGGTGCCGTAGCTGTCGGTCGCGGGGTGGGGCCGGGCACGCGGTTCGCACCGCCGGCCCAGTGGAAGACGCCGTCGGCATCGTGCCAGAGGTCGCTCACCTCGGCGCCGCGCTCGCGCAGCTCCGCGACCGCGCCCTCGATGTCGGGGGTGATCAGGTGCAGGCCGTCGGCCGATCCGGGGAGGGCGGTGGTGAGCTTCTCGCCGAAGATGATGGACGCCGCCGAACCGGGAGGCGTGAGCTGCACAACGCGCAGCCCGGCAGGGCTGGTGAAGTCGGCGTCCAGTCGGAAGCCGATCCTCTCGTAGAAGGCCTTCGCGCGATCCACATCGGAGACGGGGAGGACGGCGATCTCGAGCGTGAGTTCCATGGTGTTCCTTCGCTGGGGACCGGATCATTACCGGTCTGACTGGTGACGACTCTGCCGGACGGAAACGTCACCTGTCAAGCCGGTGACGAATCTTGATCGCGTCAGGGTTACCTGTCAGACTGGTGATGTGATTCACGCGTTCCCCTGCGGCACCCTCGCCCTCGACTTCTGCGGAACGCTGCGCGCGCGCCGCAACGACGAGCCCACCGAGAAGCTCGCCGCCGCCTCCGACCTCGACGCGTGGTTCGCCGAGTCGGGCCTGCTGCCCGACGGCACAAGCGCCTCGGCCGCCGATCTGCGGGCGGCGCTGGCGCTTCGCGAGGAGATCTACGCCCTGGTCTGGGCGCGGCTCAACGACCACACCCTGCCGCAGGACGCCGTCGACGCGGTCAACGCCGCCGCGGCGACCGCCCCGCCGCGGCTGGTGCTCTCGGCCGACGGCTGGCGCCGCGAGGGCGCGGCGAGCCAGGGGCTCTCTCACCTCGCGCGTGAGGCGATCGAGATCGTCGGGGGCGAGCAGTCGGAGCTGCTCCGCGAGTGCGGGCGGCCGGAGTGCACCCAGGTGTACCTCGACAGCTCGCGCGGGCACCGCCGCGAGTGGTGCTCCATGGCGACGTGCGGCGCGCGGATGAAGGCCAAGGCCTATCGCGAACGGCGAAAGGCCGGTGCCGCCTGAGCGGGCACCGGCCTTGTGAGGCGGAATGGTCAGCGCCAGATGACGGCGAGACCCGCGTTCGTGAGGATGAGGACGCCCATCAGCCAGAAGGTCCACACCGGCAGCGGCGTGCCCTTCTTGGCGCGCGAGCGGCTGATGCCGGCGAGCGCGCCGATGACCACGAGGATCACGAGCTTGATGGCGACCTTCGTGTAGTTCAGGTCGTGGTCGAGGCCCCACGGGGCCGAGAGCGCGAGGCCCGCGAGCAGCGCGATGAGCAGACCGAGGTCCATCAGGCGCGTGGCCTGGAAGCGCCGGGCGGCGGCCTCCACGACCCACGAGCCGAACAGGATCGCGAATCCGACGAGGTGGACGAGAAGGACGACGTGGCGCAGGATCTCCATGGCTCCCACGGTACCGGCACCCCACCGGCGCCTGAGTGGCCGCAGGACGGGAAACGGCCCCGGTCGATCCGCACCTGAGTACTCTCGGGCTCATGACGGTGCGTGAGACGGATGTGGTGGTGATCGGTGCGGGCCCGGTCGGCGAGAACGTGGCCGACCGTGCGGTGCGAGGCGGGCTGAAGGCGGTGATCGTCGAGGCCGAGCTCGTGGGCGGAGAGTGCTCGTACTGGGCCTGCATGCCCTCGAAGGCGCTGCTGCGACCGGGGTCGGCGCTCCGCGCCGCGCAGGCCGTCGCCGGGGTGACGGGCGGAGCGCTCGATCCCGCGGCGATCCTGCGCCGCCGCGACGGGTTCACCTCGCACTGGGACGACTCGGGCCAGGTCGAGTGGCTCGACTCGGCGGGCATCGAGCTCGTCCGAGGCCGCGGGCGCGTGGCGGGCAAGAAGCGGGTCGTCGTCGACACGGCCGACGGCCCCGTCGAGCTGGTCGCCCGGCACGCCGTGGTGATCGCCACCGGCAGCGACGCCCGTGTCCCCGGCATCCCCGGCCTGCGCGAGGCGAAGCCGTGGACGAGCCGCGAGGCCACCTCGGCCGAGCAGATCCCGCGGCGCCTCGCCGTGCTGGGTGGCGGGGTGGTGGCCGTCGAGGTCGCCACCATGTTCCACGACCTCGGCAGCGAGGTGACCCTGCTCTCGCGCAGCTCGCTGCTGAGGAGCCTCGAGCCGTTCGCGGGCGAGGCCGTGCGCGACGCCCTGCGCGAGCGCGGCGCCACGGTGCGGGACGACGCGAGCCCGGACTCGGTCACGCGCGAGGAGGACGGATCCGTCACGCTGCGCATCGGCGACGAGACCCTCGTCGTCGACGAGGTCGTCGCCGCGACGGGGCGGGAGGCGCGCCTGCGCGACCTGGGCGTCGACGAGCTGGTCGGCGCGAACGGCCTGATCCCCGTCGACGACACCCTGAGGGTCACCGGATCCGACTGGCTCTACGTGGTCGGCGACGCCGCGGGGCGTGTTCTGCTCACCCACCAGGGCAAGTACGAGGCGCGAGCCGCGGGCGATGTCATCGCGGCCCGCGCGAAGGGCGAGCCCATCGACGACGCGCCCTGGGGCGCGCACGTCGCCACCGCCGACCACGCCGCCGTGCCGCAGGTCGTGTTCAGCGACCCCGAGGTCGCCTCGGTCGGCCTCACCGCGGCCGAGGCCGAGCGGCGGGGCCTGCGCACGAGGGTCGTCGACTACGACCTCGGCCGCGTCGCGGGCGCCGGTCTCATCGCCGACGACTACGCGGGCACCGCGCGCGCGGTGATCGACGAGGATCGCGGTGTGCTCGTGGGCCTCACCCTCGTGGGCCCGGGCGTCGGAGAGCAGATCCACGCGGCGACCATCGCGGTCGCCGGCGAGGTGCCCCTCTCGCGGCTCTGGCACGCCGTGCCCTCGTACCCCACGCTCAGCGAGTTCTGGCTGCGCCTGCTCGAGGGCTACGGCCTCTAGAACGAGGATCGCCCCTCCCGCCGAGGCGGGAGGGGCGATCCGGTTCCGGAGCGATCCGGATCAGTGCTCGATGTCGATGTCCTTGGTCTCCTTGCCGAGGAACAGGGCGATGAGCGTCAGCACGGCCAGGCCCGCGAGGTACAGGCCCACCAGCCACGACTGACCCTGCGTCGAGGCGACCAGCGCGGTGGCCACGAACGGGGTGATGGCCGCACCGAGGATCGACGAGATGTTGTACGCGATGCCGGAGCCCGAGTAGCGGACGTTGGTCGGGAACAGCTCGGGCAGCAGCGCGGCCTGCGGGCCGAAGGTCAGCCCCATCAGCGTGAAGCCGATCGCGAGCCACAGGGTGGTGCCGACGATGCCGCCCGACCAGAGCGGCTGGAACACCAGGCCGAACACGATGATGCCGAGGGTGACCCAGATGAGGAACCGGCGGCGGCCGATCCGGTCGGCGAGGGGGCCCGACAGCAGCGTGGTGATGCCGAAGAGCACGCACGTCGCGATCAGCAGCAGCTCGAACTGCACAAAGCCGTAGGCGCCCACCTCGGGGTTGTCCGGGTTGCCGAGGCCGGCCGGCGACGGCTTGGTGCCGTAGGTGAGGCCCCACGTCGAGACCGTGTAGAAGATGCCGTAGGTGGCGAGCATGTAGAACACGCCGAGGACGATCTGCTTCCAGTGGAAGCGGAAGACCTCGCCGAGGGGAGCCTTGACCAGGCGCTTCTCGTCCGACGCCTTCGTGAAGGCCGTGGCCTCGACGAGGCGGAAGCGCACCCAGAGGCCGATGATGACCATCACGGCGCTGGCGAGGAACGGGATGCGCCAGCCCCAGGCGAGGAACTCGGCGGAGGGCTGCAGCGGCGACTCGCCCGGCAGCGCGGCGTTGATGAGGAGGAACAGGCCGTTGGCGAGGATGAAGCCGAGCGGCGCACCCAGCTGCGGCCACGCGCCGTACCAGGCGCGCTTGCCGGCGGGGGCGTTCTCGGTGGCCACCAGCGCGGCGCCCGACCACTCGCCGCCGAGGGCGAAGCCCTGGGCGAGTCGCAGGATGATCAGGAACAGCGTCGCGACCCAGCCCCACTCGGCGTAGGTCGGGAGGCATCCGATGAGGAACGTCGCGATGCCCATCGTCAGCAGCGACGCGATGAGGGTCGCCTTGCGGCCGATGCGGTCGCCGAGGTGGCCGAAGAAGGCGGCGCCGACGGGGCGCGCGACCATCGCGGCGCCGAAGGTCGCGAACGACGCGAGCAGCTGGGTGGTCGGGTCGCCGGTGAAGAAGAGCGCGGGGAAGACGAGCACGGCGGCGACGGCGTAGCCGTAGAAGTCGTAGAACTCGATCGTGGTTCCGACCAGCGACGCGATAATGACGCGATTGCGCGGGTTGACCGGAGCGGCGGGCTGCGAGGAGCTCGCCGAGTCGACAGCAGTGGACATGCGGGTCCTTCTGGGGAATGGACGGGGAGGGGATGCCGTAGACGTCGTTGCCTATGAGCAGAGTGAGACTCACATCGAATCTACAGGATCATCCTGCTCAGTCCGGTCCACGAGGACGGCCGCCGACCGTGCACATCGTCGTCCCCCGGACGCGGCGACGGGGATCCGGCGCGGTGCCGGATCCCCGTCGCGGGATCGATGGATCGAGAGGTCAGGCGTCGATGTCCTCGGTGATGCGCAGCTCGCGCAGGGTGCGCAGGGTGAGTGCGGTGCGCATCGCGGCGTCGGCCGCCTCGGCTCCCTTGTCCTCCTTCGAGTCGGGAAGACCCGCGCGATCGAGGCCCTGCTGCTCGTCGTCCAGCGTCAGCACGCCGAAGCCGACCGGCTTGCCGGTGTCGAGCGCCACGCGGGTCAGGCCGTCGGTCGCGGCCGCCGCGACGAAGTCGAAGTGCGGGGTGCCGCCGCGGATGATCACGCCGAGCGCCACCACGGCGTCGGCTCCCGCCTCGAGGGCGGCCTTGGCGACCACCGGCAGCTCGAAGGAGCCGGCCACGCGGACCAGGTGGTGCGTGGCTCCCGCCGCATCGAGGGTGCGCTGCGCCCCCGCGATCATCCCGTCGGTGATCACGTCATGCCAGGTGCCGGCGATGATCACCACATCCAGGTCGGAACCGTCGATCTGTGCGCGCTCGGGCGCTCCATGTCCAGCCATGATGTCTATTCTTCCCTGTCCGGTCAGGCGTTCCCGTTGAGGGGCCCGGATCCGTCGTGCATTCGGGCCACGGCCTCCGCGAGGTCGGCTTCGCCGATGATGTGCCCCATGCGGTCGCGCTTGGTCTCGAGGTACTGGTGGTTGTTCGGGCCGATGCCCACGATGAGCGGCACCTGCTCGACGACATCCAGGCCGTAGCCGCGCAGCTGCGTCACCTTGTCGGTGTTGTTCGTGAGGAGGCGGATCCGGCTGATGCCGAGGTCGGCGAGGATCCCGGCGGCCGCCGCGTAGTCGCGCGCATCGGCGGGCAGGCCCAGGGCGGTGTTGGCATCGACCGTGTCGAGGCCGCGCTCCTGCAGCGAGTACGCGCGCAGCTTGTTGATGAGGCCGATGCCGCGGCCCTCGTGGCCGCGCATGTAGATGACGATGCCGCCGTCCTGCTCGATGGCGTCGAGCGCGGCGTCCAGCTGCGGACCGCACTCGCACTTCAGCGAGCCGAAGGCCTCGCCGGTCAGGCACTCGGAGTGCACACGCACCAGCGCCTCGGGGCCCGTCAGCTCGCCGGAGACGACGGCGATGTGGTCGGTGCCGGTCTGGCGGTCCTTGTACGCGAGGAAGCGGAAGGTGCCGTGCGAGGTCGGGACGGTGGCCTCGGCGCGCAGGCTCACCTGGCGGCGCGACGTCGCGGGGCCGCCCTCGCGGGGGTCGACCTCGTTCAGGTGCGCGATGAGCTGCTCGATGGTGATGACGGGGATGCCGTCGCGCTCGCCGAGCTCGAGCAGGCCGGGCATGCGCATCATGCTGCCGTCCTCGGCGACCAGCTCGCCGATCACGCCGACGGGGGAGAGCCCGGCGAGCAGCATCAGGTCGACGGCCGCCTCGGTGTGGCCGGCGCGGTCGCGGACGCCGCCGGGCACGGCGCGCAGCGGCAGCACGTGGCCGGGGCGGATCAGGTCGGTCGGCGTCGACGACGCGTCGGCCAGCACGTTGAGGGTGCGGGCGCGGTCGTGGGCGCTGATTCCGGTGGTCACGCCCTGGGCGGCGTCGACGCTGACCGTGTAGGCCGTCGAACGCGCGTCCTCGTTGTGCTCGACCATCGGCGGAAGGTCGAGGCGGTCGGCGTACTCCTGCGGCATCGGGGCGCACAGGAATCCGGACGACCAGCGCACGGCCCACGCGACCGTCTCGGGGGTCGCGAGCTCGGCCGACAGCACAACGTCGCCCTCGTTCTCGCGGTTCTCGTCATCGGCCACGATGATCGGGCGGCCGGCGCGCAGCGCGTCGAGCGCCGCCTCGATCGACGAGAGGGATCCAACGGGGTTCAGGCTCATCGCGAGCCTCCTTCGGTGCGACGGCCGGCATCGGGGGCCGGGGCGAGGTTCGGGTCGAGCACGGAGTAGTCGGCGGCGGGCACCTCGGTGGTCGCGAACGACCAGGGCCCGGGGGTCTCGGGGGCGGCGGCGCCGAAGGAGAGCAGGCGCTGCACGTGGCGGGCGAGGATGTCGGTCTCGAGGTTCACGCGGTCGCCCTCGACCAGGGCGCCGAACGTGGTGGCGACGAGGGTCTCGGGGATCAGCGACACCTCGAACCACGGATCGGACACGCCCGCCGCGCTGACGGCGCTGACGGTCAGCGAGACGCCGTCGACCGCGATGGAGCCCTTGTCGACGACGAGGGGGGCCAGGTGGCCCGGCAGGCCGATCCGCACGACGCGCCACTGCGCGCCGGGGCGGACCTCGCGCACCACGCCCGTGCCGTCGATGTGACCCTGCACGATGTGGCCGCCGAGGCGCCCGCCCGCGGCGGTGGCGCGCTCGAGGTTGACGGGCGTCCCCTCGCGGGCGGCGTCCAGCGTCGACATGTCGAGCGTCTGGCGCATGACGTCCGCGGTGAAGCCCTCGTCGGTCCAGGCGATGACGGTGAGGCAGACGCCGCTGACCGAGATCGAGTCGCCGTGGTGCACGCCCTCGACCGCGGTCGGCGCGTGCAGCGTGAGGCGCACGCCGTCGCCGGACGGCTCCACGGCCGTGATCCGGCCGATCTCCTCGACGATTCCGGTGAACATCAGCGGGCTCCTTCTTCCGGGGTCTTCTCCGCGTCGCGCGTGCCCTCGTCGCGGCGCTCCGCCACGAACAGGGTGTCCTCGCCGAGCGTGATCCGCTCGGTCACGGCCAGCCGGATGGCGTCGCCGATCGACGGCACGCCGATCTCGGTGAGGGCGAGGCGCGGGCCGCCGAGGATCACGGGGGCGACGTACGCGAGGACGCGATCGGCGTACCCCGCCGCGACGAAGGCGCTCGCCAGCGTGGGGCCGCCCTCGACGAACACACGGTGCAGGCCGTGATCCCACAGGTCGGCGAGCACGAAGGCCAGGTCGTGCGTGTCGTAGAACAGCGGCTCGGCCGGGTGGCGCCGCACGGCGGCATCGGCGGGCGTCTCGCGCGCGCCGATCACCACGGGCACCGGCTGCTCGGGCCGGAGGGCGTCGCCGTTCCGGGCCGTGAGCGCGGGGTCGTCGGCGAGGACCGTGCCGGTTCCGACAACGATCGCGTCGGCCTGGGCGCGCCGGACGTGGACGTCGGCGCGGGCCGCCGGCCCGGTGATCCACTGGCTCGTGCCGTCGGCCGCGGCGGCGCGGCCGTCGAGGCTCTGGGCCCACTTCACCGTGACGTGCGGGCGGCCGAGGCGGGTGGCGGTCAGCCAGGGGCCGATCAGGGCGCGGGCCTCGTCCTCGAGCAGACCGGACTCGACCTCGACGCCGGCGGCGCGCAGGCGCTCGCCGCCGCCGCCGGACTCCTCGCCCGGGTCATCCAGCGCGTAGACGACGCGGGCGACGCCGGCGCGGATCAGCGCCTCGGCGCACGGACCGGTGCGGCCGGTGTGGTTGCACGGCTCGAGCGTCACGATCGCGGTCGCCCCGCGAGCCCCGCCCTCGGGAAGGCGGCTGAGCGCATCGACCTCGGCGTGCGCCGTGCCGGCGCCGCGGTGCCAGCCCTCGGCCAGGATCTCGCCCTCGGGCGACAGGATCAGCGCGCCGACCTGCGGGTTCCGGCTGCGGGGGCCGCGGAGCGCGAGCTCGAGCGCGCGGGTCATCGCCTGCCGCTCAGCCTGGCTGTGCGCCATCCGGACCTCCTCGGGAAATTCGCGGGGGTCGACAGATGCGCGGGGCGCCGCGAACCGCGACGCGACCCATGCTTCCTCTCATCCGGACTCGCACGGCCGAAGCCGCGCATCACCGTCGGTTCCGGAATCCCACCGGATCAGCATCGGCCTGGGCCTCAGCTCGCGGACTGTCACCGCCGGTTCGGATTCTCACCGACCCCGGAGCACGTGTGCTGCACTCAGGGTATCTGAACGCGCCGTCACCGATTCCATTCCCGTCATTTGAGGAGACGTGACAGACGCCGGTCGGCGAGCACCTTCCCCCCGGTCTGGCAGGTGGGGCAGTACTCGAAGCTCCGGTCCGCGAGGAAGACGCTGCGCACGGTGTCGCCGCATACGGGGCAGGCCTCGCCGCCCCGCGCGTGCACGCTCATCCCGCGTCGCTTGGCGTCCTTCAGCTCGGCCGGCGGCCGGCCGCGCGCGGCCTCGACGGCCTCGGCGAGCGTCTCGCGCATCGCGACGTACAGGGTGTCGACGTCCTCCGGGGTGAGCTTCGCCGCGAGCGCGTAGGGCGACATCCGCGCCGCGTGCAGGATCTCGTCCGAGTACGCGTTGCCGATGCCGGCGATGGTCTGCTGGTCTCGCAGCACGCCCTTGATCTGGGTCCGCCGGTCCGTCAGCAGCGCCGCGAGGTCGTCCCGCGTGAAGTCCTCGCTCAGCGGATCCGGGCCCAGCCGGCCGATCCCCGGCATCTCCGCCGGATCGCGCACCACGTAGACAGCGAGCGACTTCTTGGTGCCGGCCTCGGTGAGGTCGAACCCCAATCCGTCGCCGAACCCCACACGCAGGGCGATGGGGGAGCGACCAGGTTTGATCACCGTCTGCGGCAGCGTCTCGTGCCACCGCAGCCAGCCGGCCTTGGCCAGGTGGAACACCAGGTGGTGCGTGCTCGTGGCGATGTCGAGGAACTTGCCGTGCCGCTCCGCCCCGGTGACCGTCGCGCCGATCAGCGTCTCGAGCGGCGGGTCGAACGTCTTCAGCGCCGAGATCGACGACACACGCGCCTGCGTGACCTCCAGCCCGACGGCCCTCCCGCGCAGGAAGCCGACCAGGCCCTCGACCTCCGGCATCTCTGGCATGCGGCAATCCTGCCGGTGGACGCGGATCCGCACAACGCGCAATCCCGCCCAGGGGATCAGCCGGGCAGGTCCCAGGCCGTGGTGGTGCGGGGGTCGTCGGCCAGCAGGCCCGCGATCCAGCCGTCCACACGCGGGCCGTGACCGGCGAGGCCGCGCCGGCGCACACCCTCGAGCCGGAAGCCGAGGCGCTGGGCCACGGCGGCCGATGCGGTGTTGCCGACGACCGCGTGCCACTCCAGCCGCTCCAGACGCAGCGGGCCGAAGGCGAAGTCGACGACCGCGCGCGCGGCCTCGTGCATGTAGCCGCGGCCGCGGGCGCGCTGGGCGAGCCAGTAGCCGAGTTCGGCGGCGCCGGCCTTGATGCGGTGAAGCCCCACCATCCCGGCCACGCCCGACTCGTCCCGCAGCGCCCAGACGTATTCGTCGCCCGACTCCCACCACTCGCCGACGAGCGACACGAACGTCTCGGCATCCTCGCGCGTATACGGCGAGGGCACGGTCGTGAAGCGCTGGATCAGCGGATCCTGGCAGATCTCGAAGATCGCCTCGGTATCGGCCTCCACCGGCCGCGAGAGCGTGAGCCGGCTCGTCTGGATGACGACCGGATCACCCACGACGCAGCAGGCCCACGCGCTCGTAGACCGTCGCCAGCGTCGCGTCGGCGACCTCGGCCGCGCGGTCGGCGTTCACGGCGAGCACCCGGTCGAGCTCGGCCGGGTCGTCGAGCAGCTCGAGGGCGCGGGCGCGCACCGGCTCGAACTCGGCCACGACCACGTCGCGCAGGCCCTTCTTGAAGTCGCCGTAGCCGCGACCGGCGTACTCGTCCTCGATCTCGGCGACGGGGCGTGCCGAGAGGGCCGAGTAGATCGTCAGCAGGTTCGAGACGCCCGGCTTCTCGGCGCGGTCGTACCGCACCATGCCGTCGCTGTCGGTCACGGCGCGCATGATCTTCTTCGCCGTCACGTTCGGGTCGTCCAGCAGCCACAGCACCCCGGCCTGCGACTCGGCCGACTTCGACATCTTCGAGGTGGGCTCCTGCAGGTCGTAGATGCGCGCCGTCTCGGACTGGATGACGGGCTTGGGCACCGTGAACGTCTCGCCGAAGCGCGCGTTGAACCGCTCGGCCAGGTCGCGCGTCAGCTCGACGTGCTGCTTCTGGTCGTCGCCGACCGGCACGACATCGGTGCCGTAGAGCAGGATGTCGGCGGCCATGAGCACCGGGTAGGTGAACAGCCCGACGCTCGTCGCGTCGGCGCCCTGCTTCTGCGACTTGTCCTTGAACTGCGTCATGCGCCCGGCCTCGCCGAAGCCGGTGATGGTGGACAGGATCCACGCGAGCTCGGCGTGGGCGCGCACGTGCGACTGCACGTAGAGGGTCGACTTCGACGGCTCGATGCCGGCCGCGATGTACTGCGCGGCCGTGCGGCGGGTCTTCTCCCGCAGCTGGGCGGGATCCTGCGGCACGGTGATCGCGTGCAGGTCGACGACCGAGAAGAACGCGTCGTACTGGTCCTGCATGCCGCGCCACTGCAGGAGGGCCCCGATGTAGTTGCCGATCTGAAGCGAATCGGCGGAGGGCTGCATTCCGGAGTACAGGCGCTGCTTGGTCACCAGTCGATCCTACGTTCCTGCGGCGGGCCGCTCCGTCGCCGGCTCCGTCGCCGATGGATCAGTCGCCGAGGGTGTAGTCGGCCACGACGGGGGCGTGGTCGCTCCAGCGCGTGTCGTAGGAGGGAGCGCGGTCGACGCGGTAGCCCGAGGCGCGCGGCGCGAGGGCGGGGGAGGCGAGGTGGTAGTCGATGCGCCAGCCCGAGTCGTTGTCGAAGGCCTGACCGCGCATCGACCACCAGGTGTACGGCCCGTCGACCTCGCCGGCGCTGGCCCGGCCCACGTCGACCCAGCCGAGACCGGTGCGGCCGGCGCTGAAGGCCCGGGTGTCGCTGCGCTCGTAGCCCAGGCCCCGGCCGATGCCCTCCTGACCCGCCACCGGCTCGCCCTCGGCGGTCAGGAAGCGGTCGAAGTAGGCGCGCTCGCGGGGCAGGAAGCCCGCCTTGGTGACGTTGCCCTTCCAGTTGCGGATGTCGAGGGGCCGGTGACCGACGTTCAGATCGCCCGTCACCAGCGCGAGCCCGCCGTCGGCGGAGAGCTCCGGCAGCCGCTGCTCCATGGCGTCGAGGAACGCCCACTTCGGATCCTGCTTGGCGGGGGTGTCGGCGTCGCCCGTGTAGACGTACGCGCTCACGACGGTCAGCGTCTCGCTTCCGAACTCGAAGTCGGCCTCGAGCCAGCGGCCGTTCGACTCGAGGGCGTCGTCGCCGAGCTGCACGCGGGAGATCGCGCACTCCTCGCGGCTGGCGATGGCGACACCGGCGCGCCCCTTCTGCAGCGACGCGTCGGCGATGACGCGCCAGCCGGGCAGGGCGGCCTCGAGGTGCTCTAGCTCGCCGCGCACCTCCTGCAGCGTGATGATGTCGGCGCCCGAGGCGTCGACCCAGGCCCCCATCCCGTTGCGGGCGGCGGCCCGGATGCCGTTGACGTTGACGGAGGCGATGCGAACACTGCGGGGCATGCCTACAAACGTAACGGGGGCCCCGGACATTGGATGTCCGGGGCCCCCGTCGGTCGAGCCGCTCAGGCGTGGATGATCTTGAGCTGCTTCTTGGCGCTGTCGGTGCCGCGCACCAGGGCCTGCTTCACGTCGGCGATGGCCTTGGTGATCTCGATGCCGCGGGGGCACGCCTCGGTGCAGTTGAAGGTCGTGCGGCAGCGCCACACGCCCTCCTTGTCGTTGAGGATGTCGAGACGCACGTCACCGGCGTCGTCGCGCGAGTCGAAGATGAAGCGGTGGGCGTTGACGATCGCGGCCGGTCCGAAGTACTGGCCGTCGGTCCAGAACACGGGGCACGACGAGGTGCACGCGGCGCACAGGATGCACTTGGTGGTGTCGTCGAAGATCGCGCGGTCGGCGACCGACTGCACGCGCTCCTTGCCCTTCTCGGGGGTGGAGGCCGCCTGCAGGAACGGCTGGACGTCGCGGTAGGCCTCGAAGAACGGGTCCATGTCGACGATCAGGTCCTTCTCGAGGGGCAGACCCTTGATCGCCTCGACGTAGATCGGCTTCGAGATGTCGAGGTCCTTGATCAGCGTCTTGCAGGCGAGGCGGTTGCGCCCGTTGATGCGCATCGCGTCGGATCCGCAGATGCCGTGCGCGCACGAGCGGCGGAACGCGAGCGATCCGTCCTGGTCCCACTTGATGCGGTGCAGGGCGTCCAGGACGCGGTCGGTCGAGTACATCTCGACGTCGTAGTCGACCCAGCGCGGCTCGCTGTCCGTCTCGGGGTCGAAGCGCCGGATGATGAACGTGACGAGGTACGACTGCACGGGCGAGTCGTTCGACTCGACCGGGGCCTCAGCGACAGTGCCGGACATCAGTACTTCCTCTCCATGGGCGGGTAGTTCAGCTCGCCCTTGTCGTTCTTGGTGAACACAACGGGCTTCCAGTCCAGACGGATGTGGTCATCCGGGTCGGACGAGTGCGGGTCGCCCGTCAGGTACGCCATCGTGTGCTGCATGTAGTTCTCGTCGTCGCGCGCCTGGTAGTCCTCGCGCATGTGGCCGCCGCGGCTCTCGCGACGGTTGCGGGCGGCGTAGGCGACGATCTCGGCGATGTCGAGCAGGAAGCCCAGCTCGACGGCCTCGAGCAGGTCGGTGTTGTACCGCTTGCCCTTGTCGTCGACGTAGATGTTCCGGTAGCGATCGCGCAGCGACGCGATCGTGCCGAGGACGTCGGTGAGCGACTCCTCGGTGCGGAACACCTGCGCCTTGTCGTCCATCTCCTCCTGCAGCTTCTTGCGGATGTCGGAGATGCGCTCGGTGCCCTTGGCGTTGCGGATGCCCTCGATCATGTCGCGGACGCCGGCGGCCGGGTCCTCGGGGAGCGGCACGAACTCGGCGGTCTTGACGTACTCGACGGCGTTCTGGCCGGCGCGCTTGCCGAAGACGTTGATGTCCAGGAGCGAGTTGGTGCCGAGGCGGTTCGCGCCGTGCACCGAGACGCACGCGCACTCGCCGGCGGCGTACAGGCCGGGAACGACGGTGTCGTTGTCGGCGAGCACCTCGCCCGCGTTGTTGGTCGGGATGCCGCCCATCGCGTAGTGCGCGGTCGGCATCACCGGGACCGGCTCGACGACGGGGTCGATGCCGAGGTAGGTGCGGGCGAACTCGGTGATGTCCGGGAGCTTGGTCTCGAGCACCTCGGCGCCCAGGTGCGTGCAGTCCAGCAGCACGTAGTCCTTGTGCGGGCCGGCGCCGCGGCCCTCGCGGACCTCCTGCACCATGCAGCGCGCGACGATGTCGCGGGGGGCCAGATCCTTGATGGTGGGGGCGTAGCGCTCCATGAAGCGCTCGCCCGAGGCGTTGCGCAGGATCGCGCCCTCGCCGCGGGCGCCCTCGGTGAGGAGGATGCCGAGACCGGCGAGACCCGTCGGGTGGAACTGGAAGAACTCGACGTCCTCGAGCGGCAGGCCCTTGCGCCAGACGATGCCGACGCCGTCTCCCGTGAGGGTGTGGGCGTTCGAGGTGGTCTTGAAGATCTTGCCGAAGCCGCCGGTGGCGAAGATGACCGACTTCGAGTGGAAGACGTGCAGCTCGCCGGTGGAGAGCTCGAGGGCGACGACGCCCGCGACCTGCGTCTTGCCGTCGGCGTCCTTCACGGTGATCAGATCGAGCGCGTAGAACTCGTTGAAGAAGTTGATGCCGAGCTTCACGCAGTTCTGGAACAGCGTCTGCAGGATCATGTGGCCGGTGCGGTCGGCGGCGTAGCAGGCGCGTCGCACCGGGGTCTTGCCGTGCTCGGCGGTGTGGCCGCCGAAGCGGCGCTGGTCGATCTTGCCGTCCGGCGTGCGGTTGAACGGCAGGCCCATGTTCTCGAGGTCGATGACGGCCTCGATGGCCTCCTTGGCGAGGATCTCCGCGGCGTCCTGGTCGACGAGGTAGTCGCCGCCCTTGACGGTGTCGAAGGTGTGCCACTCCCAGGAGTCCTCCTCGACGTTCGCGAGCGCCGCGGCCATGCCGCCCTGCGCCGCGCCCGTGTGGGAGCGGGTGGGGTAGAGCTTCGTGATGACGGCGGTCTTCGCGCCGGGGCCGGCCTCGATGGCCGCGCGCATGCCGGCGCCGCCGGCACCCACGATCACGATGTCGAACTGGTGGTAGTGCACGCCGTCGCGCACAACGGAGTCGCTGGTCTGCGTCATATCCCTTATCGATCTTCTTGTCAGGCGGCGGCCTGGCACATGTCCCAGAGCGAGCTGTCCTGCGTCACGCCGAGGCAGGGGTCGAACGTGAACACCACGAGGGTGCCGAGCACGATCATGACGGCGGCGGCGATCCACACGACCGCGACGAGCGTCTTGCGCACGCCGGGGGTCTGCACGTAGTCGTTGACGATCGTGCGCATGCCGTTGGCGCCGTGGATGAACGCGAGCCAGAGCATCAGCACGTCCCACCACTGCCAGAACGGCGTGGCGAACTTGCCGGCGACGAACGCGAAGTTGAGGGCGTGCACGCCGCCCTCGGGCAGCACGAGGTTGACCAGCAGGTGGCCGAAGATCAGCACAACGAGCACAACGCCCGAGGCGCGCATGTACAGCCAGCCCCACTTCTCGAGGTTGACGCCGCGGTTGCGGGGAGCGCTGTGCGGCGCGCGGGGCGCGGCGAGCGAATCGGCGGTCATCAGTGGCCCCCCTCGTAACCGAAGACGTTCATGAGCTGGCGCGGGACGAAGCCCGCCATGACGACGACCCACACCGCGAGCACGCCCCAGAAGAGCTGACGCTGGTACTTGGCGCCCTTGGCCCAGAAGTCGATCAGGATGATGCGCAGGCCGTTGAAGGCGTGGAACGCGATCGCGCCGACGAGTGCGATCTCGCCGATGCCCATGATCGGGTGCTGGTAGGTGCCGATGACCGCGTTGTAGGCCTCGGGGGAGACGCGGATCAGCGCGGTGTCGAGCACGTGCACGAGCAGGAAGAAGAAGATCGCGACACCGGTGATGCGGTGAAGGACCCACGACCACATGCCCTCGCGGCCGCGGTACAGCGTGCCCCGCGGTGTCTTCGAGGTGGTCTCGGCCACCGATGGTGTCGGACGTGAGGCGACGGCCACGTCGTTCCTCCCTGATCTCTGCGAGGTCTGACGCCCGGGCGGCACGCCGGATTCCGGTTGCCATGGGCAGGAAGAACTCTACGTCCGTCGCTGTGGCGGCGCGATGAAGGCGGACCTAACTCTCTCGACATCGAGAGAAAATCCGCACCGGATAACCTGGCCGTATGTCTGCACCCCTCGAGGACTTCTTCGCCGTCATTCCCGCGGGTGGCGTGGGCTCGCGTCTGTGGCCCCTGTCGCGGGCCGAGACGCCCAAGTTCCTCCACGACCTGACCGGGTCGGGTGTGTCGCTGCTGCGCAACACGTGGGACCGTCTGCTGCCCCTGGCGGGGGCGGATCGGATCACGGTGGTCACCGGGCAGGCGCACGAGCAGAAGGTGGAGGAGGACCTCCCCGACATCCTCGAGAGCAACGTGTTCATCGAGTCGTCCCAGCGCGAATCGGCCGCCGCGATCTGCCTGGCCGCGGCCATCCTGCAGCGCCGCCACCCCGGGGTGATCATCGGATCCTTCGCCGCCGACCACCACATCTCCCGCCAGCGGGCGTTCGAGTTCGCGGTGCAGCAGGCCGTCGCCCTCGCCCGCGCCGGCTACATCTCCACCATCGGCATCGCCCCCAGCGAGCCGTCGGTGGGGTTCGGGTACATCCAGAAGGGCGACGAGCTGGACGTGGAGGGCGCTCCCATGGCCGCCATCGTCGAGCGGTTCGTGGAGAAGCCGGACCTGGAGACCGCGCGCCGCTACTACGCCGACCGCAACTTCCTGTGGAACGCGGGCATGTTCATCTCCCGCGCCGACGTGCTGCTGGCAGAGCTGGCCGCCAACGAACCGGACCTGCACGCCGGCCTGCAGGAGATCGCCGATGCCTGGGACACCGACCACCGCGCCGAGGTCGTGGACCGCGTCTGGCCGGGGCTGAAGAAGATCGCCATCGACTACGCCGTCGCCGAACCCGCCGCCGCCAAGGGCCGCCTGGCGGTCGTGCCCGGCCACTTCGACTGGGACGACGTGGGCGACTTCGCCAGCCTCGCCAAGCTGATCTCCGGCGGCAAACCCGACCGGATGTCCGTCCTCGGGCAGAACGAGAAGGTGCTCGTCGACGCCTCCACCGGCCTCGTCGTCTCCCAGACCGAGCGCATCATCGCCGTCGTCGGCGTGAACGACCTCATCGTCGTCGACACCCCCGACGCCCTCCTGGTCACCACCAGCGCCCACGCCCAGCGCGTCAAGAGCCTCGTCGGCACCCTCCAGGAGTCGGGCCGCGACGACGTCCTCTGAGGCGCATTTGCAACGATCGCGTCTCAGCGATCCCGACTGTGCAGAATGCGCGGTCGAGATTATGTACCGTGTGCGTATCGCCCCGTCCGAGGAGGGGGCTGCAGTACGTCCCGCTGACTGGGCGGGCGCTGAGCACTACATGGAGGACAGTGTGATCAGGACCACCCGGAAGGCCGCGTTCGCCGGTCTCGCGCTCGCCGCCTCGGCGATCCTTCTCGCCGGCTGCGGCGCCCCGCCGGAGGACGCATCGGAGGGTGACGGCGGCGACGCCGCCGACGACTTCCTCGCCTGCGCCGTCTCGGACGAGGGCAGCTGGAACGACAAGAGCTTCAACGAGGCCGCCTTCGCCGGTCTGCAGAAGGCCGAGTCGGAGATGGGCATCCAGATCGACGACGCCGAGTCGGCGTCCGCCGAGGACTTCGTCCCGAACCTGACCGCCATGGTCGACAACGGCTGCGACATCACGTTCGCCATCGGCTTCAACTTCTCGCTGGGCGGCGAGAACGGCGTCATCTTCGACGTCGCAAGCGACAACCCCGACGCGAAGTTCGCGTGGCTGGACGGCTGGGGCTCGGACGACGTCGACAACGTCAAGCCGATCATGTACGCGAGCGAGCAGTCGAGCTACCTCGCCGGCTACCTGGCTGCCGCCTACTCGACCTCGAAGGTCGTCGGCACCTACGGCGGCCTGCAGATCGACTCGGTCACCTCCTTCATGGACGGCTTCTACCAGGGCGCCAAGAAGTTCGAGGAGGAGTCGGGCACGCCGATCAAGGTCGTCGGCTGGGACCCCGCCACCAAGGCCGGCGACTTCGTCGGCGACTTCGCCAACACCGAGGAGGCGAAGTCGATCTCCAACGGTCAGCTCGCCGCCGGCGCCGACGTGATCTTCCCGGTCGCGGGCGGTCTGTTCACCGCGACGGCCGAGGCCATCCGCGAGGGCTCGGACCCGAACGCCGTCATGCTCGGCGTCGACAAGGACATCGCGGTCACGCAGCCCGACCTCGCCGACATCACGCTGACGTCGGTCGAGAAGCGCATGACGCAGGCCGTGTTCGACATCATCGGCGAGGTGCACGACGACGAGTTCTCGGCTGAGCCGTACTTCGGCACGCTCGAGAACGACGGCACCGGCCTGTCCGACTTCGGCGCCTTCGCCGACAAGGTCCCGGCCGATGTGGTCTCGAAGCTCGACGAGCTGAAGCAGCAGATCATCGACGGCGACATCGAGATCACTCTCACGAAGAACTGACGCCTGATCAGGCGTCTGCCAGACGGGCGCCCGGTGCATCACGCACCGGGCGCCCGTCTCTTCCGAGTGGGAACGTTCCGAGTGGGAACGAGTTAGGTGAGGATGGGGAGACCATGAAACTCGAGTTGCGCGGCATCACCAAACGGTTCGGCGCCCTGACAGCCAATGACGGCATCGACCTGGTGGTGGAGCCCGGCGAGATCCACGCCCTCCTGGGCGAGAACGGCGCCGGGAAGTCGACCCTCATGAACGTGCTGTTCGGGCTCTACCAGCCCGACGAGGGCCAGATCCTGCTCGACGACGTCGCCCTCGACATCAAGGGCCCTGGCGACGCGATGGCGGCGGGCATCGGCATGGTGCACCAGCACTTCATGCTGATCCCGGTGTTCACCGTCGCCGAGAACGTCATGCTCGGCCACGAGCCCACCAAGGGCGGTGTGCTCGACCTCTCGACGGCCCGCAAGCGCGTGCGCGAGATCTCGGCCCAGTTCGGCTTCGACATCGACCCGGACGCCGTCGTCGGCGATCTGCCGGTCGGCGTCCAGCAGCGCGTCGAGATCGTCAAGGCGCTCTCGCGCGACGCCCGCGTGCTGATCCTGGACGAGCCCACGGCCGTCCTGACGCCGCAGGAGACCGACGAGCTGATGGTCACGATGCGTCAGCTGGCGCAGGCCGGCACCTCGATCGTCTTCATCACCCACAAGCTGCGCGAGGTGAAGGCCGTCGCCGACAAGATCACCGTGATCCGCCTCGGCCGCGTGGTCGGCGACGCCGACCCCACCGCCTCCAGCCAGGAGCTCGCCTCGCTGATGGTGGGCCGCGAGGTCGAGCTGACGGTGCAGAAGGCGCCGGCGAAGGCCGGAGAGGACGCCCTCGTCGTCGAGGGCCTCACCCTCTTCGCCGCGAACGGCGCCCGCCTGCTCGACGACGTCTCGTTCACGATCCGCGCGGGCGAGGTCATGTGCATCGCCGGCGTGCAGGGCAACGGCCAGACCGAGCTCGCCGAGGCGATCATCGGGCTGCACAAGCACGTCAAGGGCTCCGTGACCCTTCTCGGCGAGGAGCTGCTGGGCCGCACGGTCCGCGGCGTCCTAGAGGAGGGCGTCGGCTTCGTGCCCGAGGACCGCAAGGTCGAGGGCCTGGTCGGCGAGTTCAGCGTGGCCGAGAACCTCATGCTCGACCGCAGCTTCGACGGCCCGTTCGTCAAGCGCGGCAGCATCGACTTCGGCTACCGCGACGCGTTCGCCCGCGACGCCATCGCCGAGTTCGACATCCGCACCCAGGGCCCCGGCACCGCCGTCGGCAAGCTCTCGGGCGGCAACCAGCAGAAGGTCGTCATCGCCCGCGAGATGGCGCGCGACCTGAAGCTCTTCATCGCGTCGCAGCCGACCCGCGGCGTCGACGTGGGATCCATCGAGTTCATCCACGAGCGGATCGTCGCCGTGCGCGACTCCGGCGTGCCCGTGCTCATCATCTCGACCGAGCTGGACGAGGTCGCCGCCCTGGCCGACCGGATCGCGGTCATGTACCAGGGATCGATCATCGGGATCGTCCCGGGGAACACCCCCCGCGACCAGCTGGGCCAGCTCATGGCAGGAGTCGCCGCATGACCGCCGTCGTCCCCGACCAGCAGGTCCCCTCGCCCGCGGGCGAGGAGCGGCCGGACCGGATGCGCGCGTTCCTGCGCGACCTCGCCGAGGGCAGCATCGTGCGCACCCTCGTGGCCATCGCCCTGTCGCTCATCGCCGGTCTCCTCCTCGTGGTCTTCACCAACGAGGACGTGCGCCCGACGCTGAGCTACGTCTTCGGGCGACCCAGTGACTTCTTCCAGGCGGCGGGAGGCGCGATCTCCACCGCGTGGGACGCCCTCATCCGCGGCGCGATCTGGAACACCCGCGCCGACTCGTTCGCCGACGGCATCCGCCCCCTCACCGAGACGCTGCGCTTCGCCGGCCCGCTGATCGCGGCCGGTCTCGGCCTGGCGGTCACCTTCCGCACCGGCCTGTTCAACATCGGCGGCCAGGGCCAGATGCTGATGGCGGCGGCGTGGGCGTCGTTCGCCGCCAGCCAGCTGCACCTGCCGTGGGTCATCCACCTGCTGGTGGCCATGGTCTTCGGCTTCGTCGCCGCGGGGCTGTGGGCCGGCATCGCCGGCTTCCTCAAGGCGCGCACGGGCGCGCACGAGGTGATCGTGACGATCATGATGAACTACATCGCCGTCTCGCTCGTGACCTTCCTCATGCGCACCCCGGTGCTCCACGACATGTCGCAGGGCCAGAACCCCGCGACCATCGCCCCGGACCCCACCGCGGTCTTCCCGCTGCTGCTCGGCGAGGGCTTCGACCTTCGCTGGTCGTTCGTCGCGTGCCTGCTCGCGGTCGTTGTGTTCTGGTGGCTGATGGAGCGCTCGACGCTCGGCTTCCGCCTCCGCATGGTCGGGGCCAACCCCGACGCCGCGCGCGCCGCCGGCGTGAACGTCGAGACCACCGCGATCCTCGCCATGGTGATCTCGGGTCTGTTCATCGGTCTCGCGGGCCTCAACCAGGCGCTCGGCCGCGAGGGCAACTACGGCCCCGGCGTCGACGCCGGGATCGGCTTCGACGCGATCACCATCGCCCTCGTCGGCGGCAACGGCGCGCTCGGTGTGCTGTTCGCCGGCATCCTCTTCGGCGCGTTCAAGGCGGCGAGCCCCACCATGCAGGTCGCCGACGTCTCGCCCGAGGTGCTCAGCGTCATGCAGGGCCTGATCCTGCTGTTCATCGCGGCCCCGCCGCTGATCCGCGCGATCGTGCCCTTCCTGCCGAAGCCCAAGGAGGAGACGCGATGACCCTCACCGCCGAAACCGCCGCCCCCGCGCCCGCGCACGTCGTGCCGCTGCCGCCGCGGTCGTGGCGCACGCCCGTCCTGCTCGCGGTCGCCGCCGTCCTCACCCTCGTCGTCTTCGGGTTCCTCGGTCGCGACGAGATGACCAGCTTCGTATGGTCCGGATCCGGCGACACGGTCGTTGTGCCGAGCAGCCCCGCCTCGCCGCGGGTGCTCGGTCTCGTCCTCGGGGCGATCAGCGTGCTGGTCGCCGCGTGGGCCCTGTTCTCGGCGTGGAAGCGTCGTCCCGTGGGCATCTGGGCGTCGATCGTCGTGGCCGTCGCCTTCCTCGCCTGCCTGATGGCGTGGGTCGGTGCGGGCGGCCAGGTGCTGATCCCGTTCCTGCTGACCAACACGGTCGCCCTGTCCACCGCGATCGTGCTCGGCGCGATGGCGGGTGTGATCGGCGAGCGCGTCGGCGTCGTCAACATCGCCATCGAGGCCCAGCTGCTCGGCGGCGCGTTCACGGCCGCCCTCGTCTCCTCGACGACCGGCAACCAGATCGTCGGCCTCGTCGCGGCGATGATCACGGGCGCACTGATCTCGATGGTGCTCGCGGCGTTCGCGATCGTCTACGTCGTCGACCAGGTCATCGTCGGCGTCGTCCTCATCGGCCTCGTCACCGCGGTGACGCGCCTGCTGTACGCCACCGTGCTCGGGCCCGACTCGCAGACGTTCAACAACCCCGGGACGCTGCCGCGGGTGCGGATCCCGCTGCTGGCCGACATCCCCGTCCTGGGGTCCGTCCTGTTCGAGCAGCGCCTGACGACGTACCTGATGTTCCTCATCGTGCCCGCGGTCTGGTTCGTGCTGTTCAAGACGAAGGTCGGACTGCGCGTGCGCGCGCTCGGCGAGCACCCCCAGGCCGCCGACACGGTGGGCATCGACGTCAACCGCTGGCGCTTCTGGACGGTGACGATCGCCGGCCTCATCGCCGGCCTCGGCGGCGCCGCCATGACGATCGGATCCGTCGGAGCGTTCGTCAACGAGATGAGCGCCGGCAACGGCTTCATCGCGCTGGCCGCGGTGATCCTGGGTCGCTGGCATCCGATCTACGCGGCGCTCGCGGCGCTGTTGTTCGGCTTCGCCTCGGCGTTCCGCATCTGGACCAACCAGGCGGGCGCCGCGATCCCGACCGACCTGATCGAGATGACGCCCTACGTCGTGACGATCCTCGCCGTGACGCTCGTGGCCGGCCGCGTGGTCGCGCCGAGGGCCGTCGGCAAGCCGTACATCAAGGGATGACGATGACCGATATCGACTGGGACAGCCTGCGCGCCGTCGCCACCGAGGCGATGGAGCACGCGTACGCGCCGTACTCGCACTTCAAGGTGGGCGCCGCGGCGCTGGTGTCCGACGGCCGGATCGTGTCCGGATGCAACGTCGAGAACGCCGCCTACGGCGTGACGCTCTGCGCCGAGTGCGGTCTGGTCTCGGAGCTGCACCGCTCGGGCGGCGGGCGCCTGGTGGCGTTCGTGTGCGTCGACCAGCACGGCGCGACCCTGATGCCCTGCGGCCGCTGCCGCCAGCTGCTGTCCGAGCACGCCCTTCCGGGGATGCTCCTCGAGACCGTCTCGGGGATCCGCACGATCGACGAGGTGCTGCCGGATGCCTTCGGCCCGCGCAACCTCGAGGAGGCAGGACGATGAGCACCGCACCGCAGGTCGAACCCTTCGACGCCGTCGACGTCATCCGCGCCAAGCGCGACGGCGGCCGGGTCGAGGAGGACGCCCTCCGCTGGATGGTCGACGCCTACACGCGCGAGTACGTCGCCGATTCGCAGATGGCGGCGTTCGCGATGGCCGTGCTGCTCAACGGCATGGACCGCGACGAGATCCGGGTGATGACCGACGCGATGATCGCCTCGGGCGAGCGCATGAGCTTCGCCGGTCTCGGCAAGCCCACGGTCGACAAGCACTCCACGGGCGGGGTGGGCGACAAGATCACCCTGCCGCTGGCCCCGCTGGTGGCGGCGTTCGGCGTGGCCGTGCCGCAGCTGTCGGGCCGCGGTCTCGGGCACACGGGCGGCACGCTCGACAAGCTGGAGTCGATCCCGGGCTGGCGGGCCGCGCTGTCGAACGACGAGATGACCGTCCAGCTGCGCGACGTCGGCGCTGTCATCTGCGCCGCCGGATCGGGGCTGGCCCCGGCCGATAAGCGCCTCTATGCCCTGCGCGACGTCACGGGGACGGTCGAGGCGATCCCGCTGATCGCGTCGAGCATCATGTCCAAGAAGATCGCCGAGGGCACCGACGCGCTGGTCCTCGACGTGAAGTTCGGATCGGGCGCGTTCATGCGCGACTACGACCGCGCGCGCGAGCTGGCGCAGACCATGGTCGCGCTCGGCACCGACTCGGGGGTGCGGACCACGGCCCTCCTGACCGACATGAACACGCCCCTCGGGCTCGCCATCGGCAACGCCAACGAGGTGCGCGAGTCGGTGGAGGTGCTCGCCGGCGGCGGGCCCGCCGATGTGGTCGAGCTCACCGTCGCCCTCGCCCGCGAGATGCTCGCCCTGGCGGGGCAGCCGGACGCCGACGTCGAGGAGGCCCTCCGCGACGGACGCGCGATGGACGCGTGGCGACGGATGATCCTGGCGCAGGACGGCGACCCCGACGCGCCCCTGCCCGCCCCCGCCGAGACCCACACCGTGACGGCGCCGGCCGACGGCTACGTCACCCGTCTCGACGCGTACGGCTTCGGCGTCGCGGCCTGGCGCCTCGGTGCGGGCCGCGCCCGCGCGGCCGATCCGGTGCTGCACTCGGCGGGCATCGACCTGCACGCCAAGCCCGGCGACCGTGTCACGGCGGGGCAGCCGCTGTTCACCCTCGGCGGCCCCGACGACACCCGCTTCGCCCGCGCCCTCGAGTCGCTCGAGGGGGCGTGGGAGCTCGGCGCCGCCGCGCCCGAGGTCGGGACGATTGTGCGCGAGCGCATCTCGGCGTGATCCTGAACTGAGCCCGACCCACCCCGACGCGAGGAGCGCACCATGATCGATCCGTTCGGAGACGCCCGCGTGGAGGGTGTGTCGATCCGCAGTCTGCCCAAGGTCTCGCTGCACGACCACCTCGACGGCGCGCTGCGCCCCGACACGATCGTCGAGTTGGCGGAGGCCGCCGGCATCGACCTCCCGGAGACGGACCCGACGCGCCTGGCCGGGTGGTTCGGTCGCCAGAGCGAGACGGGATCCCTCGAGAAGTACCTCGAGACGTTCGCCGTCACCACCTCGGTCATGCAGACCCGCGAGGGCCTGGTGCGGGTGGCGCGCGAGTACGTGCAGGACATCGCCGAGGACGGCGTGGTGTACGGCGAGGTGCGCTGGGCGCCCGAGCAGCACACGGCAGGCGGGCTGAGCCTCGAGGAGGCCGTCGAGGCCGTCCAGGAGGGCATCGAGGAGGGCGAGGACGAGGCGTCGGACGCGGGCCGCAGCATCCGCGTCGGCCAGCTGCTCACCGCCATGCGCCAGAACGGCCGCTCGCCCGAGATCGCGCGCCTGGCCGTGGACTTCCGCGACGAGGGCGTGGTGGGCTTCGACCTCGCCGGCCCGGAGGAGGGCTTCCCCGCGTCGCGCCACCGCGAGGCGATCGACATCGTCGGCGCCGCGTTCCTGCCCACGACCATCCACGCCGGAGAGGGCGCGGGGCTCGACTCGATCCGCTCGGCGCTGCTCGACGGCCGCGCGCTGCGCCTCGGCCACGGCGTCCGCATCGCCGAGGACCTCGAGGTCGTCGGCAACAAGGGCGAGGAGGTGCGGGTGCGCTTCGGCGACCTCGCCCGCTGGGTGCGCGATCGCGAGATCCCGCTCGAGCTGTCGCCCTCGTCCAACATGCAGACCGGCGCCGTCGCGCAGTGGGGCTCGCAGCTCGAGGACCACCCCTTCGACCTGCTGTACCAGCTCGGCTTCGCCGTCACCGTCAACACCGACAACCGCCTGATGAGCCGCACCTCGCTCACCCGCGAGCTCTCGCAGCTCGTCGCGGCCTTCGGCTACGGTCTCGACGACATCGAGACGTTCCAGCTCAACGCCGCCGCGGCCGCGTTCCTGCCCGTCGAGGAGCGCGAGGAGCTCATCGAGCTCATCGGCGAGGGCTTCGAGGACTGATCCTCCCGCGCATCGCGCGAGACGGCCCGGACGTCCACGGCGTGATGCCGCCGGACGTCCGGGCCGTCTGTGTTCGCGCGCGCCGTCTCAGCCGGCGGCGGGAGCGTCCGCCACCGTCTGGCGGATGCGCGGGTACAGCGGGTGGGTCTCCTCGAGCCTCGTCACCTGCGTGGTGAAGGCGTCCGGGTCGAGCTCGCGGCGCAGGCGCTGCAATTCGACCGACTGCTCGTCGTCGGGCTCATCGAACACGAGCGCGGCGCCGATGGCCGCGAGCAGGCCGTCGACAGGGAGGCCGCGCTCGGCGGCCTCGGCGGCGGGGCCCACGAAGCGCTCGTGACGCGACAGCTTGCGCAGCGGCTGGCGCCCCACGCGGCCCACCGTGTCGGGCAGGGCCGGGTTGCGGAAGCGGCCGAGGATGGTCGCACGGTACTCGGCCAGGTCGGCCGGATCGAACCCGTGCTTGGCCGCGAGCAGCGCCGAGGTCTCCTCGAGGGCGGCGGCGACGCCCGCGGCCACGTCGGCGTCGGCCAGCGCGTCCGAGATCTTCTCGAGCCCCGCGCGGGCGCCGAGGTACGCCGCCGTCGCGTGGCCCGTGTTGACGGTGAAGAGCTTGCGCTCGATGTACGGAGCGAGGTCGTCGACGAAGTGCGCCCCCGGGATCGACGGGGGAGTGTCGCCGAACGGCGGACGCTCGATCGCCCACTCGAAGAACGGCTCGACGGTCACGTCGATCCCGTGCCCCTCGGGCTGGCCCGGCACGATCCGGTCCACCGCCGTGTTGGCGAACACGGCACGGGTGGCGAGGGCATCCCAGCGCTCTCCGGCCGCGTCGAGCATGTGGTCACGCAGGGTGTCGGTCGCACCGATCGCGTTCTCGCAGGCCATGACCTGCAGCGGCGGCAGCGAGGGGTCGCGCAGTGCGAGACCCGCCACGATGTGCGGCGCGATGAAGCGCAGTACGGTCGGGCCGACGGCGGTGGTGACGACGTCCGCCGTCGCCACCTCCGCCGCCACGCCCTCGGGGTCGGCCGCGCTGTCGATCGCGCGGAACCCCGAGACGACCCGGTCGCGGCCCCCCTCGCCGACCTCGTGCACCGTGTACTCGGTGGCGGCGTTGATCGCATCGACCAGCGCCGTGGCCACGTCCGAGAACACCACCTCGTACCCGCCCTCGTGAAGCAGGAGCCCCACGAAGCCGCGTCCGATGTTGCCCGCGCCGAAGTGAACAGCCTTCCGGGTCATGTCTTACCTCTTTCGTCCTGTCGGATCGGGGTCCGGGTCAGTCCTCGTTGACGGCCTTGAACAGCGCGTACAGCTCCTCCGGCGTCTCCGCCTTCTTCAGCTGCTCGACCTGCTCGTCGTCCGAGAACAGCAGCGCCACGTTCTGCAGCAGCGTCAGGTGCTCGTCGCCCTTGCCGGCGATGCCGACCACGAAGGTGACGTCGTCGCCGTCCCAGTCGACCCCGCCGTCGTAGCGGACGATCGTGAGCGCGGAGCCGAGGATGGCCTCCTTGGCCTCGTTCGTGCCGTGCGGGATGGCGAGCTCGTTGCCCATGAACGTCGACACCGTCTCCTCGCGGGCCAGCATCGCGTCGTAGTAGGCGCCGGTCACGGCACCCGCCGACTCGAGGAGGGTCGCCGCCTCGCGGATCGCCTCGTCACGCGAGACCGAACCCGAGTGGATCCGGACGTTGCCGGGGGTGAGCACCCGGTCGCCGTCGCCGATGCCGTGCTCGGTCTCGGCGACCGCGGCCGCGCGGGCCTCGGCACGCGTCGCGGGCGCACCGCCCACGCCGTCCGGAGCCGGCGGGACCGGCTGCGCCGCGGCGTCGACCGACGAGGCCGCGCGCTGCTGGAGCACCATGTCCACGACCTCGTCGTACTTCGGCGAGTTCATGAAGTTGTCGACCGAGACGTGCAGGGCGCTCGTGGCCCGCTGCTTCGCGCGATCGGTCAGCTGCTGCTGCGTGATCACGAGATCGGCGGATCCGTTGAGGTTGGCGATCGCCTTGTTGGTCACGTCGATGTCCGTGATGCCGGCGGCCTTGAACTTGTTGCGGAGGACGCTGGCGCCCATCGCCGACGAGCCCATGCCGGCGTCGCAGGCGAAGACGACCTTCTGCACGGCGCGGGCCGGGGCCAGCGTCGCGACGCCGCCCGCGGCCAGGCCGCTGAGCGCCGAAGACGACTTGCCCTTGTTCGCGGCGGTCTGCGCCACCGCGGCCGAGAAGCTGTCGCCGCCCGCGGCGTCGGCCGCGAGGTCGCGCTTGCGCGAGGCCAGCAGGATCGGGGTCGCCACGGCGAACGTGACCGCCGCCGACAGGATCACCGACAGGATGACGCCGACGTAGCTGTCGTTCGCCGTCTGGAACAGCACCGCGATGATGCTGCCCGGGGCGGCGGGGGCGCGCAGGCCGGACTGGAAGAGCACGTTGGTCGTGACACCCGTGGCGCCACCGGCGATGACCGCGAGCAGCAGGGCCGGCTTCATCAGCACGTACGGGAAGTAGACCTCGTGGATGCCGCCGAGGAACTGGATGATCGCGGCACCCGGGGCGGTGGCGCGCGCGGCGCCGACACCGAAGAAGGTGAAGGCGAGCAGGACGCCGAGGCCGGGACCGGGGTTGGCCTCGAGCAGGAACAGGATCGACTTGCCGGCGCTCTCCGACTCGGCCAGGCCGAGCGGCGTCAGCACGCCGTGGTTGATCGCGTTGTTGAGGAAGAAGACCTTCGCGGGCTCGATCAGGATGCTGGTGAGCGGCAGCAGGCCGTTCTCGACCAGCCAGCCGACCGCGCCGGAGAGGATCGACATGAACCAGTTGATGATCGGGGCGAGGACGTAGAACCCGAGGACGCCGAGGCCGAAGCCCGCGATGCCCGCCGAGAACATGTTGACCAGCATCTCGAAGCCGGCGCGGATCCTGCCCTCCCACAGCCGGTCGAGGTGCTTCATGATCCACGCGGCGAGCGGGCCCATGATCATCGCGCCGATGAACATGTGCACCTGGCCGAGCGGGCTCTCGCCCTCGGGCAGCGCGGCGTTGAACTCGGCGATGAGGAAGTCGGATCCGGCGATCACACCGAACACGGCGATGGCCGAGACGACCGCGCCGCGGTCCTGGTAGACCATCCGGCCCGCCTGGACGGCGATGAGGATGGGCAGCAGGTAGTGGATCATCGGGCTGACCATGGTGGCCAGGGCCGCGTTGGGCGTCCAGCCCACGTCGATCACGAATGCGGTGAGGATTCCCCACGCGATGAGGGCGGGGATGTTGGGCATGATCATGCCCGACATGAAGGTGCCGACCTTCTGGATGCCGACCCGGAGACCGCCGCCTCGGGTCTTCGGTTCTGCTGCGGCTGACGTCGTCGTCATTGCAACGCCTTTCTTGGTGTTCAGGTGTTGGGTGTTCGGGTATTCGGTTCGGGTGTTCGGTGCGGGTGGAGGGGAGGCGATCAGAGGCCCGCGGCGGCCTGGGCGGCCGAGCGGGCGCCCGCGGCGTCGTCGGCGTCGAGGGCGGCCTGCGCGATGCGCTTCGCGTCGTCGAGCGTGAAGCGCCCGAGCGAGAACCGCACGTCCGCCAGGGCGGCGGGTGCCATCGAGAGGGTCGTGGCGCCGAGGCCCACGAGCACCACGGCCAGCAGCGGGTCGGCGGCGGCCTCGCCGCAGATGCCGACCGGCTTGCCGTTCGCGGTGCCGGCCGACCCGACGTACTCGATGAGCTTCAGGACCGCGGGGTGCCACGGATCCTGCAGCGTCGCGACCGAGCCGAGCAGGCGATCGGCCGCCATCGTGTACTGCGTGAGGTCGTTGGTGCCGATCGAGGCGAAGTCGGCGTGCTGGAGCACGCGGTCGGCCAGCAGCGCCACGGCGGGCACCTCGACCATCACGCCCGCGACCTTGATGCCGAGCTCGCGCGCGAGCTCCGTGAAGTACGTGGTCTCGTCGACCGTGGCGACCATCGGCGCCATGACCCACAGGTCCGCCCCGGCCTCGGCGTTCGCCTGCGCGAGCGCGGTGAGCTGATCGCGCAGGATCTGCTCGCTCACCCGGAGCGCGCGGATGCCGCGCAGTCCCAGGGCGGGGTTCTCCTCGGGCGCGTCGTTGAGGAAGGGGAGGGGCTTGTCGGCCCCCGCGTCCAGCACGCGCACCACCACCTTCTTCCCCGCGAACGCGGTGAGCAGCGTGGTGTACTCGGCCTGCTGCGCCTCGACGGTCGGCGCCTCCTTGGAGCTCAGGAAGAGGAACTCGGTGCGGAACAGTCCCACGCCCTCGGCGCCCAGGGCCAGCGCCTCGGCCGCGCCCTTCGACGAGCCGAGGTTGGCGAGCAGGGGCACCACCGTGCCGTCCGCGAGCGCGCCCGGGGTGACGGGCGCGGCCTCCGCGGCCGCGCGCTCGGCCGAGCGCCGATCGGCGTCGGCCACCTCGTCCGCCGACGGCGCGGTGGTGATCCTCCCGACGGACGCATCGACGATGACGGTGTCGCCGTCCGCGAGGGACGCGGCTCCCGCGGCGCCGACGACGGCGACGATCCCCTTCTCGCGGGCGAGGATCGCCGTGTGCGAGGTGGGGCCGCCATCGGTGGTCACCAGGGCGATCACGCGGTTGGGTGACTCCGGGTCGAGGTCGAGCAGCGCCGTGTCGGCGGGCGCGAGATCCGGGGCAACCAGCACGAACGGGTGCCCGGGGGTGGGGACGCCCGGCGCGGGCTCGCCGCGCAGGTGCGCGATCACACGGGCCGCGACGTCCTCGAGGTCCGCGGCGCGCTCGCCGAGGTAGCCGCCGACCGCCTCGAGCGTCGCGCGGAACTCGGCGAAGGCGTCGTGCACGGCGAACTCGGCGGTCTTCCCCGCGTCGAGGCGAGCCTGCACGGCCTCCTCGAGCGTGGGGTCCTCGGCCATCATGGCCTGCGCCTCGAGCACGTCGCGGGCCGCCCCGCCCGCCGCCTCGGCGCGGTCGTTCAGCTCGGTCGCGACGGCGCCGACGGCCTCGCGCACGCGCGCGGCCTCATCGGACGCGTCGCGTGCGCTCTGCTCGTCCTTCGGTGCCGGCGGACGCTCGGCCATGCGGGCCACGGGGCCCTGCGCGACGCCGAGGCCGATGCCGACGCCGGAGATGGTCTCGCTCACGAGGTCAGGAGGCGTCGTGGTCGAGGGAGAGCAGGTGCTCGAGCGAGTCCAGCACCGCGTCGGCGCCGTCGCCCGTCGCCTCCAGCGTGACCTCGTCGCCCTGCTCGATGCCGAGGGCGATCACTCCGAGGATGCTCGCGGCGTTGACGGGCTTGCCGTCTCCCTTGGCGATCGTGACGGGGATCCCGGAGTCCTTGGCCGCCTGTGCGAACAGCTTCGCGGGGCGGGCGTGCAGGCCGTGAGACGAGCCGATCTGAACGGTGCGCGTTGACATGGGAGGTTCCCTTCCTCAGTGCTGGATGGAGGTCGTGCCGGCGGTCGCGAGCGCGAGCGCCCGGGATCCGTCGGGGTCGTTGCGGAAGATGTCGTCCGGCAGCAGCGCGACGCGCACGTCGCGGTCCTCGGCGAGGCGGGTGATCTCCTCGATCCGGTGGACGTGATGCGGGCCCACGAGCACCACGTCGGCCGTCTCGATGTCGACGGCGAGCGAGGCCTCGGATCCGGCCGTCGCGGTGAGGGGGACGCCGGCGTCTCGGGCGGCGCGACGGAGGCGCTGAGCGACGAAGGTGCTGGACGCACCCGCTCCGCACACCACGAGGATCCTCATCGATCGCACACTTTCCCTGTCGCAGACGGACGTGGATGTCCGCTCTGCTCGATCCTGTCCGTCGCCTGTGAGCCGCGCAAGGAGGGTTCTTTCCGCCCCCGAGGAAAGTCCGGTCGCCGTCGGCGCGCTGACGCGGACGCGCGGATCCGCCCCGGGCGCGGGCCCGCATGGTTGACTTTCCGGTATGACGAGGACACGGCAGGATCGGGTGCTCGGCATCCTGATCCGTCGTGGCGAGTGGATGACGGCGGCGACCCTGGCCGATCAGCTCGGCGTGACGCCGCGCAGCATCCGCTCCTACGTCACCGCCGCCAACGCGCGCGTGCCCGGGGCGGAGGCGATCGAGTCCGGCCCGGCCGGCTATCGCGCCACCGCCGCCGCGTCCTCCGCGCTGCGCGCCGGCGCGGAGGGCGAGACCGGGACGCCGCGCGAGCGCCTGCACGCGCTGGTGCGCGCCCTGCTCGATGACGGATCCGGCGTCGACGTGCACACCACCGCCGACCGGATGCACGTCAGCTCCGCCACCCTGGAGGCCGACCTCGGCCGGGTGCGGGCGCTGCTGAACGGCACCGAGCTCTCGCTCGCGCGCTCGGGATCCGTTGTGCGGCTGACCGGCTCCGAGCTCGCGCAGCGGCGCCTCGTGAGCCGCCTCGCCCACGACGAGATGGACGAGGGGGCGTTCGACCTCGAGGCGCTGCGTCGCGCCGCCGACGCCGTCGCGATCCCCTCCGACGCGCTCGGGGCCTTCAAATCCGACCTCGTGGCCCGGCTCGGAGAGCTCGGGTACTTCGTGAACGAGTTCGCCGCCGCCGATGTTGTGCTCCACATCGCCATCGCGGCCGACCGGGTGGCCCTCGGCCGTGCCCTCGAGGGAGTGCACGGCGACCCCGAGCCCGTCCGCGCTCGCCTGGCGGATCTGGTCGGCGAGCTCACGAGCCGCCACTTCGGCGTCGACCTCGGCCAGGGCGACCGGCTCCACCTCGCCGCGCTCGTGCTCACCCGGATCGTTGTGCCCGGCTCGCGGGAGGAGCCGGCGATCGCGCCGGATCCGCTGATCCTGTCGGCCGTGCGGGTCGCCGTCGAGCGCGCCGCGGCCTCGTACCTCGTCGACATCGCGCACGACGACTTCATCGATCGCCTGGCGCTGCACGTGCAGAACCTGGTGCACCGCGCGCGGGAGCAGGCGTGGTCGCGGAACCCGCTCACGCGCACGCTGAAGTCGGCTTATCCGATGATCTTCGACGTGGCGGTGTCGATCGCGAGCGAGCTGGCGGTGACGCTCGCCGTGCCGATCCACGACGACGAGATCGCCTACATCGCCATGCACGTCGGGGGGCGCCTGGAGCGCAGCCGTCGCGCCGAGACGATGCTCACCGCGACCATCGTCTGCCCCGGCTACTACGAGCTGCAGGAGCTGCTGCGCTCGAGCATCGATCGCTCGCTCGGGCGGGCGATCGAGGTCATCGGCGTCGAGACCCGCGTCGATCCCGACTGGGACCTGCTCGACTCGGACCTCGTGCTCACCACCATCGAGCCGCCCGTGCGGGTGGCGGGGTCCGACCGGATGGTGCGGATCCAGCCCTTCCTGAGCGACTCGGACGTCGAGCGCGTCGCGGCCGCCGCGAGCCGCGTGCGCCGCTCGCGTCGGCTCGGTCGCCTGCGGGCCGAGCTCGACCGCTGGTTCACCCCCGGCGCCTTCCTGCGGGGGATCGACCTCTCCCGCGGTGCCGAGGGCACGATCCGCGACCTCGGCGACCTCCTCGTCGCCCAGGGGGTCATCGACCACGGCTACGTCGAGAGCGCGATCGAGCGGGAGCGCCTCTCATCGACGGCGTTCACCGACACCCTGGCGGTGCCGCACGCGCTGAAGATGACGGCGACGCGCACGGCCATCGCGCTCGGAGTCAGCGAGACACCCGTCGCCTGGGGCGACGCGCGCGTGAACGTCGTCGCGCTGGTCGCCTTCAGCGAGAGCGACCGCCCCGCCTTCCAGACCGTGTTCGAGCAGTTGGTCGAGGTGTTCGGCGAGCCCGACAGCGCGCAGCGCCTGGTGCGCCGCGGCGTCGACCTCTCGTCGTTCCTCGACGAGCTCGCGGCCGTGATCGACGGCTAGAGCAGCCGCGCCGCCACATCGAGGGCCGCCGGGGCATCGGGGCCGTCGGCCTCGAGCACGACCTCCTCGCCGTGTCCGAGCGTGAGCGCCATCACCGACAGGATGCTCGCGGCGTCCACCGTCACCCCGCCCGCGATGATCCGGATGCCGCCGGGGTGAGCCTGCGCGACGCGCACCAGCTCGGCCGCGGGCCGCGCATGGAGCCCGGCGGCCCCGCTGATCCTGACCCCGCGTCGCGCCATGCGCCCAGGGTAGCCTCCGGCGTCGACGCGACTCCCGGCGCACCCCTGTTCAGCGCGCCGCGCCGGTCGTAGCATTTCGGCACGACCCGCACCCGACCCGAGAGGACACGCCCATGGGAATGATGATGGAGATGATGGAGTCCATGCCCGAGGCCCAGACGATGGGCATGGACATGACGATGATGCAGGAGTGCCTGGAGGCGTGCTCCGCGGTCAGCATGTGCGCCACCATGTGCGCCGATGCCGACATGGGCGAGGGCATGGGCCGATGTGCCGTGATGTGCAGCAACATGGCCGACGTCGCGTCGACCACGATGCGCATGATGATGCGCCCGTCCGGCTACGACATGGGCGTGATGCGGGCGATGATGTCGGCCTGCATGACCATGGGCGAGGCCTGCGCCGCCGAGTGCCGGATGCACGCCGAGATGTCGGAGCACTGCCGCATCTGCATGATGGCCTGCGACGCGATGGTCGCCTCGCTGCGCAAGATGACCGATTCGATGTCGATGGCCTGAGGCCGCGGCCTCACCGGGGCGGCCGGATCCGCGTCAGCTGCGGCGGGCGCGGATCAGCCGGCCGCCGACCGAGAGCACCTCGGCGACCGGGTGGAAGGCCACCGGCTCGCCGGGGGCCACCGCGGCGTGGGCCTCGAGGGACACGAGCTCGCCGGCGATCGTGCTGATCAGCAGGCCCTGAGCGTCCGCGCACATCACGAGCGCGTCGATCCACGCGCTCGGCCAGGCCGAGACGACGGCGCGCTGCACGGGCAGCACCTCCTGGGTCGTCTTGTCGCTCATGCCTCCACGGTAGGCACCGCCCGCCGGGCGTGTCATCCCGCCCGTCACACGCCGCAACACCCCGTGCGGGGTGCCGCGGCGGTGCGGTGAGGCTCAGCCGAGGCGGGCGAGGAGGTCGCGGACGGCCTGCTCGGCGGCGGCGAGCCGCGCGGCCGAGTCCTCGGCCGTGTCGCCGCGCACGTCGAGGTACACCTTGAGCTTCGGCTCGGTGCCGCTCGGGCGGACGATGACGCGCGACCCGTCCGAGAGCGCGTACCGCAGCACGTCGCCGCCGAGCCCGGCCGGATCCTGCAGCAGGTCGGTCGCCTCCTCGACCGCGACGTCCCCGAAGGCGGCCGGCGGATCCAGGCGCAGGGCCGCCATGATCCGCGCGATGATCGAGACGTCGTCGACGCGCACCGAGACCTGGCCCGAGGCGTAGTAGCCGATCTCGGCGGTGAGCTCGTCGAGCAGGTCGGCGACGGTCCTGCCCCGTCCGCGCGCTTCGGCCGCGAGCTGCAGGAACGCGATGGAGGCCGAGATGCCGTCCTTGTCGCGCACGGTCTCGGGGTTCACGAGGTACCCGAGGGCCTCCTCGAAGCCGAACACCAGTCCGGGGGCGCGAGAGATCCACTTGAAGCCGGTGAGCGTCTCGTGGAAGGCCAGGCCGTGCGCCCGGGCGATCGCGCCGAGACCCGGCGACGACACCAGCGAGCAGGCGAGCGAGGCACCCCGGCGCCCGGAGGCCGCGCGCGCGGCGCGCATCCCGAGCAGCAGGCCCACCTCGTTGCCGGTGAGGCGCCGCCAGCCCTCCTCACGGGAGGGGTCGGGGATCGCGACCGCGAGCCGATCGGCGTCCGGATCCTGCGCGATGACGAGCTCGGCCTCGGCCGCGCGGGCCGTGGCGAATGCCAGGTCCATCGCGCCGGGCTCTTCGGGGTTGGGGAATGCGACGGTGGGGAAGCGGCCGTCGGGCTCGATCTGCTCGGGCACGACCGTGGGGGCGGGGTAGCCCGCCGCCTCCAGCACGCGGGCGAAGGTCTCCCAGCCCACGCCGTGCATGGCGGTGTACACCCACGGCGTCCCCTCCGCCCCGGAGGGCGCCGGTCCGACCGCGGCGGTGGCCGCGATGTACGCGTCGATCACGTCCTCGTCCGCGATCTCGTAGGCGTCCGAGCGCGGCAGATCCTGCACCGATCCCGAGCTCGCGACATGCTGGATCGCCGCGGCGATGAGGCCGTCGGACGGCGCGACGATCTGCGACCCGTGGTCGCCGCCGCCCAGGTACACCTTGTAGCCGTTGTCGTCGGGCGGGTTGTGGCTCGCCGTCACCATGACACCCGCGTCGGCGCCGAGCTGGCGCACCGCGAAGGCGAGCACGGGCGTCGGCAGGCGGCGGGGGAGCAGGATCGCGCGGAGGCCGGCGCCGGCGAACAGCTCGGCCGAGTCGGTCGCGAACACGTCGGAGTTGCGTCGGCCGTCGTAGCCGATGACGACCGTGGGGGTGGCGCCCTTCGCGCGCTCCTTCAGGAAGGCGGCGAATCCGGCCGCGGCCTGGGCGACGAGCACACGGTTCATCCGGTTGCTGCCGGCACCGAGCGCGCCGCGCAGGCCGGCCGTGCCGAACTGCAGGCGGCCGTCGAAGCGGTCCGTCAGGTCGCGGGCGGCGTCCAGATCGCCCTTCTCGGCGCGCGCGATGAGGTCGGCCAGCTCGGCGCGTGTCTCGTCATCGGGATCCTGTGCCAGCCAGGCGTGCGCCTGCTCGAGCACCGTGCCGATCGGCTGAGGCGCGCTCACAGCTGACCGATCACCCGGGCGAGAAGATCCGAGATCACCGGCTCGGCCGCGCGGCCGGCGTCGATGACCTCCTGGTGGCTGAGGGGAGTGGGGGAGATGCCGGCCGCCGGGTTGGTGATCAGCGAGAAGCCGAGCACCTCCATACCCGCCTCGCGGGCCGCGATCGCCTCGAGCGCCGTGGACATGCCGACGATGTCGCCGCCGATCGCCTTCGCCATCCGGACCTCGGCGGGCGTCTCGTAGTGCGGGCCGCGGAACTGGACGTACACACCCTCGTCGAGCGAGGGATCGACCGTGCGCGCCACGTCGCGCAGGCGCTGCGAGTACAGGTCGGTGAGGTCGATGAACGTGGCGCCCTCGAGCGGGGAGTCGGCGGTGAGGTTGATGTGGTCGCTGATCAGCACCGGGGTGCCCGGCGCCCACGACTCGCGGATGCCGCCCGCGCCGTTGGTGAGCACCATGGTGGTGGCGCCGGCCGCGGCCGCGGCGCGCACGCTGTGGACCACGCGCCGGACGCCGTGGGCCTCGTAGTAATGGGTGCGCGCGCCGATGACCAGCACGGCCTTGCCCGATGCCGTGCGCAGCGAGCGGATCGTGCCGACGTGGCCCTCGACCGCGGGCTTCGAGAAGCCGGTGACCTCGGTCGCGGGGAACTCGGCGACGGTCTCGCCGATGAGCTCGGCGGCCTTGCCCCATCCGCTTCCCAGCGTGACGGCGATGTCGTGGCGATCGACGCCCGTGAGGCGGGCGATGTCGGCTGCGGCGGTCTGCGCGACCTCGAACGGCGATGCGGGGGCGTCGAGGGGGTGTGTCAGCGTCATGGACCCACGATAGTCAGCCACCCCGCGCGCGTCCCGGGAGGGACACGTTATACCGGTGAGCCGCGCCCGGGGCGGGCGTGCCGCAGGGTGCGGGCGAGTGGGCGAGAATGGACCCATGGTCTTCGACTTCGGCAGCAGGCAGCGGATCGCGATCCTGGGCGGCGGCCCCGGCGGTTATGAGGCGGCCCTCGCGGCCGCCCAGCTCGGGGCGGAGGTCACCGTCATCGAGCGCGTCGGCATCGGCGGCTCGGCGGTCATCACCGACGTTGTGCCCTCGAAGACCCTGATCGCGACGGCCGACGCGGCGCTCGCCGTGGCCGCCGCCGGCGACCTGGGAGTGCAGTTCTACGCCAAGGGCGCGGCCGGAAAGCCCCTGAAGCCCGAGATCGCCATCAACCTGCTGGCGATCAACAAGCGCCTGCTCGCCCTGGCGGGTCAGCAGTCCGAGGACATGCGCACCGCGCTGCTCGAGGCCGGCGTGAAGATCATCGCGGGCCACGGGCGGCTCGAGGGCGGCAACGCCGTCGTCGTCTCCACCGGCCCCGACGGCACCGACTTCGACCGCATCGAGGCCGACACCATCGTCGTCTCGACCGGCGCCACGCCGCGCGAGCTTCCCAGCGCCCGCCCCGACGGCGACCGCATCCTGACGTGGAAGCAGCTGTACAACCTCACCGCCGTCCCCGAGCACCTGATCGTCGTCGGATCGGGCGTCACGGGCGCGGAGTTCGCCTCGGCCTACATGAACCTCGGCGCGAAGGTCACGCTGGTCTCCAGCCGCGACCAGGTGCTCCCGGGGGAGGACGCCGACGCGGCGAAGGTGCTGGAGAAGGTCTTCGAGCGCGGCGGCATGACGCTGCTGGCGAAGTCGCGCGCCGACAAGGTCGAGAACACCGGCGAGGGCGTCGTCGTCACGCTCGCGGACGGGCGCACCATCGAGGGCTCGCACTGCCTGATGGCGGTCGGCGCGATCCCGAACACCGCCGGCATCGGCCTCGAGGAGGCGGGCGTCCACATGACGGAGTCCGGCCACATCCAGGTCAACAAGGTCAGCCGCACCTCCGTGTCGAACATCTACGCCGTCGGAGACTGCACGACGCTGATCCCGCTCGCCTCGGTCTCGTCGATGCAGGGCCGCACGGCCGTCTTCCACGCCATGGGCGACACCGCGATCCCGCTGGATGAGCGCAAGATCGCCTCGAACATCTTCACCAGCCCCGAGATCGCCACGGTGGGCTGGATCGAGAAGCAGGTCGCCGAGCGCGTCGTCGACTGCTACGTGCACACGCTGCCGATCGTCTCGAACGCCCGCGCCAAGATGATGGGCGTGAAGGACGGCTTCGTGAAGCTGTTCGCCCGCTCGGGATCCGGCATCGTCATCGGCGGCGTCATCGTCGCGCCCAAGGCGTCCGAGCTGATCCTCACGATCTCGCTCGCCGTCGAGCGCCGCCTGACGGTCGACCAGCTGGCCCGCGCGTTCGCCGCCTACCCGTCGCTCGCCGGCTCGATCACCGACGTCGCCCGCGCCATGCACCACGTCGAGGAGTAAGACCCCCGACGAGAGAAGGCCGGATCCGCGAGGATCCGGCCTTCTCTCGTCTCACGCCGAACGCGCGGCGTTACGAGATGTGGAGCAGGGGGTGCCCCGCCGGCACCGTGGTGCCGGGGGTGGCGTCGATCTTGCCGATCACGCCGTCCTTGTGCGCCTGCAGCGGCTGCTCCATCTTCATGGCCTCGAGGACGACGACCAGGTCGCCCTTGACGACCGACTGGCCCTCCTCGACGGCGACCTTGACGATCGTGGCCTGCATGGGCGACTTCACGGCGTCGCCGGAGGCGCCGCCGGCGACGGGCGATCCGCCGTGGCTGCGCCGCGACGGCGGCACGATGGCGGGGCGACCGGCGGTGCCGGAGGCCTGCGCGATGCGGTCGGGCAGCGAGACCTCGAGGCGCTTGCCGGCGACCTCGACCACCACGGTGTGACGGTTCTCGGCCGGCTGAGGGGCCTCGAGCTCGCCGTCCCAGGCGGGGATGTCGTTGACGAACTCGGTCTCGATCCAGCGGGTGTAGACGCCGAACCGGCCCTCCGGGGCGGTGAACGCCGGGTCGCGCACGACCTTGCGGTGGAACGGCAGCACGGTGGGCAGGCCCGCGACCTCGAACTCATCGAGCGCGCGACGCGAGCGCTCGAGCGCCTCGGCGCGGTCCTTGCCGGTGACGATGATCTTCGCCAGCAGCGAGTCGAAGGCCCCGCCGACGACGTCGCCGGCGGTCACACCCGAGTCGAGACGGATGCCGGGGCCGCCGAACGTCTTGAAGACGTGGATCGGACCGGGCTGCGGCAGGAAGCCGCGCCCCGGGTCCTCGCCGTTGATGCGGAACTCGAACGAGTGGCCGGTGGGGGCCGGGTCGTCGTAGTCGATGAGGCCGCCCGCGGCGATGCGGAACTGCTCGCGCACGAGGTCGATGCCGGTGATCTCCTCGGAGACGGGGTGCTCGACCTGCAGACGCGTGTTGACCTCGAGGAACGAGATCGTGCCGTCGGCGCCGATCAGGAACTCGCAGGTGCCGGCGCCGGTGTAGCCGACCTCGCGCAGGATCGCCTTGGACGCCTCGTAGAGCGTTTTGTTCTGCTCGTCGGACAGGAACGGCGCGGGCGCCTCCTCGACGAGCTTCTGGTGACGACGCTGCAGCGAGCAGTCGCGCGTCGAGATGACGACGACGTTGCCCTCGGCATCGGCCAGGCACTGGGTCTCGACGTGGCGCGGCTTATCGAGGTACTTCTCGACGAAGCACTCGCCGCGGCCGAACGCCGCGATCGCCTCGCGCGTGGCCGACTCGAACAGCTCGGGGATCTCATCGATCGTGCGCGCGACCTTGAGGCCGCGCCCGCCGCCGCCGTAGGCCGCCTTGATGGCGATCGGCAGGCCGACCTCCTCGGCGAACGCCACGACCTCGTCGGCGGTGTCCACGGGGCCGGGCGTGCCCGGAGCCAGGGGAGCGCCGACCTTCTCGGCGACGTGACGCGCGGTCACCTTGTCGCCGAGGGCCTCGATCGCCTCGGGCGACGGGCCGATCCAGACGAGGCCCGCGCCGATCACGGCGCGCGCGAACTCGGCGTTCTCGGCGAGGAAGCCGTAGCCGGGGTGCACCGCGTCGGCACCGGAACGACGGGCGACCGCGAGGATCTTGTCGATCTTCAGATACGTGTCGGCGCTGGTGGCGCCGTCGAGCGCGTAGGCCTCGTCGGCGAGCCGCGCGTGCAGCGCGTCGCGGTCGGGGTCGGCGTAGACGGCGACGGACGAGATCCCGGAGTCGCGCGCCGCGCGGATGATGCGGACGGCGATCTCGCCGCGGTTCGCGATGAGCACCTTGGCGATGGCAGACATGGATTTCAGCCTACCGACGGCCGGGCATCCCTCTTTGAGCACCCTCGACAAGAAAACCGCGAGAACGTGTCGTGTCGTCTCCAACCGCCGCGGCTCGCGGGCCGGCGCCCGGCCGTGGGCGGGGGCACGCGCGGCCGCTAGCGTGAACGCATGCAGGTCTGCCTCGCTTCGACGTCCCCCGCCCGCCTGATGCTGCTGCGGCAGGTGGGGATCGAGCCGGTCACCCTCGCCCCCGGCGTCGACGAGGAGGCCGTGATCTCGGCCACGGAGGCGCGCGAGGCGCGGGTGCTGCCGCCCGCCGAGCACGTGCTGCTGCTCGCGCGGCTCAAGGCGGCGGACGTGGCGGGGCGGGTGCGCGAGGCGCACCCGGGCTTCGAGGGGGTGGTGATCGGTGGCGACTCGATGTTCGAGCTCGACGGGGTCGTCTACGGCAAGCCGTACACCCCGGAGGCCGCGACCGAGCGCTGGCGGGGCATGCGCGGGCGCACCGGCGTCCTGCACTCCGGTCACTCGGTGCTCCTCGTGCGCGGCGACGACGAGCCCGTCGAGGCGTTCGCCGTCGCGGAGGCCACGGTGACCTTCGCGGCCGACGTGGAGGATGAGGAGATCGCCGCCTACGTGGCCACCGGCGAGCCGCTGCACGTCGCGGGCGCCTTCACCGTCGACAGCCTGGGCGGGGCGTTCATCGAGCGCGTGGAGGGCGATCCGTCGACGGTGGTGGGCATGTCGCTGTCGACCGTCCGGCGTCTTGTCCGGCAGCTCGGCGTCTCGTGGACCTCGCTGTGGAGCACCGAGGCCTAGTGCCATGACCCCCGAGCTGGCGCTCGTCCTGGGCCTGCTGGCCGCCCCGATCGCGATGTTCGCGATCGGGCGCCCGCGGATGGACGTCGTCGGCCTGCTCGTGATCGCGGTGCTGCCGCTGACGCGATCCTGACCGGGCGAGCTCGGCGTCGACGCACCTTCGACGCGCTCGCCTCCGACTACCACGTGGACGGCTGCACGTACCGCTGCATCGTGCGTCCGCGCTCGCCGCTGATCGGGGCGCCGCTCTCCCGACAGGCATCCCCACAGGCGCCGCCTGACAGGATGGAGGCATGCAGAGCGGTGACACGATCGACCTCGAGATTTCCGGCGTCGCGCACGGAGGAGTCTTCGTCGCGCGCCATGAGGGGCGTGTGGTGTTCGTTCCCGACGCTCTCCCCGGCGAGAAGGTCCGTGTGCGGATCACCGACGTGAAGAAGTCGTTCGCGCGCGCCGAGGCCCTCGAGGTGCTCGACGCCTCGCCCGACCGTCGCCCGCACGTGTGGGCCCAGGCCGACATCTCGGTCGCGCCGGGCGCGCGCCCGGGCGGCGCCGACTTCGGCCACATCGCGCTGCCGCGGCAGCGCGAGCTCAAGGCGCAGGTCCTCAGCGAGGCGCTCGAGCGCTTCGCCGGTACGGCGCTCGATGTCACCGTGCGCGGCCCCGAGGACGTCCTCGGCGCCGACCACGCGGCCGTCGCCGGAACGGTGGACGGCACGCGCTACCGCACGCGCATCAGCCTGCACGTCGACGCCGCGGGCAACATCGGCCCGTACGCCGCGCGCACCAACACGATCATCCCCGTGACCTCGCACCCGCTCGCCACGGCGGACATCGAGGCCGTGGCGCTCGCCGTGCGCAAGGCGCCCGAGGGGCGCCTCGACCTCGTCGAGCCCGCCGACGGCCAGGTCCGCACGATCCGTCGTCCCGCCTTCACCGGTGACAAGCGCCGCCGCTTCGCGCCGCGTCCGGAGAAGGTCGCGCCCGAGGTCGTGACCGAGATCGTCGCCGATCGCGAGTTCCGCGTCGACGCCGGCGGGTTCTGGCAGGTGCACCGCGCCGCCGCCGCGACCCTCGACCACGCCGTGCGCGAGGCCCTCGGCGAGCTCTCGAGCGACGCCTGGCACCTCGACCTCTACGGCGGCGTCGGGCTGTTCGCGGCCGCGATGGGCGACCTCGCGGGCTCCGCGCGGATCACCACCGTCGAGTCCGAGGCCCGGGCGACCGCACACGCCCGCTACAACCTCGAGATGTTCGGCGCCGAGGCCGTCACGGCCCGCGTCGACCGCTTCCTCTCGCGCGTCGCGCACCAGGCCACCGACCTCGACCGCGGCATGCTCTCGCGCGGCGTGACGCTGCTCGATCCGCCCCGCTCGGGCGCGGGCAAGGACGTCGTCGAGGGAATCGCGAGCCTCCAGCCGTCGCGGGTGGCGTACGTCGCCTGCGACCCCGTGGCCCTCGCCCGCGACATCGGCTACTTCCGCGCCTCCGGCTACGAGCTCGAGAGCCTGCAGGCCTTCGACCTGTTCCCGAACTCGCACCACGTCGAGGCGCTCGCCATCCTCAGCCGCTGACCGGGAGGCGGCCGTGTCCCGGGCGCAGCAATGGCCGGGACCGCTCGTAGGATACGGACGTGAGTAGACCGATCACCTCGCCCCGCTTCTGGTTCGCGTGCCTCCTGATGGTGCTGTCGATCTACGGGTTCCTGGTCGGATCGCATTCGCTCACGTTCCTGACGACCATCACGAACGCCATCCTGCTCGGCTACCTCGTGGTCGGCGTCTGGACGATGTGGACGACGGGGCGCCCCGAGCTTCCCGCGCCGCGCCTGCGCGGCGCGCTGGTGACGTGGATGCTGTTCATCGCGATCATCGCCCACACGCTGCTCTCGCACTGGGCGAACCCGTTCGACGCGGTCTTCGTGCCGGATCACGCGGCGGCGCTGCGTGGGGTGGCCCTGCTGTTCGTGCACTACGTGCTGCCGATCGGCTTCCTGATCGACTGGCTCCTGTTCGGGCCGCGCGGGCGGACGCGCTGGATCGACGTCGCGATCTGGCCGCTCTACGCGCTGGCGTACGGGCTGCTGACGATCCTCCGCGCGATCGTGTACCCCGACGTGGCCAACCGGATCCCCTACCCGTTCCTTGAGCCGGGCGACGGCGGGTGGTGGACGGTGATCGTCTACCAGTTCCCGATCGTGGTCGCCGTCGCGCTCATCGCGGTGCCGGTCATCGGCTACGACCGGCTGATGGCGCGCTCGCGCGCCGTCGGCGCCGTGCGGTTCACGGCGCCCGAGCCGGTCGCCGATAGGCTCTCCCCATGACGCGAGTGGCCCTGATCGACGACCACGAATCGGTGCGCCTGGGGCTGGTCGCCGCCCTCGAGCGCGCGGGGGAGGACGTGGTGTTCGCCGGGGCCGGCGTGGCCGAGTACGCGGCATGGCGCCGCGCCGCATCCGCCGCTCCCGCCGACGTCGTGCTGCTGGACCTGACCCTCGGCGACGGCACGACGGTCACCGAGAACGTCGTGGCGCTCGCGGGCGAGTCAGCCGTGATCATCCACTCGGTCGCCGACCGTCCCGCCGCGGTGCGCGAGGCGCTGGCCGCGGGCGCGGTGGGCGTGGTCAGCAAGGCCTCGCCCCTGGACGACGTGCTGGGCGCCGTGCGCACGGCGGCGCGCGGCGAGCCCCTGAACAACGTCGAGTGGGCAAGCGCCGTCGAGGGCGACCGCGCCTTCGCCGACGCGCAGCTGTCGGCCCGCGAGCGCGAGGTGCTGCGCCTGTACGCCGCCGGCCTGCCGCTCAAGATCGTCGCCGATCGCCTGGGCGTCGCGTACTCCACCGCGAAGGAGAACATCACGCGCGTGCGCATGAAGTACATCGAGGTGGGGCGCCCGGCGCCGACCAAGGTCGATCTGCTGCGGCGTGCGATGGAGGACGGCATCGTCGACTCCGGGGCCGAGAGCTGATCCGGTGGCGGTGACGTCCCCGCAGAGCGTCATCGACGCCGCCTGGGGCACCCTCCCGCCGTCGGGGCGCACCGTCGAGACCGCCGGACGCTACACGTCCGCGCGGATGGAGCGGATCATCCAGATCGTTGTGGCCGTGGGCTGTCTGACGATCGGCTCGCAGGGGTTCTTCTCCTCGCTCGAGCTCGCCGGCACCGGGGCGCTGCACGGGATCCTGCGCGGCACGGTCTTCCTCAGCCTGCTGGTGATGGTCGTGCTCTGCATCGTCGGCTGGGGGGCCCGCACGGCGTCGGCGGTGTTCGCGTTCCTCTATCCGGTGTCGCTGCTGCTGTTCCCGCTGGCCACGGCCGACAGCCCGCCGAATCCCGCGGCGCAGCCGTGGCCGTTCTTCCTCATCAGCCTCGCCGCCACCGGCGCGCTCATCGCGTTCCCGCTGCCGTGGCAGTACGTCTGGGCCATCGGGACGCCGCTGCTCTATGCGGCCGTCCGCCTGTGGACCGGCGGCTTCGCCTTCGAGTTCTGGGTCGGCGTCGGCTACGACGTCTCGGTGGCGGTGATCCTGAACCTCGTCTTCATCACGGTGGGGTGGGTGCTGCGCAGCCTCGGCGCCGGCGTCGACGCCGCCCGTGTGCAGGCGGTGCTGTCGTACGCGCGCGCGGCCTCGGCCGACGCGGGGGAGCAGGAGCGTGTGGCGGTGGCCGCCCTGATGCACGACAGCGTCCTGGCGGCGCTGATCGCGGCCGAGCGCGCCCAGACCGAACGCGAGCACCAGCTCGCCGTGTCGATGGCGCGCGAGGCCCTCACCCGTCTCGCGAACGCCGAGTCCGACGACCCCGAGGGCAGCGACGAGCCCGTCGCCCGTGGCTGGATCGCGGATGACATCGAGAGGTCGGCGGGCGAGCTGGGCGTGCATCTCGAGGTCGAGCGGGTCGGGATCGGCCCGGCCGCCGTCGAGCAGCCGTCCGTCCCCGGTCGCGTGGCCCGCGCCGTGGCGCTGGCCGCCACGCAGGCGATCGCGAACGCCGTCCAGCACGCGGAGGGCGCGGGTCTGCGTGTGCGGATCCTGCGCTCCGGGAGCGGCGTCCGCGTCGAGGTGGCGGATGAGGGGCCGGGCGTCGACGTCGCGGCGATCCCCTCCGACAGGCTCGGCATCCGCGCGTCGATCTTCGCGCGGATGGCCGCCGTCGGCGGCGAGGCCACCATCGAGTCCGGCGCGCGCGGCACCATCGTGGCTCTGACCTGGACGGGGGACCGACCGGCATGAAGGTCCGTCGCGTCTTCGACATCATCGCGCTCGCGCTGACCGCGTACTTCGCGGTGCGCGGGCTGGTGCGGCCCGAGGGCAACGGCCAGATCCTGCCGTACGCCGCCGTGGCGCTCTACATCGCCCTGACGTTCGCCGCGCTGTACATCACGCCGCGGGCCGACGCCGGCCGGGCGGCGCGCGCCGGCAGCGGGCTGCCGCGCTGGGCGGCGTACCTCGTGCTGCTCGGCTGCGCCCTGCTTCCCCTGCTGGTCTCGCGCTACACCCCGCCCGAGCAGCAGACGGCTTCGCATGCCACCTGGTACCTCGGCGCCGTGGGTGCGGTGCTGACGATCATGTGCGCGCGTCACCGCCCTGTCCCGGCGTGGATCGGCATCGGCATCCTGGCGCTCGAGTCGTCGCTGGCCATCGGACTGGTCCCGGCCCTCGCGAGCGGCCTGATGGGGTCGGCCGTGTGGGTCGCCGTCGCCCAGCTGCTGATGGTCTTCACGGACCGGGCCTATCGCGACACGTCGCGCCTGGCCGCGCTGCAGCAGGCGACGTCGGCATGGCAGGCGAGTCAGGCCGTGCGGCGGCAGGAGCGGCGGCGCCGCATCCAGTACGCCCTCGCGGTGGCGGGCCCCGTGCTGTCCCGCGTGATCGCGGCGGAGGGCGCGCTCACCGACGAGGAGCGCGTCCAGGCGCGGCTGGCCGAGGGGCGCCTGCGCGACGAGCTGCGCGGGGCGCGCCTGCTCGATGACGACGTGCGCGAGGCCATCAACGCGGCGCGCCTGCGCGGGGCGACGGTGACGGTCTTCGACGAGGGCGGGCTGGACGACATCGAGGCCGGCGACCTGGATGCGGTGCGCCATGAGCTGGCCGAGACGCTGCGCGAAACCGACGCCGCCCGCATCATCATCCGCACCGCCCCGGATCCGCGCGTCGCCGTGACGATCGTCGGCCGCTCGGCGGGAGGCGAGGGCCTCACGGAGGAGGACGACCTGCAGCTGTGGCGAGAGGTCCCGCGCCCCGGCGTGGAGTGACCCCGGGTCGCCGCCATATCGGGCGCCGCCTCGGCATCGGGCCTGTTTCGCGCTCATTCAGCGAGCCAAGCGCGGCGAGAACGCCCACTCAGCGCGAGCAGACGCGGAAAAGGGATGCGAGCGACCGGCATGTGCCGATACAAAGAAGGGTGGGGGTGGCGATGCCACCCCCACCGGGTCGCGAACCGGTTACCCGAAAACCGTTCGCAAGGGGGCCAGATCATCTCCATCTACCCTGGGACGGAGAGCCGGCCAACGCTCAAGCGTTTCCAAGACCAAGTATCCTTCGGACGCAAGAGCGGTGTCTGTAGGTACTTTGGGGGACACTTTTCGTCCCCCTTTTTCCGCGCTGTCCTGCAGGTTCTCAGCCCGCGAAGCGGCCCCACGGGATGTCCCGCCGGAGGGGCCTGCGCAGGGGCCGCTGGGTGCGGGACCAGGCGCTGGGTCGCACGTCGTCGGCGATGGCCTCCTCGGCCTCGCGGACGTACGCCTCGCTGACGACGGCGAACAGCGCCGCCAGCTCCTCCTCGTTCGGGTTGCCCGCGACGACCTGCACCCGCGGGGGCTGCACCGGCGTTCCCTCGCTCACAGCGGGATGTTCCCGTGCTTCTTGGCGGGCAGCTCAGCGCGCTTGCCGCGCAGGGCCCGCAGCGACTTGGCGATGGAGACGCGAGTGGCGGACGGCTCGATGATGCCGTCGAGCTCGCCGCGCTCGGCCGCCAGGAAGGGCGACGCGACGTTGTAGGTGTACTCGTTGGCCAGACGCGTGCGCACGGCGGCGACATCCTCGCCCGCCTCCTCGGCACGCTTGATCTCGCCGCGGTACAGGATGTTCACGGCGCCCTGGCCGCCCATCACGGCGATCTCGGCCGTCGGCCAGGCGAGGTTGATGTCGGCGCCCAGCTGCTTCGAGCCCATCACGATGTACGCGCCGCCGTAGGCCTTGCGCAGGATGACGGTGACCAGCGGCACGGTCGCCTCGGCGTAGGCGTAGAGCAGCTTCGCGCCGCGGCGGATGACGCCGGTCCACTCCTGGTCGGTGCCGGGGAGGTAGCCGGGCACGTCGACGAGCGTGACGATCGGGATCGAGAACGCGTCGCAGAAGCGGACGAAGCGGCTGGCCTTCTCACCGGCCTCGATGTTCAGCGTTCCGGCCATCTGCGACGGCTGATTGGCGATGATGCCGACCGAGCGGCCCTCCACGCGGCCGAAGCCGATGACGATGTTCGGCGCGAACAGCGGCTGCACCTCGAGGAAATCCTCGGCGTCGACGATGCCGCGGATGACCTCGTGGATGTCGTAGGGCTGGTTCGGGGAGTCCGGGATGATCGAGTTCAGCGCGCGGTCGGCGTCGGTCGTCTCGAACTCGAAGCCGGTCTCGTACAGGGGCGCGTCGGTCTGGTTGTTGTCCGGCAGGAAGCCGAGCATCGTGCGGGCGTAGTCGAGCGCGTCCTCCTCGTCCTCGGCGAGGTAGTGCGCGACGCCGGAGCGGGTGTTGTGCGTGTACGCACCGCCCAGCTCCTCCATGCCGACGTCCTCGCCCGTGACGGTCTTGATGACGTCGGGGCCGGTGACGAACATCTGGCTGGTCTTGTCGACCATGATGACGAAGTCGGTGAGGGCGGGGGAGTACACGGCGCCGCCGGCGGCCGGGCCCATGATGATCGAGATCTGCGGGATCACGCCGGAAGCGGCGGTGTTCAGGCGGAAGATCTCGCCGTACTTGCCGAGCGCGACCACACCCTCCTGGATGCGCGCGCCGCCCGAGTCGAGGATGCCGATGATGGGCATGCCGCCGCGGAGGGCGAACTCCATCACCTTGATGATCTTCTCGCCGGCGACCTCGCCGAGCGATCCGCCGAAGGTCGAGAAGTCCTGCGAGTAGACGGCGACCGGGCGGCCGTGGATCGTGCCGACGCCGGTCACGACCGAGTCGCCGTAGGGGCGCGAGCGGTCCATGCCGAACGCGGTGGTGCGGTGGCGGACGTACTCGTCGAACTCGACGAAGCTGCCGGGATCGACCAGCTGCTCGATGCGCTCGCGGGCCGTCTGCTTGCCTTTCGCGTGCTGCTTGGCGCGCGCGGTCTCCTCGGCCTGCACAACGGCCTCGTCGTAGCGCGCCCGCAGATCCGCGATCCTGCCGGCGGTGGTGGACACGTCGTTGGTGGGCGCAGTCGGTTCGGTCACGCCTTCCACCCTATCGAGGGCGTATCTCCCGCCCTTGGAGCGCACCGACAACGACCGGGCGGATCCTGTGTCGCGTGTCGCCAGCCGTAGGGTGCAGGAATGGAGTTCGAACGGGCGCGCGCGGTCGCCGCGCAGTGGCACCAGGTGGATCAGACCGGGTCGACGAATGCGGATCTCGTCGCGGCGGTGAGCGCGGATCCCTCCCTCCCGCACCTCACGGTGCTGATGACGAAGGATCAGCGCGCCGGTCGGGGCCGGCTCGACCGGGTGTGGCAGGCGCCGGCCGGATCGGCGCTCGCGCTGTCGGTGCTCGTGCGGGTGGCCGAGGTGCCGCTGGCGCTGCGCGGATGGATCCCGCTCGCCGCCGGGGCCGCGATGGCCACCGCCGTGCGCGCCCAGCTGCCGGAGCTCATCGCGCGGGGCGGCCCGGCCGGCCTGAAGTGGCCGAACGACGTGCTCGTCGACGGGCGGAAGATCTGCGGCATCCTCGCGGAGGGTGCGCCGGGCTTCGAGTCGGTGGTGATCGGGTCGGGCGTGAACACGGCGATGGCGGAGGCGGACCTGCCGGTGCCGACCGCGACCTCGTTCCCGGCCCTGGGGGTCGCCTGCGACGAGGACGCGCTCGTCGCCGCCTACCTGACAGAGCTCGACCGGTTGATCGCCGCGTTGACCAGCGATCCGTCCGAGGTGCGCCGGGCGGTCGTGGCGCTGTGCGTCACGCTCGGGCGCGAGGTGAACGTGTCGCTGCCCGACGGATCGGCCCTTCGCGGGATCGCCGCGGACATCGACGAGGAGGGGCGGCTGGTCGTCGCGGGCCGCGCCGTCTCGGCGGGCGACGTGGTGCACGTGCGCTGACGCGGCGCGCCCTCCGGCTCTGTCGGTGCCCCTCTGCACAATGGAGGGGTGAGCCAGCCGACCCCCGCCGCGCGACTGCAGACGCCGCCGCCGGGAACCCGCGCGCCCGAGCTCGTCGTCGCAACCCTGCACGGGCACGGCGGCGCCCTCGCCTGGAGCGCCGCGCTGCTCGTCCTCGTGGCCGGCGCCACGGGCTACTTCGTCGGCAACCTGCCGGACGGCTTCGAGAACTGGATGCTTTTCGCCGCCGCCGGGCTCGTTGTGCTGCTGGGTGTCGTCCTTCCCTACGTCGTGTGGCTGTCGCGGACGTACACGATCACCACGCGCCGCGTCATCAGCAAGAGCGGGCTGCTCGCCCGTCACCGCAGCGAGCTGTCGCACGCCCGCGGCTACACGATCGCCACCCGCCGCACCGTGCTGCAGCGTATGCGCGGCACCGGGACGCTCACGCTGTCGGACGGCGTCGAGGGTCGTCTCGAGCTGCGCGACGTCCCCCACGCCCTGCTGGTGGGGGAGGTCCTCGCCGACCAGGTCGAGCTGAATCAGATCCTCGCCCACCGCGACATGCAGGATCAGTCGCAGCCCTCCTAGGCGCGACGCGGACGCGCTCCGCACGGGCCGACTGCGACGCCCCGGCGCTCTGAGAGAATCGGGGCATGGGTATGCGTGTGGGTGTCATCGGCGGTGGGCAGCTGGCTCGGATGATGATCGCTCCGGCGGTCGAGCTCGGAGTCGATATCCGGGTGCTGGCCGAGGGAGAGGGCATGTCGGCGTCGCTCGCGGCCGCCGCGGTCGGCGACTACACGGACGCCGAGACCGTGCTGGCCTTCGCCCGCGACGTCGACGTCATCACCTTCGACCACGAGCACGTGCCGCAGCCCGTGCTGCGCGCGCTGGTCGACGCGGGCGTGGCGGTGCACCCCGGACCCGATGCGCTGCAGTTCGCGCAGGACAAGCTCGTGATGCGCGCCAAGCTCGCCGAGCTCGGCGCCCCGCAGCCCGACTGGGCCGCGGTCGCCGACGAGGGCGACCTGCGCGCCTTCCTCGACGATCACGGCGGCCGGGCGGTGGTGAAGACCCCGCGCGGCGGGTACGACGGCAAGGGCGTCCGGGTGGTGTCGGATGCGTCCGACGTCGCCGACTGGTTCGCGTCCTGGGACGGCCCGCTGCTGGCCGAGGAGCTCGTCGCGTTCACCCGCGAGCTCTCGCAGCAGGTGGCCCGTCGCCCCTCGGGCGAGGTCGTCGCCTACCCCGTGGCCGAGTCGGTGCAGCGCGACGGCGTGTGCGCCGAGGTCATCGCCCCCGCGCCGCGCGCCAGTGAGAAGCTCATCGAGATCGCCGCGCGCCTGGGGGTGACCCTGGCCGAGGGGCTCGGGGTGACCGGCATGCTCGCGGTCGAGCTGTTCGAGACCGCCGACGAGCGGATCCTCGTGAACGAGCTCGCGATGCGACCGCACAACAGCGGCCACTGGACGCAGGACGGATCGGTCACCAGCCAGTTCGAGCAGCACCTGCGCGCCGTGCTCGACCTGCCGCTCGGGGCCACCGATGTCACGTCGGAGTGGGCCGTGATGATCAACATCCTCGGCGGTCCGGCCGAGGGGGGCCTCACCGAGCGCTTCGCGAACGCGATGGCCGCCCACCCGACGGCGAAGATCCACACCTACGGCAAGGAGCCGCGCCCCGGACGCAAGGTGGGCCACGTCAACGTCGTCGGCGACGACCTCGACGACGTCGTCTACGAGGCGCGGGGAGCCGCGGGATTCTTCCGCTGACCCCGCCCGCACCCGCACCTGACAGCGGAAGCGAGGGTCGCATTCGGGAAACCCCAGGGTCGCGGCCTAGCCTGTAACGCGTGCTGAACTCCTCAGAGACCCCCGTCGTCGGCGTCATCATGGGCTCCGACTCCGACTGGCGCATCATGGCCGACGCGTCCGCCGCGCTGACCGAGTTCGGCATCGCCCACGAGGTGGAGGTCGTCTCGGCCCACCGCACGCCGGACAAGCTCATGAGCTACGCCCGCGAGGCGCGCGGCCGGGGGCTGAAGGCGATCATCGCCGGCGCCGGCGGCGCGGCGCACCTACCCGGCATGGTCGCGTCGATGACCGCCCTGCCCGTCATCGGCGTGCCGGTGCAGCTGGCCACGCTCGACGGCCTCGACTCGCTCCTCTCCATCGTGCAGATGCCCGCGGGCATCCCGGTGGCGACCGTCTCGATCAACGGCGCGCGCAACGCGGGCCTGCTCGCGGCGCGGATCCTCGGGGCGGGCGACGACGCGATCGCCGACCGCATCGAGCAGTTCGCGCGCGACCTCGAGCGCCAGGTCGAAGAGAAGAACGCACGCCTGAAGGCCTCGCTGTGATCGCGGCGGCCGCACGGGAGGGCGATCGATGACCGCAGTCGGCGCCTACGGCGCCCCCGGTCTCGTCCGCCCGTCCACCGGCCGCGCGCTCATTGAGCAGCGCCCGATCCGCCATCCCGAGGCCGGCTCGCCCGCCATGATGGGACGCCGCGGGTGGTGGCTCGTGATCCTGGGCTGGCTGATCCCCGGATCCGCCCAGGTGCTCGCCGGAAACCGGCGGCTCGGCCGGTTCGGGCTGGGCGCGACGCTCTGGCTGTGGGCCATCGGGATCCTGCTCGTCCTGGGGCTGCTGCTGTGGCGCCCCGGAGTGACGTCCGTCGTCCTCGCGCCGGTGATCGGCCCGATCCTGCTCACGATCGCGCAGGTCGCCCTCGCCGGGTACGGCGTGCTGTGGATCATCCTCGGCATCGACACCCTGCGTCTTGTGCGCCTGGTGAAGACGCGCGGCGGCACGCGCATCGGGATCGCCGTGCTGTCGATCGTGCTGATGGTCGTCTCGGGCGGCACCGCCGCCTACGCGTCGACGTCGGTCGGCGCCGCGCGCGACGCGCTGGGCTCGATCTTCGGGCAGAGCGGGCCGAGCGTCCCCCCGTCGGACGGCTATTACAACATCCTGCTGCTCGGCGCCGACTCGGGCGACGGCCGCGACTCCATGCGGTTCGACAGCATCTCGGTGCTCTCCATCAACGCCGACACCGGGGCCACCACCATCACGGGCATTCCGCGCGACATGCGCGGGTTCCCGTTCAGCCCCGGCCCGATGCAGGATCTCTATCCGGACGGCTTTGAGGGCCACGGCGACCCCGCGTGCGGGTGGGACGGCGGGGTCAACCAGCTGCGCAACGCAGCGGAGAACTGCCGCGACGACCAGGGCATCGGTCTCTACCCGGACGCCGCCGCGCAGGGCTCCGCGCCCGGCATCGAGGCGACCAAGGACGCCGCCGAGGGCATCCTCGGCATCGACATCCCCTACTACGTCTTCATCGACATGCACGGCTTCGCGGCGCTGATCGACGCGCTGGGCGGCGTGGAGATCGAGGTGACCGAGCGACTGCCCAAGGGCGGCGGCCCCGCCTACGAGGGGCAGCCCGCGGAGGAGTGGGCGATCGGCTGGATCGAGCCCGGCGTGCAGCGCATGGACGGCGACACCGCGCAGTGGTACGCCCGCTCGCGGTACACAACGAGCGACTGGGACCGGATGCAGCGCCAGCGCCAGCTGCAGCAGGCGATCCTCGCGCAGTTCACCCCCTCGACCGTGCTCACGCGGTTCCAGGACGTCGCCCAGGCCGGTGCCGCCATCGTCGAGACCGACCTGCCGCAGTCGATGCTGTCGTACTTCAGCGAGCTCGCGCTCAAGGCCAAGGAGCAGCCGGTCACCACGATCGAGCTGATCCCGCCGCTCGTCGACCCCGAGGAGCCCGATTTCACGGCGATCCGGGAGCACGTGAACGACACGCTGCACCCGACGCCCGAGACCGCCGAGCCGACAGAGTAGATCTGCTCACGTCCGGACGCCGGGCGGGCGATCCGCTCTATACGCTTCGACTCATGACGGTGCTGCACACATGACGGTGACGCTGCGGGTGATCCTCGACCAGCGGCCGGCACCCGCGCGCGCCGAGCTGTCGGAGGCGGCGCTCGCGCTCTCGGCCGCGCTGGCCGAGACGGCACCGGACGGCTGCGACCTCGAGACGGTCGAGGTCTCGCGCGCCAAGGATCTGACGCCGGGCGGCATGGTGCACTCGCCGACGATGCTGGCGCCGCTCGTCCGGCATGACCGCGTGACGAGCGGCGATCAGACCGTGGTGACCCTCTGGGATCTGCGCGCATGGGAGGCGCCGCGCGAGCTGCCCGGCGCGATCGCGCGGTCCGAGCGGACGCTGCTGCGGCGCGCCGTCCGCCACGCCGACGCCCTGATCGTGCCGACCCATGCCCTGGCCCACCGGCTGCGGGGGATCGCGCGGCTCGACGACCGCGTGCGGGTGATCGCCGGCGCGCATCCCGCGGGCTTCGCGACCCCGACGGACACCGCGGCGCGGCTGCGCGACCTCGGACTGCCCGAGGGATTCATCGCCCTCGCCGGGGGAGCGGCGCCGTCGGACGCGCTCGAGGCGGGGCTCCGCGCGGCCGCCCGGACGGGCCGTGACGTGGTCGTGCTCGACGTCCCCGAGGGCGAGGCCGCGGCCGTGGCCGCGGTCGCCGCCCGCGCCGGCATCACCGCGGAGCGCGTGCACACCCTGGCCCCCGCGGACCGGGGAGACCGCGCCGCCGTGCTCTCCTCGGCGGCGGCCTTCGTCGCCCCGTCGGCGCGCGGCGCGTGGCCCTGGCGCGTGATCGAGGCGATGGCGATCGGAACACCCGTCGTCGCGGTCGACTCGGACGTGCATCGCGAGGTGGTGCTCGACGGCGGCCTCGTGGTGCCCGCGGCCGACCTCGAGGACGCCGTGGCGGAGGCGGCGCGCGGCGACCGGGAGGCGGAGCGACTGCGGGTGCTCGGGCGCGACCGCTCCCGCGCCTTCTCCTGGACCGGGGCCGCCGCGCGCGTGTGGCAGGTGCACGCCGATCTCTGACCCGCCCGACGGGCGCCCAGGATCCTGCCCACCCCCTGAACTAGGATCGACCCTCGTGCCGACTGAATCCGAGCTGTCTTCGCAAGACCTGTTCTCCCAGGTCCCCCGATCGGCGTTCGTCACGCCGGGTGCGAGCCGAGGCCTGCTGGATGTCATCCGCTGGCGCTACCTGCTGAGGCTGCTGGTGCGCACGGGGGTGACCACCCGGTACCGCAACTCGGTCATGGGCTGGACCTGGTCGTACGTGCGCCCCGCCGTGCAGTTCCTCGTGTTCTGGCTGATCATGGGCGTGTTCCTGAAGCTCGGCGACACGGTGCCGAACTACCACGTGTACCTGTTCAGCGGAATCATCGGCATCAACTTCTTCAGCGAGGCCTTCGGCAACGCGACCCGCACGATCGTGGGCAACGCGCCCCTGGTGCGCAAGGTGTACCTGCCCCGCCAGCTCTTCTCGGTCTCGGCCGTGTTCGTCGCCTTCGTGCACTTCCTGCCCCAGCTCGGCCTGCTGCTTGTGGTCGGCCTCTTTATGGGATGGATCGTCCACATCACCGTCTGGAGCGTTCTCGCGGTCCTCGCGGCGATCCTGATCCTCGGCATGGTCTCCTTCGGCGCCGGCCTCTTCTTCGGCGCGGTCAACGTGCGCTTCCGCGACGCCGAGCCGATCGTCGAGCTGCTGCTGATGCTCGTCACGTGGGCCTCTCCCGTCCTGTACTTCTGGACGATGGTGCGCGACGTCTTCCCGGCGTGGCTGATGCAGATCTACATGCTTAACCCGATCACCGTCGCGGTCGAGCTGCTGCACTTCGGCTTCTGGGAGCCGGTCTCCCGCGCGGCGATTGAGGAGCGGGGGATCGAGCTGCACCCCGATCTCGGCATCCTGACCGTCTACGCGTTCCTCATCTCGCTGGCCACGATCCTCATCGGCCAGTTCGTCTTCCGCCGTCTCGAGGGGAGGTTCGCGCAGGATCTCTGATCCGCGCGGAGCATCATGAAGGCCACCACCCCGATCCACAAGCCGAGCGTCATCGTCGATGGCGTCCGCAAGACCTTCACCCTGAACCACTCCCACTCGCTCAAGGACACCGTTGTGGGTCTGCTGCGGGGGCGGAAGCTGTCGAGCGACTTCCACGCGCTGAAGGGCCTCGACCTCGTCGTCAACGAGGGCGACTCGATCGCGATCCTGGGCTACAACGGCTCGGGCAAGTCGACGCTGCTCAAGCTGCTGTCCGGTGTGATGCAGCCCGACGGCGGGCACGTGCTCACCCGAGGTCGCGTCGCGGGGCTCATCGAGGTCGGCGCCGGATTCCACCCCGAGCTCTCCGGCCGCGAGAACGTCTTCCTCAACGCCGCCATCCTCGGCATGAAGCAGCACGAGATCGAGGCGCGCTACGACCAGATCGTCGAGTTCGCCGAGATCGGCGAGTTCATCGACCAAGAGGTCAAGCACTACTCGTCGGGCATGTTCATGCGCCTGGCGTTCTCGGTGGCCATCCACGTCGACGTCGATGTGCTGCTGGTCGACGAGATCCTCTCGGTGGGCGATGCTCCCTTCCGCGAGAAGTGTCGCGCGAAGTTCGAGGAGCTGATCGCGGCCGGCAAGACGCTCGTCATCGTCAGCCACGACATGGAGATGGTGCGCGAGCTCTGCAACCGCGCCGTTGTGATCCAGAAGGGCGAGCTGGTCTTCGACGGCGACGTCGAATCGGCCATCGACGCGATGGGGGAGCATTGATCCTCGACTGGATCGGCAGCGCCCCGGCCCTGGTCTTCGCTGTCGCGCTGCTGATCGTCCCGGGTCTGCCCGCGGCGTGGCTCGCGGGGTTCCGCGGGCCGCTGCTGATCGCCACCAGCGCGGTGGCCACCCTCGCCGTCGCGGCGGCCGCGTCGATCGCCGCGCCCATGGTGCACGTGCCCTGGTCGATCATCCCGGTGCTCATCGGGTCGGTCGTCCTGGCGATCGTTGTCGGGCTCATCGCCGGGTTCCGCCGACGCGAGCGCCCCGTCATCTCGGGCCCCGGATGGGTGACGCTCGTCGTCGCCGCGGCCGTGTGGACGGCCCTGCTGGCGTACGGCATGGGCCGCCCGGACAACCCCGCCCAGCACTTCGATGCGCTGTTCCACCTCAACGCCGTCCAGTACGTCATCGATCGGGGCGACGCGTCGTCGTTCCACATGACGCTCGCCTACCCGGGCCGTCACAACGTCTTCTACCCGGCCCTGTGGCACGCGATGACCTCGCTCATCGTGCCCGTCGCCGGCGGGGTGTTCGAGGCCACCAACCTCATGAGCATCGTTGTGTGCGGTGTGCTGTGGCCCGCCGGCATCATGCTGCTCACCGCGGCGGTGTGGCCGACGCGCCGCCTGGCGATCCGGCTCGCCCCGCTCGCCACGCTCGGCGCCATGTTCTTCCCGATGGGCTTCCTCAACTGGGGTGTGCTCTACCCGAACCTGCTGGGCAACGCGCTCGTCCCGACCGTCCTGGCGCTTGTGGTGCTGGTGTTCCGGTCCGGCCTGCCGTGGCGCATGCGCGGCGCGCTGGCGCTTCTGACCATCGGCGCGGCCGGGGCGTGCGCGCTCGGTCACCCGTCGAGCCTGCTGCTGGCGCTCGCGATGATCGTCCCGTTCTTCATCGAGCGGCTGATCGTGCTGTGGCGCGAGGGCACCGCCGCCCGCTGGGTCCGGATCGTGCTCACCGTCGGCTTCGCCGGCGCCGTGGCGGTGCTGCTCGCCGCCTGGCTGACGCTCGGCCGGGGCTGGACCGAATGGCAGCCGAACCAGTCGCCCGCGCAGGCGATCGGCGAGGCGTTCCTGCTCGCGCCGCTCGGCCGCCCCGTCGCGGCGCTGCTGGTCGTCCTCGTGGTCGTGGGGGCCGTCGCGGTCATCCGCCGCCGCTCGGGCATCTGGATGATCGGCGCGCACCTCGTCACGGTTGTGTTCTTCCTGGTGGCTGTCTCCATGCAGCACCAGGGGCTGCGGCAGCTGATCGTCGGCCTCTGGTACGCCGACCTCCACCGCCTCGCGGCGAACCTCGTCGTCGCTTCTCTTCCGCTGGCCGCGGTCGGTGCCGAGTGCGTGCTGACCTGGGGCCGAGGCTGGGTGACCGAGGCCGCGGGCCGTGCCCGCATCGGACGCATCGCCGCGGCGGTCGTGGTGCTCGCCGTGCTCGGGGCGCCGCAGTTCCTCGTCGTGCGCAACGAGGCCCGGGTGATGACGTCGCTGAGCTTCGCGGCCGACGACGACGTGCAGGGCCTGTCGCCCGACGAGCGCGCGCTCTTCGCGAAGGCGGCCGAGATCGTGCCGGACGACTCGCCCGTGATCGGCGATCCGCTCACGGGCGCCGGTCTCCTGTACGCGGCGGAGGGCGTCCCGGTGGTGTTCCCGCACGTGTTCGGCCGGTTCGGCGAGGACGCCACCCTGCTCGGCAAGGAGCTCAACCAGGGTGGTGACGAGGTCTGCGCGGCGCTGGAGCGCACGAACGTGACCTACGCCCTCGACCTCGGCGAACGCCGCATCTACGACACCTACAACTGGTGGTACCTGGGGCTCCACGACTTCGACGACTCCGACATGGTCACCGAGATCGCACGCGTCGGCGACGCGGCGCTCTTCGAGATCACCGGCTGCGACTGATCCCGATGCGACGATCCGGATCACCGGCGTCGCGCTCAGGGCGGGCAGGGGCCCGCCGCTTAGGATGTTCACCATGCCCTCCCCACGCGCGAACACGCTGATCGTGGTGCCGGCGTACAACGAATCCGCCGCGGTCGGCGACGTGGTCCGCGAGATCCTGGCCGCGGTGCCCGGCGCCGAGTGCCTTGTGGTCGACGATGCGTCGCGCGACGACACGGCCGCCGTGGCCGAGGCCGCCGGCGCGCGCGTGATGCGCCTGCCCGTGAACCTCGGGGTCGGGGGCGCCATGCGCGCCGGCTTCCGCTGGGCCGTGGCCCGCGGCTTCGACGTCGTGGTGCAGGTCGACGGCGACGGGCAGCACCCCGCGGAGGGGATCCCCGAGCTGATCGCGGGCCTCGCCGAGGCCGACATCGTCATCGGGGCGCGCTTCGCCGGCGCCGACGGCGCGGGCGCCCGCGGGCCCCGCCGCATCGCGATGTGGATCCTGGCGCGCACCATCAGCCGCGTCGCCCGCACCAAGCTCACCGACACCACCAGCGGGTTCAAGGCCGCGGGCCCGCGCGCGGTGAAGCTGTTCGCCCGCACGTACCCCGCCGAGTACCTCGGCGACACGATCGAGGCCCTGGTGATCGCGGCCCGCGCGGGGCTCGTGATCCGGCAGCGCCCGGTCGCGATGCGCGACCGCCAGGGCGGCACCCCGTCGCAGAACACGCTCAAGGCCACGCTGCACCTCATGCGCGCGTGCCTCGCCCTGGGCATCGCCCTGACCAAGCCGCGCCAGAAGGTCGGGCCGCGGGCCCCGTTCGCGCAGGCGGGAGCCGCATGATCCTCAGCGCCACCACCTACGCCTTCGGCATCGTCGCCGCCCTGGCGGTGCTCGTCGTCATCTTCGCCCTGCTGCGCCGCGGCACGCTCCGCGAGCGGCACGCGGTCTGGTGGCTCGTCGCCGGCGTGTTCGCGCTCGTCATCGCGGTGTTCCCGCACCTGCTGGTGTGGGCCTCGAAGGTCCTCGGCGTCGAGGTGCCCGCGAACCTCGTCTTCTTCGTGGCGATCGCGCTGCTGGTGCTGCTGACGCTGCAGCACTCGGCCGAGCTCACCCGCGCCGAGGACCGGATCCGCGTGCTCGCCGAGCAGGCAGCCTCCCTCGATCTGCGCCTGCGCATGCTCGAGGCGCAGACCTGCGCGCACCGCGAGGAGGGCCGGGATGACTGACCCCCGCCGTCCCCGCGTCGTCCTCGCCTCGCGCCTGTTCCTGCCGGAGGTGTCCGCCGGGGCCTTCCGCCTGGGCGCCCTCGCCCGCGGGCTGGTGTCGCGCGGCGCCGATGTCGAGGTCGTCACCACCCGCCCGCCGCGCGCGCTGCGGGACGAGACGGTGCGCATCCCCGGCGTCGCGATCCGCCGCTGGCCGGTGCTGCGCGACGCGGGCGGCAACGTCCGCGGCTACCTCCAGTACCTGAGCTACGACGGTCCCCTCGCGTTCCGGATCATCGGGGCCCGTGCCGACGTCATCGTGGCCGAGGCCCCGCCCACCACCGGTCTCGTCGCGGCCGTGGTGGCGAAGCTTCGCCGCACCCCGCTCGCGTTCTACTCGGCCGACGTCTGGACGGACGGCGTGGTGTCGATGGGCGCCTCGAAGCCCGTGGTGACGCTGATGCGGCTGATGGAGCGCGCGGTCCTGCGGGCCTCCGCGGTGATCCTGTCGGTCTCGCCCGAGGTCACCGAGAGGCTGGTGGCACTGGGCGCCGACCGCGACCGGATCGCCACGATCGGCAACGGCATCGACACGACCGTCTTCACGCCGGAGGCGACCCCGAAGGATCCGGGCCGCCCGTACTTCGTCTACACCGGCACCATGTCCGAGTGGCAGCAGCCCGACGTCTTCGTGAAGGCCTTCGCGCGCATCGCCGAGGCGAACCCGGATGTGGACCTGCGCTTCTTCGGGCAGGGTGCGCTGCGGGACGACCTGCGGGCGCTGGCCGAGCGCATTGCGCCGGGGCGCGTGCACTTCGGGGGAGTGGTCCCCGCGGCCGAGTCGGCGCAGTGGATCCGCGGTGCGCTCGCCTCGATGGTGAGCATCGTGCCGGGAAACGGCTACGACTTCGCGCGCCCCACCAAGACCTACGCCGCCGCGGCCTGCGGCACGCCGGTGCTGTTCGCGGGCGCCGTCACGGGCCGTGAGCTCGTGGCCGGCGCCGGGCTCGGCGAGGGCGTCGAGTTCGACGAGGCGCTCGTCGCCGCGGCGATGGAGCGCCTGATCGCCCAGCACCGCGCGGGCGAGACCGATGCCCGACGCGCGGGACGCGCGGCCTGGGCACGAGAGAATGTATCGCTGGCGGCCGCCGGCGAGCGGGCGGCTGAGGCCGTGCTGACATCGATCGAGAGGACCGGCAAGTGACTCGGACGGACGTGCGGATCGTCGATTCCGCAGATGTCGCGGACAACGCGCAGATCGGCGCGGGCAGCTCGGTGTGGCACCTCGCCCAGGTGCGCGAGGACGCCGTGCTCGGCGAGAACTGCATCGTGGGTCGCGGCGCCTACATCGGCACCGGCGTGCAGATGGGCGACAACTGCAAGGTCCAGAACTACGCGCTGGTCTACGAGCCCGCGAAGCTGGCCGACGGCGTGTTCATCGGCCCCGCCGTGGTCCTCACGAACGACACGTACCCGCGCGCGGTCAACCCGGACGGGTCGCTGAAGTCGGCCCATGACTGGGAGCCCGTGGGCGTCACCATCGGCCGCGGAGCCGCGATCGGCGCCCGCGCCACGTGCGTCGCGCCGGTGACAATCGGCGAGTGGGCGACGGTGGCCGCGGGTGCGGTCGTTGTGAAGGACGTGCCCGCCTTCGCGCTGGTGGCGGGCGTTCCCGCCAAGCGCATCGGCTGGGTGGGGCGCGCGGGCGTCCGCCTGGTGCAGGACGGCGACCGCTGGGTCTGCCCTGAGACTGGAGACGCGTTCGTCGAGACCGACGGCGCACTGCGAGAGGTGACGAAGTGACCGAGTTCATTCCCCCCGCCAAGCCGATCATCGGCGACGAGGAGCGCGAGGCCGTCGATCGCGTCATGCGCTCCGGCATGGTCGCGCAGGGGCCTGAGGTGGCCGCCTTCGAGCAGGAGTTCTCGGCGCACTTCGTGTCGGGCCGTCCGGTCGTGGCCGTCAACTCGGGCACGTCGGGGTTGCACCTCGGCCTCCTCGCCGCGGGCGTCGGCCCCGGTGACGAGGTCATCGTGCCGTCGTTCACGTTCGCCGCCACCGGCAACGCGGTCGCCCTCACCGGCGCGACGCCGGTGTTCGTCGACATCGAGCCCGAGACCTTCACGCTCGACCCCGCCGCGGTGGATGCGGCCATCACGGACAAGACCAAGGGCATCCTGCCGGTGCACCTCTACGGCCATCCCGCGCGTATGCGCGAGCTCGGCGAGATCTCGGCTGCGCGCGGCGTCGCGCTGTACGAGGACGCGGCGCAGGCGCACGGCGCCTCGCTCGACGGGCAGCCGGTGGGCACCTTCGGCGAGTGGGCGATGTTCTCGCTCTACCCGACGAAGAACATGACCTCGGGTGAGGGCGGTATGGTCTCGACGGTCGACGAGGCGTTCGCGCGCCGCGTCAAGCTGCTGCGCAACCAGGGCATGGAGCGCCAGTACGAGAACGAGGTCGTCGGCTTCAACACCCGCATGACCGACATCCACGCCGCCATCGGCCGCGTGCAGCTGACGAAGGTCGACGGCTGGACCAAGACCCGCCAGGAGAACGCGGCCTTCCTCAACGCGAACCTCCAGGGTGTCGTGATCCCGCCGGTCGCCGAGGGCGCCCAGCACGTGTACCACCAGTACACGATCCGCGTCCTCGAGGACCGCGACGGCTTCGTCAAGGCCCTGAAGGACGAGTACAACGTCGGATCCGGCGTGTACTACCCGATCCCGAACCACCGCCTGCCCTCGCTGGCGCCGTACGCGCCGGGGCTGGACCTGCCCGAGACCGAGCGCGCGGCCTCGCAGGTCATCTCGCTCCCCGTGCACCCGTCGCTGTCGCAGGGAGACCTCGACCGCATCGTGGCCGCCGTGAACGCCCTCGCGCAGGCGGGCGCCTGATGGTCGCGCTGCGCGCCGGCCTGCTCGGCGTCGGCATGATGGGCCGCCACCACGCGCGCGTGCTGCGCGAGGTGGAGGGCGTCGAGCTGGTCGCGATCGCCGATCCCGGCGGCGACCCGCACGGCGTGGCCGGCGAGCTGCAGATCCTTCCCGACATCGACGCGCTGATCGCCGAGGGCATCGACCTCGCCGTCGTCGCCGTGCCCACCCAGTTCCACGAGGACGCGGCGATGAAGCTCGCCGCCGCCGGCGTGCACACGCTGGTCGAGAAGCCGATCGCCCACAGCCTCGAGGCCGGTCAGCGTATGGTCGACGCCTTCGCGAACGCGGGCCTCGTCGGGGCCGTGGGGCACATCGAGCGCTTCAACCCGGCCCTGCAGGAGATGCGCCGCCGCATCGAAGCGGGCGACCTGGGCGGCGTGTACCAGGTGGCCACCCGCCGCCAGGGCACGTTCCCGGCGCGCATCGCGGACGTGGGCGTCGCCAAGGACCTCGCCTCGCACGACGTCGACCTCACGGCCTGGGTCGCGCAGTCGACGTACAAGACCGTGTTCGCCCAGACGAACTTCAAGTCGGGTCGCGTCCACGAGGACATGATCGCGATCACCGGCCGCCTCGAGTCCGGCGTGATCGTGAACCACCTCGTGAACTGGCTGTCGCCGATGAAGGAGCGCCTCACGGTCGTCACCGGCGAGAAGGGCGCATTCGTGGCCGACACGTCCACGGGCGACCTCACCTTCTACGCCAACGGCACCATCCCGCTCGAGTGGGAGTCGGTCTCGTCGTTCCGCGGCGTCTCCGAGGGCGACATCACGCGCTTCTCGTTCGCCAAGCGCGAGCCGCTGCGGGTCGAGCACGAGGCGTTCCGCGACGCCGTGCTCGGCAAGCCCAGCGACGTCGTCACGATGGAGCAGGGCCAGCGCACCCTCGCCGTCGTCGAGGCCGCACTGGACTCGGCGAACAGCGGCACCAGCGTCTCGCTCTGATGGCCGACCCCGTCGCGGCGCTCGCGGCCGGCATCCGGTGGCGCTGGCGGACGGCTCGCATCGCGCGGCCGGTCGTCGGATCGTCCCGCGTGCGGCTGCTCATCGGCCCGGCGAACTCGGCGGGCCAGGCGTTCCGCTGGGCGCGCGCGGCCGAGCGGCTCGACGGGGTATCGGGCTGCGCGTTCGCCATCCAGCCGGCGGATGACCGGTTCCGCTTCGCCGCCGACGGGCGGGTGGCCGCCCTCGACTACTCGCAGAACTACGTCTGGCGGGAGCGCCAGCGCCGCGACGTGACGGAGCGGTTCACCCACGTGCTGATGGAGTCGGGCCAGGGCCCGTGGCGCGGCGACGCCGGAGACCAGATCGCCGAGCTGCGCCGGGCCGGGCTCGTCGTGGGCCTGCTGTTCCACGGATCCGACATCCGCACACCCCACCGGCACGCCGAGCTCGAGACAGATTCGCCGTTCATCGACGGCTGGTACCCCGAGACGGACAAGCTGGAGAAGACGACGGCGCGCAACCACGAGCTGGTGCGCGCCGCCGAGTGCCCCGTGTTCGTCTCGACCCCGGACCTGCTCGACTTCCTTCCGGACGCCACATGGCTGCCGGTGGTCGTCGACCCCGAGCCCTGGCGGCGTGCCGTGACGCGGCCGGCGCTCGAGCGTGAGCGCCCCGTGGTGGTGCACGCCCCGAGCCGCCGCGGCCTCAAGGGCTCGGAGGCGATCGCCCCCGCCCTGCGCGCGCTGGATGCCGAGGGGTTGATCCGGTACCGCGAGGTGACGGGTGTGCCCGCGGCCGAGATGCCCGCGCTGTACGGGGACGCCGACATCGTGCTCGACCACTTCGTGATGGGCGGCTACGGCGTGGCCGGCTGCGAGGCGATGGCCGCCGGCCGTGTGGTGCTCGCCCACGTCGCGGATCGTCATCGCGAAGTCGTCCGCCGCACGGCCGACATGGACCTGCCCGTGGTCGAGGCCCGGGTCGGGGACATCGGCGACGTGATCCGCCGGATCCTCGCCGACCGAGACACCTATCGCACCCTGGCCGGTCACGGCCCCGAATTCGTCGCGCGCCTGCACGACGGCGCGCACGCCGCGCGGGTGCTGAGCGCCTTCCTGGGCGCGGAGGAGAACGCATGACTCAGATCGTCCGCCTGCTGCGCCGCCTGTGGCCCTTCCTGCCCCACGAGGCCCGCCGGTTCCTGGTCGGCTACTCGGTCGTCTCGGCGCTGCTGTCGATCGTCGACGTCGTCGCCCTGCTGGCGCTCGCGGTGGTGCTCGCCTCCGCTGTCGCGGGCGGCGACCTCTCGCTGCCGGTCATCGGCGTGATCCCGGGCGACGCGGTGATCTGGCTCATCCTGCTGCTGTCGGCGGTGGTGATCCTGAAGTCCGCGGCGAACCTGTGGCTGACGTGGGTCGCCACGCGCCGGTTCTCGTCGCTCGAAGTCGAGGTCGGCGCCACGCTGCTGGCCGCCTACCTGCGTGCGCCCTGGACCGACCGCCTCGCGCGCAGCAACGCCGAGGTCGTGCAGCTCGCCAACGGCGTGGGCCAGGTGATCTCGGGCTTCCTGCTGCCGGTCACCACCGTGCCGGGAATGCTGATGACCTCGATCGGCGTCGTTGTGGTGATCTTCGTCGCGCAGCCCATCACGGCGGTGGTGGCGCTGGTGTACCTCGGCGGCATCGCCGCGCTGCAGTACTTCGTGCTCGGCGGCCGCACGCGCCAGGCCGCCCGCGTCGCCCGCGACTCGCAGATCCGGGTCGCCCGCCTGGTGGGCGGCATGGTCGGCGCACTGAAGGAGATCACCCTCCGCGACAAGATCGACGAGTCCGAGGCGGTGGTGCGCAAGCAGCGCGACCTGCTCGCCCGCGCCCGCGCGAACTCGAACTTCCTCGCCGGCGTGCCGCGCTTCGTCTTCGACTCGGCGGTGATCGGCGGCTTCCTGCTCACCGGCGGCGCCGCGTTCCTCGCGGGCGGCGGAGTGGACGCGATGGTCGGCGCGGTGGCGCTGTTCGGCATCGCCGGCTTCCGCCTGGTCCCCGCCCTCACGGGCTTCCAGACCGTGGTCACCCGCACCGTGTCGACCGGATCCTTCGTCGACCTGATGATCTCGGACATGGAGAAGGCCGAGGGCTACCGGGCCGCTCAGGAGCACCTGGGCGACAAGCCGCTGCCCTCCGAGCCGCGCGAGCTGATCCTGACGAACGTAGGCTTCACCTTCCCCGACGCGCAGGAGCCCGCGGTGCGCGACGTGACGCTGCGGATGCGGATGGGGGAGACCCTGGGCATCGCCGGCCGCTCGGGGGCCGGCAAGTCGACCCTGATCGACCTGCTGCTCGGGCTGCTCTCGCCGACGACCGGCCACATCGCCGTCGACGGCGAGCCGCTCGACGAGGTGCTCGCCGACTGGCGCAGCCGGGTCGGCTACGTGCCGCAGGAGGTCTCGCTGTTCGCGGGCACGATCGCCCAGAACATCGCCCTGGTCTGGGACGACAGCTTCGACATCGAGCGCGTCGAGCGGGCCGCCCGCCGCGCGCAGCTGTGGGACGTCATCGGACAGCGCGAGGGCGGCATCCACTCGCAGATCGCCGACGGGGGCATGAGCCTCTCGGGCGGCCAGCGTCAGCGCCTCGGCATCGCCCGCGCGCTCTACACCGACCCGCTGGTGCTGGTGCTCGACGAGGCCACCAGCGCGCTGGACGTGCGCACCGAGGCCGCGGTCACGAAGGCCATCCAGGAGCTCCACGGCGAGGTCACGGTGATCGCCGTGGCGCATCGCCTGTCGACCATCCAGGGCTTCGACCAGATCGCGCACATGCGGGACGGCCGGATCGTCTCTCTCGGCACCTTCGACGAGCTCGTCGCCACCGACGAGGACTTCGCCCATCAGGCGGCCCTCGCGGGTCTCGCCGGGAAGGACGATCGTGGCTGAGCGCCAGAGCCTGCTCATCATCTCGTTCTCGGAGATCGTGAGCGACCCCCGCGTGCGGCGCCAGATCGCGCTGTTCCGCGACACGTACGAGGTCATCACCTGCGGGTACGGCCCGGCCCCCGAGGGCGTCGCACGCCACATCGAGCTGCCCCTCACCGAGAACGCGTCGATCTGGGACGGCCGTGTGCTGGCGCTTCGCCAGTACCGGCTCGAGACGTGGCGCAACCCGGGGCTCGCCGGCGCCTGGCGCCGCCTGAACGGCCTCCGCCCCGACATCATCCTCGCCAACGAGGCGATCGCCGCTCCGTTGGCGCTGCGCCTGAAGCCGCGCCGGGGCACCCACGTCGACCTGCACGAGTACCACTCGCGCGTGCGCGAGAACGAGGGGTACTGGCGCAAGCGCGCGAAGCCGTGGATCGAGTGGATGATCCGCGCGTATGTGGCCAAGGCGGGATCGTGGACCACGGTCGCCCCGGGCATCGCCGACGAGTACGAGCGCGAGTTCGGCTTCCGCCCCGAGGTCGTGCGCAACACCACGCCCTACGCGGAGCAGACGCCGACCGCGGTCACGTGGCCGCCGCGGCTTGTGCACTCCGGTGCGGGCATGCGCAAGCGCGGCACCGAGCTGATCGTGCGGGGAGTGATCGCCGCCGCGAACGAGGCGACGCTCGACCTCTATCTCACCAAGGGCGACCCCGGGTACCTGGCCGAGCTGAACGCGCTGGCCGCGACCTCGGGAGGCCGCGTCACCCTGCACGACCCCGTGCCGTACGAGCAGCTGGTCGGTGTGCTCAACGGCTACGACGTGGGCATCCACGTGCTGCCCCCCGTGAACTTCAACCACCTCATGGCGCTGCCCAACAAGGTGTTCGACTACCTGCAGGCGCGCCTCGGCGTGATCGTCGGCCCGTCACCCGAGATGGTCGCCCTCGTCGAGGCGGCGGGCTACGGCGTGAGCACCGCCGACTTCACCCCCGAGGCCATCGCCGCGGCGGTCGACGCCCTCACGCCGACCGCGGTCGAGGACATGAAGGCGGCCGCGCACGCGGCGGCCCGCACCTACGCCTCCGACGCCGAGGATGCGGTGTGGAAGGCCGCCATCGACCGGATCGCGGCGCGCGGGATCGGGGGTCGGCATGGTCGCTGAGACCGGACGCAAGCGGCTGCTGATCCTGTCGTTCTCGCAGATCCACCGCGACGCCCGCGTGCTGCGCCAGATCGCTCTCCTGAAGGACGAGTACGAGGTCACCACCTGCGGCTTCGGTCCCTCGCCGTCCGCCGACGTCGAGCACCTCGAGGTGAAGGGGACGGTGCGCAGCTGGGATGGGCGGGCCCTGGCCCTCCGCCTCTACCGCCTCACCCTGTGGACGCGGCCGGGCATCCGCGAGGCGCGCAGGCTGCTGCGCGGGCGCACGTTCGACGTTGTGCTCGCGGACGAGGAGATCGCCGCGCCCGTCGCGCTGAAGGTGCGCCCGACGGACGGCGTGCTCGTCGACCTGCACGAGTACCACTCGCGTGTGCTCGGCCCCGAGACCTACTGGCACCGGCGGGCGCGCCCGTACATCGAGTGGATGATCCGGACGTACGTGGCAAAGGCCGACGCCTGGACCACCGTCGGCTCGGGCCTCGCGGAGGAGTACGAGCGCGAGTTCGGGTTCCGCCCCGAGGTCGTCCGCAACACCACGCCGTACTACGACCAGGCCGTGCAGGAGACCGCGTGGCCGCCGCGGCTCGTGCACTCCGGCAGCGCGGTGCGCCGCCGGAAGCTCGAGTGGATGATCGACGGCGTCGCGCAGGCGACGAACGGCGCGACGCTCGATCTGTACCTGGTCAAGAGCGACCCGGAGTACTTCGCCGAGCTCGAGCAGCGGGCAGCGAAGACGGACGGACGAGTGCGTGTGCTGCCGCCGGTGTCCTACGCCGAGCTGATGCCGACGGTGGCGCGCTACGACGTCGGCATCAGCGTTCTCGCCACCGGCACGTTCAACCTGCTGTGGTCGCTTCCCAACAAGCTCTTCGACTTCATCCAGGGACGTCTGGCGACCATCGTCGGGCCCTCGCCCGAGATGGCCCGCCTCGTGCGGGAGGTCGGTCACGGCGTCGTCGCCGACGACTTCACGCCGGAGGCGATCGCGGCGACGATCGACGCGCTCACGAAGGAGCGGATCGACGCCTACAAGCGCGTCGCGGACGCGAACGCGCGCCGCCTGTCGGCCGAGGTCGAGAACGAGGGGTGGCTGCGCGCGCTGCGCGGCCTCGCCGAGAACGGCGCCGCCCGACGCGGGAAGGGACGCGGCCGATGACACCGCACGGCCTGCTCGGCTCGGCGATCCGGTTCGCGGCGGGTGTGCTGCCCGACCGGCTGCTCGCGCGCCTGATGCCACCCGCGCTGTACTGGAACCCGGACGAGATGGGCATCGCCCGTGCACCCCAGACCGCCGTGCGCCTGCTCGTCGGCCCCGTCAACTCCGCGGGCCAGGGCAATGCATGGGCCCGTGCCGCGGAGCGGCTCGAGGGAGTGGGCGCCGTGGATCTGATGGTCACGGATGCCAGCACGGCCCGCTTCTCGTTCCCCGCGGACGTCTACGTCCCGGCGACGGGGTACACGTTCGCGCGTCAGTGGCGCCGCGCGCAGCGTGAGGCGATCCGATCCGGCTTCACCCATCTCCTGCTGGAGTCGGGCCGTTACGCCTACGGATCCGTGCCCTTCCGGACGCCCCGAGAGGTCGCGCAGGACCTGCAGCGGGCGGGCGTGAAGGTCGCGCTGCTGTGGCACGGCACCGACATCCGCCTGCCCGGCGAGCACGCCGCGCGCGTGGAGGACTCGCCGTTCGGCGAGCGCGGCGACTATCCCGCCGGTCGCGCGGAGATCCACGAGCGCAACGCGCGGGTGAACCGCGAGTTCGTCGGCCGGACCGACTTCCCGGTGTTCGTCTCGACCCCCGGTCAGCTCGACGTCGAGCGCTCGCAGTGGCTGCCCGTCGTCGTCGACCCCGACCGCTGGGCATCGCCCACCCCCGTGCTGGAGCGCGACGTGCCGGTCGTCGTCTATGCGCCGAGCAACTCGCCCATGAAGGGCGCCGACTCGATCGACACCGACCTGACCGCGCTCGCCGCGGAGGGGCTCATCGAGTACCGCCGTCCCGGGCACGTGCCGTCTGCCGAGATGCCCCGCCTCTACGGCGACGCCGACATCGTGCTCGATCAGTTCCGCCTCGGGGACTACGGCGTGGCGGCGTGCGAGGCCATGGCCGCCGGGCGCGTGGTCATCGGCCACGTCTCGGACGAGGTGCGCCGGATCGTGGCGCAGCAGACCGGGCGAGAGCTGCCGATCGTCGAGAGCCGCTTCGCCGACGTCGGCACCACGATCCGCGCCGTGCTCGCCGACCGCGCGCAGTACCGCGGCCGCGCGGCCGCGGGCGCCGAGTACGTCCGCGCCGTGCACGACGGTGCGCGCGCCGCCGAGGTGCTCGCGCCGTTCCTCGGAGTCGCGACGCGCTGATCCCGGCCGGGCGACGGCCGGGCGCCGGACGTCCGGCGCGATCCGGTCAGGCGCCGGCGCGCATCCCCTTGAGGATCGTCTCGGCCGGAGCCGCGCCGAAGACCGCGGGGGTCTCCTCGCGCGCCCAGCGACGCCGTGCCCTCCACCCGGTGAGGATGCCGTCGCGCTCCAGCACCGCCACGAGGTCGGCCTGGGCGACCGCGTCGCGCACGGCGGTGCTGCGCAGGGCCACCCGGGCCATCCGACGGCCGCCGTCCAGCGGCGTGAGGCGCTGCAGGTTGCGGCCGATCACGCTGGCGGCCAGCACCCGCTCGAGCGCCGATCCGATCCGGCCGAGCGGGGCGGGGAACACCAGGGCGCGCACCGCCGTCGACTCGACGTCGGGCGACGCGGCGGAGATGACCGTGACCTGGTCGGCATCGCGCAGCGGCAGGCGCTCGAGCGCCGAGCGCACGGCGCCCGAGGGGGCGATGATGACGAGGTTCATGCTTTCGATCCCTTCGCACGGGCCTCGACGGCCTCGCGCAGCGCCCGGATGCGCGGCTGCAGCTGGGCCCCGCGGGCGAAGCGCTGCGCCGATTCGCGTACGGCTCCGCGGTCCGCCGCGGTCTGCGTCGCCGCGTCCTCGGCCGTCGCGATGATGGCGTCCGCGACCTGATCCGGCTCGAGTCCCGCCGCCCCGTGCCAGCCGGGGTGGTCGGCGAGGATGCGCGAGGTCTCGTTGACCGGATCGTGCACCGAGACGATCGGCAGGCCGGTGGAGGCGTACTCGTACACCTTGCCGCCGGTGATGTAGCGACCGGCGCCGAAGGTCAGCACCAGCGCGTCGAACGTGCCGTAGACCCGGCCGACCTCGGCACGCGGAACAGGGCCGAGGTAGTGGATGTCGTTCTCCTCGAACGCGCTCATGGCCCGCGTCATGTTCTCGCCCGGGATGCCGAGGTGGTTGAGGTAGCCGTAGAGGTGCAGGCGCGAGGCCGCCACGAGGGGCGAGCGCTCGCGGGCCCGGCGCCAGCCGTCGACGAGCTCGGCGACGGGGATCGCGGCCGAGATGGTGCCGATGTACCCGAACGTGAGCGACGCCCGGGGCAGCTCGCCGTCGGCGACGGGCAGGTCGAGCTCGACGTCGTAGCCGTTCTGCACCACGTGCATCCGCTCCGCCGACTCGGGGAACTGCTCGGCGTGCCACTCGCGGATCGGGTCGTTGACGTACCAGACCTCGTGCGCCTTCTCGAGCAGGCGCTGCTCCCAGCGGCCCGCGCGGCTGCGGCGGTCGACGATGCGGCGGCCCGAGTAGATGTCCAGCGACCAGGCGTCGCGGTTGTCCATGACATAGGGCACACCGTGCTCGGCGTGCAGGGTCCAGCCCGGGATGAAGTCGACGTTCGGGTTGGCGGTGCCGATCACAAGGTCGACGGGGTCGACCTTGTGGATGCGGCGGGCCGCCGACTCGAGCGTGCGACGCCAGCCGCCGTAGCCCTTCTCGGGGAAGGAGCGCTGGCCTCGCCAGTACGACCAGCCGTTCCACAGCTCGGGCACGTGGGCACGCGCCCAGGACCAACCGCGCAGGTCGGTGTCGAAGGCCGGCGACGAGAACGGCACGCGCTCGATCCGGATGCTCGGCTCGACCGACTGCTCGAGGGTGAGGTCGACGCCGGTCGACATCGTGAAGGTCTCGCGGGGCACGGTCAGCACCGTGACGCGCCAGCCGGCACGGGCGAACTCGTTGGCCGTGGCCCAGGCGCGATAGACGCCGCTGCCGCGCGAGGGCGGGTACCCCCAGGCGACGTAGAGCAGATGAGGGGGCATGCCGACCATCCTATTCGGCGGTCCCGGTCCGTCCCCGGGCGCCGGTTCAGGCGACGGGCAGGGCCTCGGCGGCCACCGATGCCCGACGGGCGCGGCGGTTCTGCTGCCACGCGCGCAGGCGCTTCTCGACGGGCTTCTCGACGAAGGCGTGCAGCAGCCACGAGACGAGGATGGACAGAGCGAGGGTGACGACGAGCCAGAACGCGCTGCGCCAGTAGCCCGCGTTCTGGTAGCCGAAGATCTCGCGGATCGGATAGATCAGCGTCGCGTGGACGAGGTAGAAGGCGAACGACCATTCGCCGAGGGCGACCAGCGGGCGGCTCGCTGCCCAGCCGCTGCGCCCCTCGATGTCGAGCGTCGCGACGCTCGCGATCAGGAGGGCGAACAGGACCGTGACGATCTCGGTGACGTAGCCACCCGCGAGGTTGGCGATCGCCTGCGTCTCGGGGCGGCGCAGGACCAGCAGCAGCGAGGCGTACGCGAACAGCAGCCCGATCCAGATCCACGGCGACAGGCGCAGGCGCCAGCCGAGGCGATACGCCCACGCGATGCACATGCCGAGGGCGAACTCGTGGAAGTGGGCCAGCGGCCAGGGCCAGCCGCCGAGCCCCGTCGCCGGCACGGCGATGATCAGGGCGCGGAAGAGGAAGGCGAGAGCCACCACCGAGACCGCGACGATCAGCGTGCCGCGCAGGCGCAGGCGGCGCAGGGGCGCGATCGCGAACGGGTGCATGGCGTAGAAGAACGCCTCGACCGTGAGCGTCCATGCGGCGGGGTTCCCGGAGAACAGCACCGTGGGGTCGCGCGACCAGCCCTGCAGCACCACCAGGCTGAGCAGCAGGATGCCGATGTCGAGCGGCTTGATCCACGGGCTGTCCGGATCGGCGACCACCCGGTAGAACACGGGGATCGCCAGCAGCAGGGCCAGCAGGTGAAGCGGGTAGATCCGCGCGAAGCGGCGGAAGTAGAAGGTGCCGCGGTCGGTGCGCTCGCTCCACGACCAGGTGAGCACGAACCCGCTGAGCACGAAGAAGAACGTCACTCCGAGCGAGCCGAACTTCGCGTAGCCGGCGACGATCGGCGGCAGCGGCGCGAGGTTCATGAAGTGATGTGCGAACACCGCGAACGCCGCCCACCACCGCAGGCCGGTGATGGCGTTGAGGCGCACGGGCGCCCCGGTGGGGAGGGAGTTCACTCGTCGATGGTAGCGGCGGGCGCCTGCGTAGACTGTGTTCCCGTGTCGCGCGCCCGGATCCTCTGCATCTCGCTGTCGCCCATCGAGCGCGATGCGCGGGTACTGCGCCAGCTGAGCGTGCTCACCGAGTTCGGTGACGTCACGACCGTCGGCTACGGCGAGACCCCGCCCGGGGTGGCACGGCACGTGCGGGTGCCCGATGACAGGCTCTCGCTGCCCCAGACGCCCTTCGGCGTGCTGCGACTCGGACTGCTCGCGCATCGCTCGGTCGAGCTCGCCGCCCCCGGCGTCGCCTTCGCGCACCGGGCGCTGGCGGGGGAGAGCTTCGACCTCGTCGTCGCGAACGACGCCCGGGTGCTGGCGCTCGCCTTCGAGCTCGCAGGCGATGCCCCGGTGTGGGCCGACATGCACGAGTGGGCTCCCGAGGAGCGCACCCACGTGCTCGCGTGGAAGCTGCTCGTGGCTCCCTTCATGGTGCACCTGTGCCGTCGATACCTGCCTCGCGCCGCGGCCGTGACGACCGTCGGCGGGGAGATCGCGAAGCTCTACGAGCGCGACTTCGGGGTGCGCCCCGAGGTGATGCGCAACGCCGCGCCGTTCGCCGACCTCGAGCCCACCGCCGTGCCGGATGACCGGATCCGGCTCGTGCACTCGGGAGGAGCCGTGCACGGCCGCAACCTCGAGCTGATGATCGACGCGGTGAAGCGGCTCGACGAGCGCTTCACCCTGGACCTTTACCTGGTGCCCGCGGCGGACGGCGGGAAGTACCTCGGCGAGCTGCGAGCCCGCGCGGGCGGTGACGAGCGCATCCGCTTCAACGACCCGGTGGCGCCCGGCGACCTTCCCCGCACGCTCAACGCGTATGACGTGGGCGTCTTCTGGATCCCGCCGGTGCACACCAACGCGCGCCTCACCCTGCCGAACAAGCTGTTCGACTACGTGCAGGCCCGCCTCGCCGTCGCGATCGGCCCCACGGTCGAGATGGTGAGCGTGCTGAAGGAGCACGACCTCGGTGTCGTGGCGCGCGACTTCACCGTCGAGGCGAGCGCCGCCAGCCTCGAGACGCTCACCGCCGCCGACGTCGCCCGATACAAGGCCAACGCGCACGCCTCGGCCAGGGCGCTGAGCTTCGATCACGAGCGCGACGTCGCCCGCGGCATCCTCCGCCGCCTGCTCGGCGCCTGAGACGCACGGGGCCCGCGCGGGGCCCACGTAGACTCGGCGAACGTGAAGATCGTCAGCGTCGTGGGCGCCCGCCCCCAGTTCGTCAAGCTCGCTCCGATCGACAAGGCGGCGCGTGCCGCCGGCGTCGAGCACGTCATCGTGCACACCGGTCAGCACTACGACCCGATGCTCTCGGACGTCTTCTTCACCGAGCTCGGGATCTCGGCGCCCGACGTGCATCTGGGGGTCGGATCCGGATCCCACGGCGTGCAGACCGGCGCCATGCTCGGCGCGCTCGACGCGGTCTTCGACGAGCACCGCCCGGACTGGGTGCTCGTCTACGGCGACACGAATTCCACGATCGCGGCCGCGCTCAGCGCCGTGAAGATGCACATCCCGGTCGCGCACCTCGAGGCCGGCCTGCGCAGCTTCAACCGCCGGATGCCCGAGGAGCACAACCGCGTGATGACCGATCACGCCGCCGACCTGCTGCTCGCCCCGACCCAGGTCGCCGTCGACCATCTCGCCACCGAGGGTCTCGCGGCGCGCACCGTGCTCGTCGGCGACGTCATGACCGACGTGCTCTTCGAGCAGCGCGACGGTCTGCCCGAGGGCCCCTCGAGGCTCGCGCAGGAGCTCGGCCTCGAGCCCGGCTCGTTCTACGTCTCCACCATCCACCGCGCGGAGAGCACGGATGATCCGGCTCGCCTCGCCGAGATCGCCGGAGCCCTCGCCTCGCTCGACAAGCCGGTGATCCTGCTCGCGCACCCGCGTGTCGTCGCGAAGGCCGCCGCGCACGGCATCGACCTCGCGCAGGGCACCCTGCAGGTGCACGCCCCGCTCGCATACGCCGACCTGCTCGCGGCCGTGCTCGACAGCGCCGGTGTCGTCACCGACTCGGGCGGCCTGCAGAAGGAGGCCTTCCTGCTGCGGGTGCCCTGCACCACCGTGCGCACCGAGACGGAGTGGGTCGAGACGGTCCAGCTGGGCTGGAACGTGCTCGCGAACACCGCCGCCGAGATCACTGCCGGTGTCACCCGCGCCCGCCCCGCCGACACCGACGCCGCCCCGTACGGCGACGGCCACGCGGCCGAGCGCGTCGTCGCCGAGCTGCTGCGGCGCGCGGGATGAGGAAGGCGCGGCTGGGACAGTCGCGGGCGCAGGCACCGGCGCCGGTATATGGTCCACAGGTGAAACGAATCGTCGCGGCCGTCATGATCGCCGCTCTTGCGGTTCTCGGCATCGGCTCCCCGGCGTTCGCGGCGCTCCCCGGCGAGGTGACGAGGCTCGGCGGCGCCGACCGCTACGCCACCTCGGCGAAGATCTCCTGGAACTACGCCCCCAAGGTCCCTGTCGCCTATGTCGTCACCGGCACCTCGTTCGCGGATGCGCTGAGCGCCGCACCCGCCGCCGCGGCGCAGGGCGGTCCGCTGCTGCTCACGGGGACGAACGCGCTGCCCGCGGTCGTGGCCGATGAGCTGCGTCGGCTGAAGCCGCAGAAGATCGTTGTGGTGGGCGGCGTCGGCGCCGTGTCCGCGGCCGTCTACCAGCAACTCGCGGCGATCCAGCCGAACATCCGTCGCGATGCCGGCGCCGATCGCTATGCGACCTCGCGCATCGTCAACCTGCGCGCGTTCCCGAAGGGTGCGGCCGCGACCTACGTCGCCACCGGGCGCGCGTTCCCCGATGCCCTCAGCGCGTCGGCGGCGGCGGGCAGCCTCGGGGGCGCCGTGGTGCTGGTCGACGGCGCCAAGACCTCGATCGACGCGGCCACTCGCAGCCTCGTCAGCTCGCTCGGCTCGAAGCAGATCCGCGTCGTCGGCGGCACCGGAGCGGTCACCGCGGGCGTCGCCACCCAGCTGGGGGCGGTCGCCCCCGTCGTACGGCTCGCAGGTGCCGACCGGTACCTGACGTCGGTGGCGATCGGCAAGCACGCCTTCCCGACGGCGACCGAGGTGAGCTTCGCGGTCGGCACCGACTTCGCCGACGCGCTGTCGGGAGCGGCCTTCTCCGGTCGCCGCGAGGCCCCGCTTCTCGTGACGCCGCGTGCGTGCCTGCCGACCGCCACCCTCGACCTCGTCAAGAAGTGGCAGCCCGCGCACCGCTGGCTCTTCGGCGGCGCCGCTGTGCTGGGCGACGGCGTGCAGGACGGCACACCGTGCAGCGTCGGAAGCTCCGTGCCCGCCGTCACCGCCGCGCAGCAGAAGACCGCGCAGGCGATCCTCAGCACGGGGCGCATCACCGCCGGCGGCGAGCCGTACGAGCAGCTCCGCGCCTACGCCACCGGCGCGGTGCGCACGCACGTGATCAACGGCGCGGTCCGCGAATGCAGGATCGACCCGGCGATCCTCTCGGCCCTGCGCACAGCGGTGGTCGACCGCGGCTTCCGCCTCACCCTCTGGTCGATCAACCGCTTCTGCGTGGGCGATGCGACCTCGGGCATCGGCGAGAACAGCTATCACTACATGCGAGGCGGCGGTCACGCGATCGACATCCGCACCATCAACGGCGTCACGGCGACGGGAGGACGCACCCCCGAGGAGCGCGCGCTCATCTCCGTGCTGCTGTCCGCTCTGCCGGCGCCCGCGGGGCTCGGCCAGAGCAACTGCCGCGGAACGAGCCCGATCACGATGCCGTCCGGGTGGGTGCAGTTCCCCGACACGTGCGACCACATCCACCTCGAGTACCGCGGCATCACCTCGTAGGACGCGGGCGGAGGCGCACGGCAGCCGGGCTCTCAGCCCCGCCTAGGATGGAGACCATGCGCATCGCTGTCGTGGCCCTCGGAAAGATCGGCCTTCCTCTCGCCGTCCAGTTCGCCTCATCCGGTCACGACGTGATCGGCGTCGACGTCAACCAGAAGGCCGTCGACACGATCAACGCGGGCATCGAGCCGTTCCCGGGCGAGGCGGACCTGCAGGAGAAGCTGGCCGAGCTGATCCCCGCGGGCACGCTGAAGGCCACCACCGACTACGCCGAGGCCATTCCGGGTGCCGACGCGGTCGTCCTGGTCGCGCCGGTCTTCGTGAACGACGAGACGTGGGATCCCGACTTCCGGTACATGGATGCGGCGACGAAGTCGCTGGCCGAGCACCTCACCCCCGGCACCCTGGTGTCGTACGAGACCACGCTGCCGGTCGGCACGACCCGCACCCGCTGGAAGCCGATGCTCGAGGAGGGGTCGGGCCTCGTCGAGGGCGTCGACTTCCACGTCGTGTACTCGCCCGAGCGCGTTCTCACGGGCCGGGTGTTCGAGGACCTCCGCAAGTACCCCAAGCTCATCGGCGGCCTCTCGGAGGAGGGCAACCGACGTGCGCGCGAGTTCTACGAGGCCGTGCTGCAGTTCGACGAGCGCACCGATCTTCCGCGCGCCAACGGCGTCTGGGACCTGGGGTCGACCGAGGCCTCCGAGATGGCCAAGCTCGCCGAGACGACATACCGCGACGTGAACATCGGGCTCGCCAACCAGTTCGGCCTCTTCGCCGCGTCGCACGGCATCGACGTGTACAAGGTGATCGAGGCGTGCAACTCGCAGCCCTACAGCCACATCCACCGCCCCGGCATCGCTGTGGGTGGCCACTGCATCCCGGTGTACCCGCGTCTGTACCTGTCGACGGATCCGGATGCCGACATCGTGCGCGTCGCCCGTCAGTTGAACGCGTCCATGCCGGAGCGCCTCGTCGCCCAGGCGGAGGGCATCCTCGGCGATCTCACGGGGCGTCGCGCCGTGGTTCTCGGAGCGGCCTACCGCGGCGGCGTGAAGGAGACCGCCTTCTCGGGCGTCTTCCCGACCGTCGAGGCGCTGAAGGCGCGCGGCGCCAAGGTGCTCGTGCACGACACGATCTACTCGGACGACGAGCTGCGAGCCCTGGGCTTCGAGCCCTACACGCTCGGCGACGCCGCCGAGCTGGCGATCCTGCAGACTGACCACGCCGACTACAAGACCATCGCCCCGACCGACATCCCCGGCGTGAAGCTCCTGGTCGACGGCCGCAACGCCACGGACGCCGCCCTCTGGGCCGGCACCCCGCGCATCGTCGTCGGCACCGCCGGCTGACGATCGTCGCAGCAGAAAGGCCCCGGAGCGATCCGGGGCCTTTCGCGTCGACGGTGAGGATCAGCGCCGGCAGAAGCGCTCGAGGCTCAGCGACCCATGCCGGTGCAGGTCCAGCCCGCGGCGCGCCAGGCGGGGGGATCCAGCACGTTGCGTCCGTCGAAGATGACGGGGCGCGCGACTTTCGCGGCGGTGGCGACCGGATCGAGCCCGCGGTAGACGTTCCACTCGGTGACGAGGACAACGGCCTCCGCGCCCTCGAGTGCCTCGTCGAGGTCCTCGGTGTAGGTGAGCTGCGGGTGCAGCCGACGGGAGTTGGGGATGGCTTCGGGATCGTGCGACATCACCTCGGCGCCCAGCCCGTTCAGGCGCACCGCGATGTCGAGCGCGGGGGAGTCGCGCACGTCGTCGCTGAACGGTTTGAAGGCCAGCCCGAGCACGGCCACCCTGCGGCCGTGAACGATCCCGCCGAACGAGTCGACCACTCGATCCACCATGTGCTGGCGGCGGCGGAGGTTGATCTCGTCGACCTGCTTGAGGAACGCCACCGAGTCTCCCCGGCCGAGCTCCTCCGCGCGCGCTGCGAAGGCGCGGATGTCCTTGGGCAGGCAGCCTCCACCGAACCCCACTCCTGCGTTGAGGAACCGGCGTCCGATGCGTGTGTCGTGTCCGAGGGCGTCGGCGAGCTGGGTGACATCGCCCCCGACGACCTCGGCGATCTCGGCCATGGCGTTGATGAAGCTGATCTTCGTGGCCAGGAAGGAGTTGGCCGCGACCTTCACGAGCTCGGACGTCGCGTAGTCCGTCACGATCCGGGGGGTGTCGTGCGCGATGGCCGAGGCGTAGACCTCATCCAGAAGCGCAGCGTCCTGCTCTGCGGTCGCGGCGTCGAGTCCGTAGACGAGGCGGTCCGGTTCGATCGTGTCCTTCACGGCGTAGCCTTCGCGCAGGAACTCCGGGTTCCACGCCAGCCGCGCTCCGACGGCGCCGACGATCTTCGCCAGCCGCGCCGCCGTGCCCACGGGCACCGTCGACTTCCCGACGACCAGCGCGCCGTGCCTGAGATAGGGGAGCAGATCCGCGATCGCCTGATCGACATACGTGAGGTCGGCGCCCGTGCCGTCCTTGCGCTGGGGCGTGCCGACGCCGACGAAGTGCACATCGGCGGCCGCCGCTTCGGACGGATCCGTCGTGAATCGCAGGCGGCCCCGCGCCAGCCCGGCGGTGAGGAGTTCCGGCAGACCGGGTTCGAAGAAGGGGGTGCGCCCGGAGGACAGGAGGGCGATCTTCGCAGCGTCGGGATCGATGCCCACCACCTCATGCCCGAGCGAGGCCATCGCCGCCGCATGTACCGCACCGAGATACCCGCAGCCGAAGACACTGATCCTCACCGGCACATGGTGGCAAGGCGCGGTGAACGGGAGAGGACCACGAGATGGACGGAGCCGGCCAGCCATCCGGGTTCTGGAGGGTGGGAGCGGAGGTTTACAGACTATTGACATCTGTCACACTGATTGACATGCGTATCTCCCCCCGCGCGCAGTCGACCGCGCCCGCGTTCCGCCCGAGAGGCCGTTCGGCGCGGACCCTGCTGACGGTCGCCGCCACGGTCGCGCTGATCGCGGGGCTCCTGCCGGCGACGGCCGCGACCGCCGCGACGTCGCCTCCGACCCCCGAGGCGACGCCCACCGCGGTCCCCGAGCCCACGGAGACGCCGGGGGGCGAGGGCGCAGACGCAGAGCCTCAGCCCACCTCGACTCCCGCCGCCACCCCGAGCGCGACGCCGACCCCGAGCGCCTCGCCGGCTCCCGCGCCGGAGGTGAACTCCCCCGCCGAGGACGCGGCGCCCCCCGTCGCGAAGGTCTCGATGCAGCGCGATCAGGCTCCCGCCGAGGCTCCCGGCCTCGCGGAGAAGGACCTGGGCGGCGACGAGACGCTCGATGTCGCCGATCCGGGTGGCGCCCCCTATCCGGAGGCGGGGACGTCCGGCTCCGTGGACGGCGCCGCGGGCGCGCGGCTGAAGCTCGTCCGCCCCAAGGGAGCGATCGTTCAGGCCGCTCCCGTCGTCGGCTTCGTCGCGGGCGACATCATCAGCGATTCGGTGTTCGGAAACAGGGCTTCGATGTCCGAGAAGGGCATCAGGTCGTTCATCGACAGCAAGGTCGCCACCTGCCAGTCCGGCTACACCTGCCTCGAGATGTACCGCGAGACCACCCCCACCCGTGCGGCCGACGCGTACTGCAGCAGGTACGCCGGCGGGGCGAACGAAGACGCCGCACGGATCATCTACAAGGTCGCCCAGGCCTGCGGCGTCAACCCGCAGGTGCTGCTGGTCATGCTCCAGAAGGAGCAGGGACTCGTCACCCACGTCTGGCCGAGCACGTTCCGCTACACGATCGCCATGGGCATGGGCTGCCCCGACACCGCGGCGTGCGACAAGCTCTACTACGGGTTCTTCAACCAGGTCTACGGCGCCGCGCGCCAGATGCAGATCTACGGCAAGAGCAGCTACTTCACCTGGTACGCGCCCGGCGGCACCCGCAGCATCCGGTATCACCCGAATACCTCGTGCGGCTCGTCCGGCGTCTACGTGCAGAACAAGGCCACGGCCGGTCTGTACTACTACACGCCGTACCAGCCGAACGCCGCCTCGCTGGCGGCGGGCACCGGCACCGGCGACTCCTGCTCGTCTTACGGCAATCGCAACTTCTACAACTACTTCACGGTCTGGTTCGGTTCGCCGCGCACCCTCGCGACCTCGCGCATCTACGGCGCCGATCGATTCGAGACGTCTGCCAGGATCAGCGAGAAGTACAGCGCCGGAGTATCTGTCGCCTACGTCGCGAGCGGCGAGGGCTTCGCCGACGCGCTGAGCGCCGCACCCGCCGCCGCGAAGGCCGGCGGACCGCTTCTGCTGGTGGAGCCCAACCGCCTGCCGCAGTCGGTGCGCGATGCCCTGATCCGCCTGAAGCCCAAGAGGATCGTTGTGGTCGGAGGCACGGGGGCGGTCAACGCCGGCGTCTACGCGCTGCTGGCGAAGATCCAGCCCAACATCCGCCGTGACGCGGGAGCTGACCGCTATGCGACGTCCCGCATCGTGAACCAGCGGGCCTTCGGCGCCGGCGCCCCGGTCGCCTACGTGGCCACGGGCCAGGACTTCCCGGACGCACTGAGCGCCTCGGCGGCAGCCGGCGCGGCGGGGGCGCCCGTGGTGCTCGTGGACGGCACCCGGTCGGCCGCGGATTCCGCCACGGCCAAGCTGATCGGCGCGCTGAAGCCCAAGGAGATCCGCATCGCGGGCGGCCCGGGAGCCGTGTCCTCGGGAATCCAGGCGCAGTTCGCGAAGCTCGCACCCGTCAAGCGACTGGCAGGCGACGATCGCTACGACACCTCGACGGCCGTGAACCGCGGCATCTATTCGAAGGCCCCGGCCGTGGTGTTCGCAACCGGCGTCGACTACGCCGACGCTCTCGCCGGCGCCGCCTTCGCCGGGAGAGTGAAGCGTCCGCTGGTGCTCGCCGATTCGAACTGCATCTCGTCGTCGGCGTCCAGCGCGCTCGTCACGTGGGGAACCGGATCGCAGCTGCTCCTTGGCGGACCGGCTGTGCTGGGCCGCGGAGTGGTCGACCACGCCGTCTGTCGTTGACAACCGCCTCGCCTGAGGCGCCGCACTCTGCGGGGTGTGTCAGGCGAGGTAGGCGGTGAGGGATGTGTCCTGGTCGGCGGGTGCGAATCCGGTGGCCTGGATCTTGGTGAGGTCGAGCACGCTGTTCGCGGGGCGCGGGGCGATGCCGCTCTTGCCGGCGTAGTAGGCGTCGGTGCTGACGGGGGTGACTCGGGCGGGGTCGTGTCCGGTGAGCTCGAAGACCCGTGCGGCGATCTGCGCCCAGGTGCGGGGCTCGCCGGAGCCGGTGAGGTTGTAGACGCCGAATGGTGCGTGGGAGTCGATCAGGTGCCGGATGCCGCGGGCCAGGTCGGTGGTGAAGGTGAGGCGCCCGGTCTGGTCGTCGACCACGGTCGGGTTGATGCCGCGCTGGGCGAGGGATGCCATGGTGCGCACGAAGTTGTGGCCGTCGCCGATGACCCAGGAGGTGCGGACCACGTAGTGGCGGGGTGTGGTCTGCACGGCGGCGTCGGCGGCGGCTTTGGTCTGCGCGTAGACGCCCAGGGGGGAGACGGGGTCGTCTTCCCGGTAGGGGCGGGGGGCGGTGCCGTCGAAGACGTAGTCGGTGGAGACCTGCACGAGGGTGATGCCGTGGGCGGTGGCGATGCGGGCCAGGGCGGCGGGGCCGGTGACGTTGGCGGACCAGGCGTCGGTGCGTCCGGTGGGGGTCTCGGCCTCGTCGACGGCGGTGTAGGCGGCGGCGTTGATGATCACGCCGTAGTCGCGCCAGTGGCGCGCGGTGGGAAGGCCCGGGTCGGTGAGGTCGAGGTCGGCGCGGTCGGCGTAGTCGATGTGGGCGGCGTGGCCGTATTCGGCGGCGAGGGCGCGGCCGAGCTGCCCGCCGGCGCCGACGACGAGGACCTTGCGGGGCAGGATCGGGGTGGCGTCCTGCAGGCGCGGGTGCTCGCGGTCCTTGTCGGAGATCTCCGCTTCGGCCAGCGGGATGGGCCAGGCGATCGCGGCGGTGGGGTCGGCGAGGTTCACGAACGAGTACGACGCGTCGGGGGACCAGTGGTCGTTGACGAGGTAGGTGTAGGCGGTGGCGGGCTCGAGGGTCTGGAACCCGTTGGCGACGCCGCGGGGCACGAAGATCGCCTTGGACGGGTCGAGCTCGGCGGTGAACACCGTCCCGAACCCGGGGCCTTCACGCAGGTCCACCCACGCCCCGAACACACGCCCGGTGGCGACGGAGACCCACTTGTCCCACGGTTCGGCGTGCAGGCCCCGGGTGACGCCGGGTTCGGCGTTGAAGGAGATGTTGTTCTGCACGGGCCCGAAATCCGCCAGCCCCAGGGCCGTCATCTTCTCGCGCTGCCAGTTCTCCTTGAACCAGCCGCGCGCATCGCCGTGGACGGGCAGGTCGAACAACACCATGCCGTCGATGGGCGTGGGGGTGACCGCCAGCGACCCCGGTCCTGCGTTGGTCGTCATCCGGTGGTCACTGCCCCTTCGAGGCGTAGAAGGCCTCGGTGGCGTCCTTGGCCGGGGCCCACCACCCCTCATGGGCGCGGTACCAGTCGATGGTGGCGGCAAGGCCGGAGCGGAAGTCCTGGAACCGGGGGGCCCAACCGAGCTCGCGGCGCAGCTTGGTGGAGTCGATGGCGTAGCGCAGGTCGTGACCGGGGCGGTCGGTGACCAGGTCGTACGCGTCGCGGTCCTGTCCCATCAGCTCCAGGATCAGCTCGACGACGTCCTTGTTGTTCTGCTCCCCGTCGGCGCCGATCAGGTAGGTCTCCCCGATCCGGCCGGACTCGAGGATGGTGAGGACGGCGGAGGAGTGGTCATCGGCGTGGATCCAGTCGCGCACGTTCTCGCCGGTGCCGTACAGCTTGGGGCGGATGCCGCGGATCACGTTGGTGATCTGGCGGGGGATGAACTTCTCCACGTGCTGGTAGGGGCCGTAGTTGTTGGAGCAGTTGCTGATCGTCGCGCGCACCCCGAACGACCGCACCCACGCCCGCACCAGCAGGTCCGAGCCGGCCTTGGTGGAGGAGTACGGGGAGGAGGGGTTGTAGGGGGTGTTCTCGGTGAACCGCTCCGGATCATCCAGCTCCAGGTCGCCGTAGACCTCGTCGGTGGAGATGTGGTGCAGGCGCACGTCGTGACGGCGCGCGGCCTCCAGCAGCGTGTACGTGCCGATGATGTTGGTGTCCAGGAACGGCCGCGGGTCATCGAGGGAGTTGTCGTTGTGCGACTCGGCCGCGTAGTGCACCACCGCATCGGCGTCCCGGAACAGGGTGTCCACCAGCTCGGCATCGGCGATGTCGCCCTGCACGAACCTCACCCGATTCTCCGGCAGCCCCTCCAGGGAGGCGCGGTTCCCGGCATAGGTGAGCTTGTCCAGCACGGTCACGTGGTGGTCGGTGTGCTCCACGAGGTGGTGCACGAAGTTGGAGCCGATGAACCCGGCCCCACCGGTCACAACAAGATTCGACATCAGCGCCCACGCTCCAGCATCTCCAGCAGGTACGTCCCGTACCCGGACTTCACGAGCTTCCCCGCCCGCTCACGCAGCTGCTCATCGGTGAGGAACCCGGACCGCCACGCCACCTCCTCGGGCGCGCCGATCTTCAACCCCGTGCGGCGCTCCATCGTGCGCACATAGTCCGACGCGTCGGTCATCTGATCGAACGTGCCGGTGTCCAGCCACGCCGTGCCGCGGGGGAGGACCTCCACCTGCAGCTTCCCGCGCCGCAGGTACTCGGCGTTCACATCCGTGATCTCGTACTCCCCCCGCGCCGAGGGAGCCAGGTTCCGGGCGATCTCCACCACGTCGTTGTCGTAGAAGTACAGCCCCGGCACCGCGTAGTTCGACTTCGGGACGGCCGGCTTCTCCTCCAGGGAGATCGCCTTCCCCTCCCCGTCGAACTCCACCACACCGTACGCGGACGGCTCCGCCACCCAGTACGCGAACACCGCCCCGCCATCCACATCCGCATACCGCTTCAGCTGACTGCCCAGCCCCGGCCCGTACAGCAGGTTGTCCCCCAGGACCAGGGCGACCTTGTCCGAGCCGATGAAATCCGCCCCGATCGTGAACGCCTGCGCCAGCCCATCCGGCGACGGCTGCACCGCGAACGTGATCGACACCCCGAACTGCGACCCATCGCCCAGCAGCCGCTCGAACGCCGCCGCATCATGCGGGGTCGTGATGATCAGGATCTCCGTGATCCCCGCCAGCATCAGCGTCGACAACGGGTAATAGATCATCGGCTTGTCGAACACCGGGACGAGCTGCTTGGAGACGCCCAGGGTGATCGGATGCAGACGAGTGCCCGAACCACCGGCGAGGATGATGCCCTTCACCCGACCATTGTTGCAGTGCGCGGTCCTCCGGCGGGGAACGAGGTTCTCCGCGGGGTGCTGTCGGCGGGCGTTGATAGCCTCGGAGCGTGCAGAGTACCCGCCGGATCACCGATCGACCCCTCTTCTGGTATCTGGCATCGGTGCTCGCGGTGCTCGTCCACGCGGGGGCGCGGATCGTGCAGGAGCCGCGCTACTTCTTCTGGGATGACACGCAGCTCGGTGCCTTCGGCCAGTGGTACGCGCTCGGATCGCGGATCCTCGACGGCAGCGTCACGATCCTGAGCCCTGGCGCCTGGCAGGGCGGCAACTACCTCGCCGAGGGCCAGTGGGGGATCTGGAACCCCGTCGTCTGGCTGATCGCGCTGGGGACCCATGCGGGTCTCGGCGCGACCGTGTTCGCCACGGCGGTGAAGATCGTCTTCCTCGTCCTCCTGTGCACCGGCGCGTACCTGCTGGCGCGCTCGTACGGCGCGACGCCGTGGTGGGCCGCCATCGCGGGGTTCGTGGCGAGCACGAGCGGGCAGACCATGTTCATGGATGCGCCGTCCTGGGTGACGGGCCTGCAGAACCTCGCGCTGTTCTCGCTCGCCTGGTGGGCGCTGAAGCGTCATGTCGATGACGGTCGCAGCCCGATCCCGTTCTTCCTGTTCACCTACGTCCTGGTCACGTTCGGCTACGTGTTCGGCGTGATCGAGCTCGCCTTCCTGCTCCTCGCCTGGCTGGTGCTGGCGCTGACCCGTCGGCAGCGCCCGCAGGCGCTGCGCGTGCTGGTGCTCGGGGCCTACACGGCCCTCCTGGCGGCCTTCGTCTTCCTGCCGGGCCTGCTCACCGCGCCGGTGACGATCCGCAAGACCTCGTCGCTCACGAACGACCTCTATCTGGGCGTCGACCTCGGCGACCTCGCCACCTCGGCCATCCCGACGGCGCTGAGCTCGGTGCGCGGATACTGGGGCGACTTCCCGTACACCCCCATCCAGTACACCTCGTGGCTGCTTCCCCTGCTGGTGCTGTTCCCGCTCGTGGCGTGGCGCCGCTCGCTGCGCTCCCTCGCGATGCCGCTGATCATGCTCGGCCTGAGCCTGGCGATCGTGCTCGGCCCGAGCGTCATCGGGCCCCTGCGCTACCCGGTGCGCATGCTGCCGTACGCCGTGCTGCCGTTCGCGGTGATCCTCGCCGTGATGGCGTCGCGGCATCTGCCGGAGCGGGTCAGCCGGCCTCGTGTGATCGCGGCCGTGGTGCTGACCGCGCTCTCGGGCTGGTTCGCCTGGGCCGAGCACCCGCAGTCGTGGTCGGGGATCGCGATCGCCGTGGTCCTGCAGGCGGTGGCGATCGTCGTCGCGTTCCTGCCGCTGAAGGCGCTGGAGCGATGGCAGCGAAGCGCGAAGGTCGTCGCGGCCTTCCTGCTCTGCGCGTCGCTGGTCGTCCTCGCCCCGCAGATCCAGCGCCACCCCGGACCGCCGCTCGGCAACTTCAACGTGCCGTCGTCCGTGGCCGACATGAAGGCCGTGGCCGAGCCGATGGACCACGGGATCATGCTCGTCGGCGACGGCAACTGGCTGCGCGTGCATCCCGAGGCCTACGACGAGGCCCTCCTCGCGAACCTCTGGTACCTGACCGGGAAGGACGCATCCAGCGTCTACACCGTGCTGCTGTTCGAGTCGCTGTCGAGCCCGCTGTGCATCGAGATCCGCGGATGGACCTGCACCACCGCGCTCGAGCCGCTGTTCGAGGAGGACCCGGTCTCGATCGCCGACGACATGGCCCTCAACACCGTGGTGGTGCTCAAGTCGCCGGGCTTCGAGGACGAGCCTGATGTGCCCGCGGGATGGTCGGTGCAGTCGCGCGAGTACACCTGGCTGCTGACCCGCGACGAGCCGATGGATCGCGCCGGCGGCATCGCCCGCACGTCGCCCGGCGTCGAGGCGTCCGTCGTCTCGCGGGACGACCTCGGTGTCACCGTGCACGTCGACCAGGTCGGCGATGAGGGCGGGCAGATCGTCTTCAGCCGCCTGGCCTGGCCGGGCTACACGACGACCGGCGCGCGCCTGGGCGAGCCCGAGCGCGGGTTCCTGCTGACCCTCGACGTCGGGGCCTCGGACGAGGGGCACGACATCCGCGTCGAGTTCCGCCCGCCCGGATGGACCCTCGAGCTCGGATCGGCGATCACCGCCGGTGTGATCGCGCTGGGGTGGACCGTCTGGTTCGCCCTCGGGATCCGACGTCGTCGCGAGAAGGAGCCCGTCGCGTCCTGACGCGGCTCAGCGGGGGTTGGCGGCGCCGAAGAGCTGCGCCTGGAAGATGCGGCTCAGCCCCTCGGGGAGCGTGGTGCGCGCCAGGCCGTCGAGGTCGGGCCAGACGCGCGAGCGCACCCGCAGATCCAGCGACTGCCCCCGCGCGTCGCCTCCGCCGCCGAGCATGATGGTGCCGCGGCGGCGGCGCAGGCGGTTCAGCTCGCTGATCAGCGCGCCGATCGAGACGGCTCCGCCGCGCCCGACGATCTTCAGGGTCGTGGTGCCCGGCGCGGTGTCGGCCGCCCGGGTGGCCATCGCCGAGAGGATCCGGGCGGCGTCGTCCTCGTAGACGTAGTCGCGGAGGGTGTCGAGCGGCACGTAGATCGCGGCGGCCGTGTCGGTGAGGTGCGCGCGCACCAGCACCGAGATGAGGCCCTGGCCCTTGGACATGTCCTGGCCGGGGCCGTAGAGGTTCGTGATGCGGGCGATGGCGGCGCGCCAGCGCCCGGCCTCGGTCGCCTCGCGCAGGGCGGCCTCCATCGCGAGCTTGCCCTCGCCGTACGGGGAGCCCGGCGCCACCGGGGTCGCCTCGGTGAAGGGCGGCTCCAGCGCCGCGGCGTACGCGCCGCCCACGGAGGAGGCGAGGATCACCGTGACGCGGTCGCGGACGGCCTCGGGCAGCGCGCCGAGCGCGCCGAGGAAGCCGCGGAACACGTCCACCTCGACCATCACCCGCTCGATCGGCGTGGAGGTGACGGCCTTCCCGGCCGTCCAGAAGATCTCGAGCGGATCCGATCCGGAGGCGTCGACGAAGCGGGTCAGCGCCTCGGACAGCGCCGCGACGGCCGCGGCGGGATCGTCCCAGGGGACCGGCGCCGTGAACGGCTCGTCGGCGCGGGACCGTGCGACCGCGCGCCCGAGCAGGCCGCGGCCGATGATCCAGCGCCGGGGGGTCACTCTCGGGGAGCCGTCCTGACGGGCGTCGAGCGCTCGACGTGCGAGAGCGGGCCCGAGGACGGGTCGCGGACGATGAGGTACGAGGGCTTGCCCAGGGCGGTGCTCACGGCCACACCGAGGTACTCGGCGATGACGCCGAGCGCGACGAGCACCACGCCGATTCCGAGCAGCAGCACGACCATGAGCGACGTCCAGCCGGGCTCGTTCACGATGCCCACCGACCGTGCGACGAGGAGATAGATCGAGTACACGACGCCGATGAGGAACACGGTGGTGCCGGCGTACGTCACCAGACGCAGGCCCCGGGTGCCGGAGGTCAGCACCATGCGCCAGAAGTGCCCGAACAGGCGGCGGAACGAGTAACCCGAGCGGCGGTCGCCCTCCTCGCGCAGGGTCACCGGTGCGGTCCGGGTGCGCGCGGCGATCCAGGACAGCGCCACGTCGAGGTACACGCCCGTGCCGGCGTACGCGGCCACGCTGCGGCCGATCTCGCCCAGCACCAGGCGGAAGCTGTTGAACTCGCTGGCGCTGCCGCCCGAGAACACCGTCTCGAGGATGCGCTTGGACGCCTTCGAGGCGGCATTGCGGATCGCGCCGTGCGGCGGCCGGTTCAGCGGGCGGGCGTAGACCAGGTCGGCCTGCTCGTCGAGCGCGACATCCAGCATTCCGCCGATGTCGGTCGGGTCGTGCTGCCCGTCCTCGTCCATCGTGACCAGCCAGTCGCCGCCCGAGCTCGCCATGCCGGCGAGGGTCGCGGCGTGCTGGCCGAAGTTGCGGCTGAGCCAGACGGGGGAGACCCACTCGTGGGTATCGGCCAGGCGGCGGATCACCTCGGCCGAGCGGTCCGGGCCGCGGTCGTACGAGAGGATCACCTCGGTGACGCGGGCGAGACGCCCCCCGGGGGTCGCGAACGGCACGGTCATCGGCTCCAGCTCGGAGATCACCGCGTCCAGGGTGCGCTCACCCTGGTAGACGGGGATCACGACACTGATCCGATGGACGTAGGCGTCGGTCATCGCATCCTCCTCTTGAGTAGACGATAGGAGAGCCGCCGTGCCCGGGACATCAGGGCGGCGCGGAGATCTCCGATGCGGCGGTCGAGAGCCGACAAGTGCTCCGGGTGCGTCTCGCGCACCCAGGCGTGGTACTCGCGGGCCTCGGCGGCCTGACGCGAGGCGAGAGCGACGCTCCACTGCGCGTCGCTCATGCGGAACGTGGCGCCGACCTCGGGGTCGGGCACGAAGTCGCCCTCGAACAGCACACGCGTGTACGTGGACTGGTCGATGAAGTACGAGAAGCGGTCGTTCCAGCCGCCCGTGCGCGAGAGGACGTCGCGGCGCATCATCACGGAGGCCGGCTCGCCGAAGAGGTTCGAGCCCGCGCGCACCGCGCGGCGCACGGCCTCGGCGCCGGGCATGCGCCGTCCGAGCCCGCGCAGACCCCACGCGGGCAGCAGCACCGCCCCGGACGCGTCGATGAGGTCGCGGCGGCAGGCGGTCATGACGGCGCCGGTGGTGTCGAGGAGCTCGACCTGGCGCGCCAGCACACCCGGGCGCAGCACGTCGTCGCCGCACACGAGCTTCAGGTAGGTGCCGCGCGCCGCCTCGGTCACCCGGTTCCAGTTGCGCCCGGCGCCGCCGCCTGCCTCGGTCTCGAGCAGGGTGACGCGCGGGTCGTCCGCGAACGAGCGCATCACCTCGAGCGTGTCGTCGGCGGACGCGTGGTCGGCGACGATCACCTCCATCCCCGCCACGTCCTGATCCAGGATCGAGCGGAGCGTCTCGGCGAGCGTGCGCGCGTTGTTGTAGGCGGGGACGACGACGCTCAGCGTCGGCGTGCGGGGCGTGGGGGAGGTCATGACCCCTCCTTCCGGCGGAACGAGAAGCGGCTGTGGCCGACGTAGCTGATCAGCGCGATCACGAAGGTGAAGAGGAACTGGGCCAGGATCGGGTCCATCCCGAGCCCCAGCTTGAGGGTCGGCACCACAAGCTGGTTGAGCAGGAACGACGACAGGTAGACGAGCTGGAACCGCCAGAAGTCGAGCCACAGGTGCCCGTGCACGCGGAAGACGAGCTTCCGGTACAGCACGAACGCGGAGATGGTGCTGAACAGGTGCGCGCACGTGATCGTGAGGAAGATGTGCCAGCCCCCGTCGGGCCAGATCCGCTCGAACAGCACCGAGAAGAGGATGAACCAGACGAAGCCGATCCCCGTGTTCAGGCCGCCGACGACCAGGAACGCGACGCGGCGGTCCTTGATCAGTCTCAGCAGGGGGCCGGCCTCGGCGGTGCCGCCGCCGATCGCCTGCTCAGCGCCGCCGGGGAGGTCTGGGTCCCGGGCGGGCTCGGTCTCGGGGTTCTCAGGCGCGCTCATGCGCTCATCAGACTACCAATGGCGCCTGGATAGGATGGGGCGTCGCCGCTCAGGCCGCGGCGGACCTGTTCCCCATGTGAAGGCGTGTACACGTATGGATCTGCTTGTCGTCGGCTCCGGTTTCTTCGGACTCACCATCGCGGAGCGCGCGGCGAACGCCGGCCGCAAGGTGACCGTCATCGACCGCCGCCACCACATCGGCGGCAACGCGTACAGCGAGAACGAGCCGATCACCGGCATCGAGGTGCACCGCTACGGCGCGCACCTGTTCCACACCTCGAACGCGACGGTGTGGGAGTACGTCAACCGGTTCACGACCTTCACGAACTACGTGCACCGCGTCTACTCGACGCACAACGACCAGGTGTTCTCGCTCCCGGTGAACCTGCACACCATCAACCAGTTCTTCGGCAAGGCGCTCACGCCCGACGAGGCCCGCGCGCTGGTGCGCGAGCAGGCCGGCGAGTACGACGTGGCCACGGCCCAGAACTTCGTCGAGAAGGGTGTGGCGCTCGTCGGGCGCCCCCTGTTCGACGCGTTCTTCTCGCACTACACCGCCAAGCAGTGGCAGACCGAGCCCGAGAAGCTGTCGGCCGACATCATCAGCCGCCTGCCCGTGCGCTACAACTACGACAACCGCTACTTCAACGACACGTGGGAGGGCCTGCCGACCGACGGCTACACCGCGTGGATCGAGCGCATGGCCGACCACCCGAACATCGACGTGAAGCTGAACGTCGACTTCTTCGACGAGTCGCAGCCGCTGAACAAGAAGGCGCTCGTCGGCCAGGTGCCGATCGTCTACACGGGCCCCGTCGACCGCTACTTCGACTACGCCGAGGGCGAGCTGTCGTGGCGCACGCTGGACTTCGAGGAGGAGGTCCTGAGCGTCGGCGACTTCCAGGGCACCTCCGTCATGAACTACCCCGACCCCGACGTGCCGTACACGCGCATCCACGAGTTCAAGCACTTCCACCCGGAGCGCAAGGATCTCTACCCGACCGACAAGACGGTCATCATGCGCGAGTTCTCGCGCTTCGCCACCCGCGACGACGAGCCGTACTACCCCGTCAACTCGACCGATGACCGCTCGGGTCTGCTCGCCTACCGCGAGCTGCAGAAGGGCGAGAAGGACGTGCACTTCGGCGGACGCCTCGGCACGTACCAGTACCTCGACATGCACATGGCCATCGGGTCGGCGCTGTCGCTGTGGAACAACCACCTCAACGGCTGAGCGGGGCGAACCTGCCATGACGGGCCACGCCGACACGGGCAGTCACACGATCGGAGCCCCGGGGACACCCCGGCGGTACCTCCACTCGCTGTGGCTGCTCTCTGCGCGCGATCTGAAGGTCCGCTATGCCACCAGCTGGCTGGGGTACCTGTGGTCGGTGCTGGATCCGCTCGTCATGAGCGGCATCTACTGGTTCGTCTTCACGGTCGTCTTCCATCGCGACTCCGTGGGCGAGGAGCCGTACATCGTCTTCCTCATCTCCGGACTGCTCGCCTGGGTCTGGTTCAACGCCGCCGTGACCGATTTCACCCGCGCGTTCAACAAGGACGCGAAGCTCGTGCGCTCCACCGCGATCCCGCGCTCGATCTGGGTGAACCGGATCGTGCTGAGCAAGGGACTCGAGTTCCTGTTCGCGTTGCCGGTCCTTGTGCTGTTCGCGGTGTTCGCCGGCGCCGAGGTGAACTGGGCCATCCTGCTCTTTCCGCTCGGTGTGCTGCTGCAGGCCGTGCTTCTGGTGGGCCTCGGGCTCCTGGTCGCGCCGCTGTGCGTGCTGTTCACCGACCTCGAGCGCACCACGCGTCTGATCCTGCGCGCGCTCTTCTACGGGTCGCCCGTGATCTACGGCCTTGCCGACCTGCCGGGCGGGCTGACCTCCGTGATGGCCTTCAACCCGCTGGCGGGGATCTTCACGCTGTATCGCGTCGGCTTCTTCCCCGAGACGTGGGATCCGTCCGCCGTGCTCGTCTCGGCGGCCATGTGCCTGGTGTTCCTGGCGCTCGGGGCCCTGATGTTCCGCAGGCTCGAGCGTCCGCTGCTGAAGGAGCTGTGATGGAGGCGCTGACCGACGAGACCGCTATCGAGGTGGCGGGACTCGGCGTGCGCTTCCGCCGCAATCGCCGCGGCCGTCGCAGCATCAAGGATCTCTTCGCAGACGCCTCGCGGCGCACGCGCCCTGGGGAGTTCTGGGCGCTGCGCGATGTCTCCTTCCGTGTTCGCCCGGGCGAGTCGATCGGCGTGGTCGGACGCAACGGACAGGGCAAGTCGACGCTTCTGAAACTGGTAGCCGGGGTGCTGCTGCCCGACGAGGGCAGCGTGCAGGTCAACGCGGGGGTGGCGCCGCTGATCGAGCTCACGGGAGGCTTCGTCGGCGACCTCACCGTGCGTGAGAACGTCCGCCTCACCGCCGGGCTGCATGGCATGTCGAAGGCCGAGGTGGCACGTCGCTACGACGGCATCATCGCCTTCGCCGAACTCGAGGAGTTCCAGGAGACGCCCTACAAGCACCTGTCCAACGGCATGAAGGTGCGCCTGGCGTTCTCCGTGGTCTCGCAGCTGGACGAGCCGATCCTCCTCGTGGACGAGGTGCTCGCCGTGGGCGACCGCGCATTCCGCGCGAAGTGCTATCGCAGGATCGACGAGCTGCTGGCCGAGGGACGGACGCTGTTCTTCGTCAGTCACAACGAGAGGGACCTGCGTCGTTTCTGCACGCGCGGCCTCTACATCCGGGATCATGCGCTGGTGCTGGACGGGCCGATCGGCGAGGTCATCGACAGGTACAACGCCGACAATCCGACCTGATCGGACAGTGATGTCCGCCTTCGGGGCGGTCTTCCTGTACGTTGTCTGGGAGCGCGCAGGGGGAGGAGTTCCCGCTCCTCATCCCGACCCTGGCGCGTCCGTCCTTCCCTGGAGCCCTCTACGCAATGAAGCTATTCGGTCCGTCGCGCGCGAAGATGCCCGCGACAAGGCCGGCGTCTCCGACGCCCGCCGCGCCCGCCGCCGGTCCCCTCACCACGGCGTCCCAGCCCCTGTACCTCGTCTCCGCCGCCGGCGTCCCGAACTACGGCGAGGAGCTGATCACCCGGGCGTGGCTCGACTACCTCGCGCTGCGCCACCCCGAGCGCGAGGTGTGGCTCGACTGCCCGCACCCCGGCCGCGCGGCGCACCTGTTCCGCTCGACGCATCCGCGGCTGCGCACCACCGACACCCTCTGGGAGCTCGTGCGCGGCGGGGACGGCCTCGACGCGGAGGCCGCCGCGGACCGGATCGGGCGCCTTGTCCGCGACCTCGGCTCGCCCTGGTTCGACAACGGGCTGCTGCAGCTGCGCAAGGTGGGCTCGATCCACCTCGTGGGCGGTCCGCATCTGACCGACCAGCCCGGGCTGCTCTCGGCCGCACGGGCCGTGCACGAGGCGTTCGGGGTGCGGGTGATCGCCACGGGCATCGACCTCCCCGCTGACCTCGACGCCTTCGCCGAGGTCGAACCCGCCGAGACGGCGCTGGATGACGCCTACCTCGCCCTCGCGCTCAAGCGCCCCCTGTTCGACCGCCGGCCCACCTGCGACCGCGTTGTGCTCATCGAGGGCGACCGCGCGGAGTGGGACGACGCGACGATCACCGCCACCATCGACGGGTTCGCCGCCGGCATCTCGCCCGCGAGCGTCGCCTTCGTCGAGGCGCTTGCCCCCGAGGATCATCGCTTCCGCGGCGTCGCGCGTCCGGATGCGCGCTTCCACCCGTTCGGCGAGCTCTGGGCCGACGGGCTCCCGGCCCGCGCGGGCCAGCGCTGGGTGGCATCACGCGCCCACGTCCACCTGCTCGCTGCCGCGGCCGGCGCCATGGGGTTCGTGGTCATCGGCGATGGCGGCGAGGACGACGTCGCCAACCGCCGCCTGCTGGAGCAGGGCACCGGCTGGGTGCCCGTCGCGCCGGGCGACGTGATCCGCTCGGAGGACGCCTCGATGGACACCTCGTTCCCCGACAAGGCGAAGCAGTTCGGGGCGCGCAAGCGCGCGCTCGCCGACCGGCTCTACCCGCTCTGACCCGCACGCGAAAGGCCCGGCCGAGCGGCCGGGCCTTCCGCGAGACGGCGGAGCTCAGCTCGCGTCGAGGGCGGGCATCGTCTTCCACGTCGGGTCGGCGGCGATCCGGCGACCGTCGCGGATGCCGCGGAACAGGTTGCTCGTCCCGCGCACCGTGCGCTCGACGGCGACCAGGCGGATCAGCTCCTTGACGAAGGTCAGCGCCGTGCCGAGCGTGTACCGCACGGGGCGGTAGGCGCCGTGCGCCTGGAAGTAGTGCTTCATGATGCCGCGGTTGCGCATGATGTAGTACCGGTACGCGTTGCTCGAGGCGTTCAGGTGCCGGATGCCCATGTCCCACTGCTTCAGCTCGCGCGTGCGGCGCAGGACGAACTCGTTCACGATGACCGACGTCGTGAGCCGCGAGGCGAGCCAGCCGTAGGTCTGGTCGTCCCAGTAGATGAAGAACCGCGGATCGGGCAGACCCACCTGGCGCACGATGTCGCGGTGGATGAACATGCCCTCGAAGCAACCCGAGTTCATCTCGCGGTAGCCCGAGGCGTCGAAGTCGGCGGGCGCGAAGGGGATCGGGATGCCCAGCGACGGTGAGACCCGGTACTGCCAGTAGAACTCACTGCCGTCGTAGTCGTAGCGGCGCCCCTGGATGCTCTTGAAGCGCGGCGTCCAGACGCCCATGCGGGTGAGGCCGTCCGGCATCACCTCGACGTCGTCGTCCATCAGCCAGATCCATTCGGATCCGAGCTCGTAGGCGACGCGCATGCCCTCGCTGAACCCGCCGGATCCGCCCGTGTTCTCCTCGAGACGGCGGTAGACGAGCTCGGACCCGAGGCGCGCGCGGAACGACTCGACGACCTCGGTGGTGTCGTCGGCCGAGGCGTTGTCGACGACGACGACGTGGCCCGGCTTCGGGTCCATGCGCACGATCGACTCGAGCAGGCCGCGCAGCAGATGCGAGCGGTTGTAGGTGACGATCACGATCGTCGCCGTCGCGGGATCGAACGAGGCGGGAAGCGTCGCGTCCGGGGCGGGGGCGAGGGTCTTGGTCACTTGCCGTCCCCCGTGAAGATGCCGTCCCACGTGGCCACCGAGGTGATGTGCTTGACCTGGCGGCGGTACTGCATCGCCAGTCGCGGCCAGCGGCGCCACACCTTCAGGTGCAGGCTCAGCGTCTCGACGAGCATCGAGCGGAAGCGGGCCCGGTCGCGCGTGTAGATCTGCTTGCCGGATCCGTCGGCCGAGCTCACGAGCGCGCTGTCGTAGTACGGGATGCGCCACCAGTCGGCGTCGCCCTTGGCGAACTCGACCTCGGGCATGCGCACGTTCTTCGGCTTGGGGGAGTGGAACCAGTGCAGCACCACGTGGATGGCGGTGAACGCGGCCATGGCGGCGCCGGTCGGGGCCTGGTCGAGCGCCAGGCGGTTGCCGCGGCGCTGGACGGGACGGCCCTTTCGGGAGCGCAGCACCCGCTCGGTCTCCTTGTGCACAACGGTCTCGGGGAAGCGCTGCGCGGTGGCCCGTGCCGCCGGCATCGCCGTGGCGAGGTTCTCGACCATGTGCTGGGGGCCGGACAGGATGTCGCGGAGCGCCTGCAGGCGCAGCTCGGCGGGGTAGTACTGCATCATCAGCAGGTGCTTCAGCGCCGTCTTGAGGCTCGAGAACAGGAAGGTGCCGCCGCGCGGCTTCTTCGAGTGCAGCAGCGCCGCCGCCGTCCGGTTGCGGGCGTGGAAGTAGGCCTGCCAGTCGATGGCGTCGTCCTTGCCGATCCACGACACGTGCCACAGGGCGACGCCGGGCATCGACACGGTCGGGAAGCCCGAGCGGCCGGCGCGCAGGCAGAACTCGGCGTCGTCCCACTTGATGAACGCGGGAAGCGACAGACCGACCTTGCGGATCGCCGCGGTCGGGATCAGGCACATCCACCAGCCGTTGTAGTCGGCGTCCATGCGCATGTGGAGCTTCTTGGTCTGGCGCAGGTTCGTCACACCGAAGTCGTGCGGCATCAGGCCCTCTTCGGAGAAGAGGTTGCGCCACATGAACGTCCGCTCGTCGACGACCTCGGCCCAGGCGTGCAGCTTGGGGCGGTCGAGGAGATCGAACATGTGACCGCCCACCAGGGTCGGCTTGGTCGTGTAGCGACCGAAGACGATCGAGCGGCGCAGCGACTCGGGCTCGATCCGCACGTCGTCGTCGAGCAGCTGGACGAAGTCGCTCTGCGGGCGCTTCAGCGTCTCGGACATCGCGCGGGCGAAGCCGCCGGATCCGCCGAGGTTGGGCTGGATGATCATCTGCAGCTGCTCGCCGAGCGCGTCGGAGACCTCGGAGAAGTCCGGCTGCGCGTCGACCCGGTCGGTGCCCTGGTCGACGAGGAACACGCGGTCGACGAGCTCGAGGACCTCGGGGCTCTCGGTCAGCGCGCGGAGCGTGCCCACGCAGTAGTCGGGCTTGTTGTAGGTCGTGATGCCGAGCGATGCCTTGCCGGTGCGCACCGGATCCTGCTCGGTGGTCCACTCGGCGCCCTCGAAGATCGCCTCCTGCGTGTCGGTGGCGATGTCGAACCAGATCCAGCCGCCGTCGCTGAACTGCGTCAGCGAGATGTCGAAGCTGGTCTCGCTCGTGCCGCTGACGTCGCGCGTCTCGAGACGCTGGCGCACGCCCGCGCCGTTCGAGCGGAACACGAGGATCGTGGCGTCGCCCGTGGTGCGGACCGTCAGGCGCACGTCGCGGATCGGCGTCCAGTGCTGCCAGTAGGCCGCGGGGAACGCGTTGAAGTACGCCCCGAAGGACACCCGTCGCCCCGCGACGATGCGCGCGCGGTGCCGGCCGAGGATGTTGCTCAGGCGGGCGTTGTCGGACACGCGCAGCGGCGTCTCCTCCTGGACCTTCTTGTGGTCGTCGGTCGGGGCGAGCTTCACGGTCGTCCACGCATCGGGATCGGCGTAGAGCGGCAGCAGGTCGGGGTCGCGGTCGAGGGGGAAGACCACGTTCTGGAGGACGTGAACCAAGGCGGGCTCCGAACGGTTTCAGCGTGTGTGCACCGGATCTAGGCGGCGCGGACCGCCCCCGAGCCTACCGTGCGCCCGAGAGCGGATCCTGGGACGACCCGGAGCCGTGACCGCCGGGCGCGCCCTCGGCCAGATCGCGGATGCGCTCGCGCCACGAGCGCGACTGGCCGGCGCGCACCGCGCAGACCACGAGCATCATCCAGCCGAGGCCGGTGAGCGTGAAGCTCTCGAACATCGAGTCGACCAGGAGCGCCACCAGCATCAGCGGGGTCCACGCATGCACGATCGAGCGTCTCTCGCCGGCGACCAGCCACGACCGCACGACCGCCACAACGCTCATCCCGCCGAACAGCAGCAGCCCACCCCAGCCGACCTGGATCAGCACGTCGAAGAACGAGTTCAGGGCGGAGGCATGACGGTCATCGAGGGTGAAGTTGATGACGTTGAGCGGGTAGGGTGCCGAGGCGTCGTCGCCCCGCAGCCACGGCCCGTGCCAGCCCCAGCCCTGCACGGGGCGCGGGCGCACCCAGTCGAGGATCTCGTTCCACAGATCCGCCCGGATCGAGAAGTCGCTGGCCGCGTCCAGCAGCCGGATGATCAGGTGCCGCAGGAACCAGCACACGATCAGCACCGTCGCCACGACCGCGCCGATCGCGGTGTGCGTGGTGCGCCGGTGCTCGGGTGCGGAACGGCGCACCAGCGCCAGCGCCAGGGTAGCGGCGCCCACGGCGACGGCGATCACGAGCACCGTGGGGGAGGCGGACAGCACCGCCAGCAACGCGGCGAGCGTGAGGGAGAAGATCGACAGACGCAGCGAGATCGACTGGCTGAGCCACTCGATCGTGAACGTGATGAGCGCCATCACGGCGACGAACCCGAGCATGTTGCGGGTGCCGAAGATCCCCTGGATCGGGCCGCCGAACGCGATGTCGCCCGCGACGCCGAGGAACGGGAACGGGATGTCGAGCAGGATCCCCGAGAGGATCTCGACACCGAGCGAGATCGCGAGCATCCAGCGCATCACGTCGCCGAGCGCGCGGACCGTCTGCAAGGTGTCGCGCACGTGCGCGATCACGATCGCGAGCAGGCCCCAGGCGAGCAGCTCGAACCACCCGCGCAGGGTCGAGGCCCGATCGAACGACCAGAAGGTGCTGGCGAGGGTCCAGGCGAGGAAGGCGAGGAGGCTCGTGGGGGCGAAGCGCAGCAGCGTGAGCTCGTCGCGCCGGGCGAACAGGATCGCCGCGCCCACCACGTCGAGGGCGATCACGATGGTGACGAGCGTGACCGATCCGGCCGTGCGGCCGATCAGCAGAGATGCGAAGCCGGTGCCGAGCGCGGCGAGGGTGAAGGCGCGGGCGAAGTCGGCGGACTGCAGCAGCCGGATGAGTCCGGCCGCGTGCGCGCCGCCGCCCGTGCTCATCGCGCGAGCACCTCGCGCGCGGGCAGGTCGGCGCCCACGCCGACGATCGGCGCGAGCTTCATCTTGAACGAGAGCATGACGGCCAGCGACCAGCCCCACAGCATGATCGGGCCGGACTCGGTCAGCCCCTGCACCAGCAGCAGGGCGGCGACCAGCGGGACGAGCATCGAGATGGGCGAATAGGGCCGGTTCGCGTCGAGGTCCCAGCGCGGCCGGTCGACGGCGAAGAACCAGCCCCGCCACGTCAGCGCCGCGTACACGCCGAACACCAGCACGATGCCCACCGCGCCGAGCTGCATGAACACGTCGAGCCACATGTTGTGCGCGTGGAAGACCGAGAGCCCGTGGTCGACGATCCAGCCGTCGAACGCCGGGTCCCAGGGCACCCAGGGGGACGAGAACCCGCTGCCGAGCACGGGGTGCTCCTGCGCGCGCTCCCAGACCGCGGCCCAGATCTCGTTGCGACCGGTGAGCGAGTCGTCGCGGCCGAGCATGCCCAGCGCGCGATCCCACAGCTGCCAGACGATGATCACGGCGCCGACCCCGATCCCGGAGAAGAGCAGGTAGCGGCGGCTGCGCTCGCCGGAGGTCCGGGCACGCCGCATCGTGAGCACCATGAGGAGCACCACAAGAGCCCCGACGAACGAGGCGAGCGCCGTCGCCGACCCGGAGCGGACGAACAGCAGGGCCGTCACCGTGAGCCACACGATCTGCATGGCGGCGTACGGGGGGTGCGTGGCGAGGCGGATCGAGAACACGACCAGGGCCAGCACGCAGAGGATGCCGAGGTAGTTGGCGTTGCCGACGATGCCCTGGATGCGCTCGCCGATGATCGCCTCGAACAGGTTGCCGCGCACCCAGTACAGCTGGGGGTCGACGTCGGCCGGTGCGTCGACGAAGTTCGGCAGGAGGGCCTCGCGGCGCACCAGCGCCACCCACAGCTCGATGGCCAGGGAGAGGCCCATGACCCACTTCAGCGCGACGTCGAGCGCGCGGAGGATCTCCGCCCAGCTCAGGGTGTGGGCGATGACGAGGGCCTGCACCGTGCAGCCGGCCAGCAGCGCCCAGGTCAGCAGCGTCGCGCCGGGCCACTGCGACCACAGCACCGACACCAGCGCCAAGGCGACGTACGCGAGCGCCATCCACGGCAGGCGCCGCCAGCGCAGGCCCGCCCTGCGGATGAGGGGGACCCAGAGCGCGACGGAGGCGCCCGTGGTGAAGGCGAGCACCGCGACCGCGCCGGCCTCGCCGAGCAGGTTCCACCAGAGCGAATGGGCGAACCCGGCGAACAGCACGAAGGCCGCATACGCGCGCAGAAGCTGGTGCGAGGTGGCCTCCCTCTCCGGTGCCGTCGGAGGGTTGTGAGCCGTGTACCGCGTGATCTGGGCCATCGTGAACTCAGGCTACCGGCACGAGACCAATACCCTGGTGACGTGTTGCTTCCGCTGACCAATGCCCCGCGCGACTACGCCTGGGGGTCCACGACCCTGATCGCCGCCCTCGAGGGGCGCCCCGACGCCGCAGGGCCCGAGGCCGAGATCTGGTACGGCGACCACCCGTCCGACCCCTCCGAGGTCGCCGACGGATCGGGGCTCACGCTCGACCGCTGGATCGCCGCGGAGGGCGCGGCGCACGGGATCACCGCCCGCCTGCCCTACCTCCTGAAGCTGCTGGCGGCCTCGCAGGTGCTCTCGATCCAGGTGCACCCGTCGAAGGCGCAGGCCGAGGAGGCGTTCGCCCGCGAGGCGAGCCTGCCCGAGGGCGCGCCGCGCAACTACGCGGACGACAACCACAAGCCCGAGATGATCGTGGCGCTGTCCGATCGCTTCGAGGCGTTGAGCGGCCTCCGCGAGCTCGGCGCGACGCGGCGGCTGCTGGAGGCGCTCGGGGAGGCGGCCGCGCCGCTGCGGGCGCGACTGGCGGATGACGAGGGCCTCGCGAACGCGATCGGCTGGCTGCTGTCGGGCGAGGCGCGCGATGTCGTGGCGGCGATCGAGGCCGCGCTGGCGGACGCGCAGTCGACCGAGTTCGCGGCCGAGCTCGCCAACGCGCGCCGCCTCGCGCACTGGTACCCGGGGGACCCCGGCGTGGTCGTCGCGCTGCTGATGAACTACGTGGTGCTCCGTCGCGGTGAGAGCGTGTTCCTGCGCGCCGGCATGCTGCACGCCTACGTGTCGGGCCTCGGCGTCGAGCTGATGGCCGCGAGCGACAACGTGCTGCGCGGCGGCCTCACCCCGAAGCGGATCGACGTCGACGAGCTGCTGCGCATCCTCGATCCGACGCCGGGCCCCGTGCCGGTGGTCCTGCCGGTCTGCGTCGGCGAGGACCGCGGCGTGGATGCGTTCCCGGCCGACGTGCCGGACTTCGCGCTCCTGCGCGCCCGCGTGAGCGCGGGCGGTGCCGAGGCGGTCATCCGGCCCGCGGGCCCGCTGATCGTCCTCGCCACGGCGGGCGCCGTGACGGTCGCGGGCGACGACGGGCGAGAGGTCGCGCTCACCCCCGCTCGCGCGGTGTTCGTCACCCCGGACGAGAGCCGGATCCGGATCACCGGCGACGGCGAGGCGTTCATCGCGCAGCCCGGCACACCATCGACGGATCGCGACACGCCGTAGCCGACACGCCGAGGCGCGGCAATGAAGATTCATGCCTCGGTTGAGGGTTTACGATCTGCGGCTTGAGTTTTGGGAATCACACAGGTGTAATTACTCTCACGATGTCGCGCCCGTTGGGGGCCATGAAGGAGTGGGAGAGCGAAATGACTTCATCGCAGTACCGTTCCGGGGTGCCGGACAACTGGTTCGTCGACCCGGTGAACCTGGGTGTGCCCGGTGTGCGCACGCCGCAGACCGATGAGGACAGCGCCCTCGCCTGGCAGAGCGACGCGCTGTGCGCCCAGACCGACCCCGAGGCGTTCTTCCCCGAGAAGGGCGGATCGACCCGCGACGCGAAGCGCATCTGCACCACGTGCGACGTGCGCAGCCAGTGCCTCGAGTACGCCCTGCAGAACGACGAGCGCTTCGGCATCTGGGGCGGCCTGAGCGAGCGCGAGCGCCGCAAGCTCAAGCGCGCCGCGGGCTGACGCCCCTCCCGCGCTCACGCCGAGCGCGCCGCGCTCCCGAACCCTCCCGCTCATCGAGCGCGCGAAGCGAGTCGAAACGCCCGTGACCTCCCACGGCATCGGGGAAGCGGCGCTTAGAGTCGACCGCGATATGCCCCCCGCCGTCCACGCCATCCTCGTCGCGCGCGCCACTCCCGCGGCCGCCGCCCAGCTCGAGCGCACCCTCGACGCCCTGCGCGCGCAGGAGCGTCCCGTCGACCACCTCACGGTGGTGGTGTGCGGATCGGCCGAGAAGCTGCGCACCCTGATCGACGGCTCCGGGGCGGAGGGCGCCATCGAGGCGCCCGCCACCACCTCGTTCGCCACGGCCGTGCGGATGGGTGCCGCTCGCGTCCCCGAGGGGCGCGCCGTCTGGCTGCTCGCACACGACACCCAGCCCGAGCCCGGCACGCTCGCCGCTCTCGCCGCGGCCCTGGAGCGTGCGCCGTCGGTGGCCATCGCCGCGCCGAAGCTGGTCGACGCCCAGGATCCGTCCGTCATCGTCTCGCTGGGTGTCAGCATGACCCGCTACGGGCGGACGGTGGCGCTGGCCGGGGGAGAGTACGACCAGGGCCAGCACGACGGCGACGACGACGTCCTCGGTGCCGACGTGCGCGGCATGCTGCTGCGCAGCGACGCCCGGGCCCACCTGCTGCCCGACCCGGCGCTCGCCGGTGCGGACGAGGGCCTCGACATGGGTGTCCGCGCCCGGCTCGGGGGGCGCCGCGTGGCGCTGGCCCCCGGGGCGCGCGTGCACGCGCCGGTGGCCGGCATGGCGGGCATCCCGCAGCAGCGTATGGCGCGCGCCTACGCCGTGCGCACCGCCCAGCTGCACCGCCGCCTCGCCTACGCGCCGCTGTGGGCCGTGCCGCTGCACTGGCTGTCGCTGCTGCCGCTCGCACTGTGGCGCACGTTCCTGCATCTGGTCGCCAAGGCCCCCGCGCGGGTACCTGCCGAGTGGGGCGCCGCCGTCACGGTGATGGTGCGGCTGTCGGCGATCGTGCGCTCCCGCCGCGCGATCCGGGCCTTCCGCACGGGCTCGTGGGCGCAGATCACCCCGCTGCGGGCCACCCCGGCGCAGCTGCGAGAGCATCAGGATCCGGACGGGGGCGAGCCCGTCGTCCGGCGCGAGCTGCGGTTCTTCGGGGGCGGAGGCGCCTGGGCAGTGCTCGCCGCGCTCGTGGTCTCGGTCGTCGCCTTCCTGCCCCTGCTGGCCTGGCCCGTGCTCGGCGGCGGCGCCCTGCTGCCCCTGCGCGACGCCGTCGCGGGCCTGTGGGCCGACGCCGCCTTCGGGGCGCGTGCCACCGGCCTGGGGGACGTCGGGCCCGCGGACCCCTTCGCCGGGGTCGTCGCCCTCCTCGGATCCCTCTCGCCCGCCCGCCCGTCCTTCGCTCTTGTGGCGCTGTGGGTCCTCGCGCTGCCGCTCGCCGTGCTCGGCGGCTGGTTCGCCGCCACCCGCGTGTCCGACCGCTCCGGCGTGCGCGCCGCGGCGGCCGTTGTGTGGGCGCTGGCGCCGAGCTTCCTCGCCGCCCTGATCGAGGGCCGCCCCGCCGCGGTGCTGCTGCACCTGCTGCTGCCCTGGCTGTTCTTCACCGCCTCGGTGGCGCACCGCTCGTGGGGCGCGTCGGGTGCGGCGTCGATCCTGCTGCTGGGTGTGCTCGCCTGCGCGCCGTCTCTCGCCCCCGCCGTTGTGGTGCTCTGGGCGCTCGGCCTGCTGCTGGCGATCGCGTTCCAGATCCGCCGCGGGCTGGCGCGGGTGCTGTGGCTGATCGTGCCGAGCGCGGTGTTCGCCGTGCCGCTCGTGCAGGCCCAGCTGACGCGCGGCACCCCCTGGGGCCTGCTGGCCGACCCGGGGCACCCGTGGGCCGGCAGCGCCACCGACCCGCTGCTGCTCGCCTTCGGCTTCCCGACCGCCGACCCGGCGGGCTGGGGATCGGCCCTCGCCTGGATGGGGGCCGCCGACGCGAGCACCCTCTGGGTGCCGTTCCTGCTGATCCCGCTCGCCGTGCTCGCACTGGCGGCGCCGCTCACGCCCCGCTGGCGCGTGGGAATCGCGGGCGTCGTCATCGCCACCGTCGGGCTGGTGGCCGCGCACCTCGTCTCGGTCGTGCAGGTCGCCACCGACGCCGCCACCGCCGTCCCGGTCTGGACCGGGACGAGCCTCAGCCTCGCGTGGCTCGGCGTCGTCGCGGCCGCCGCGGTCACCCTCGACGCGGGCATCCCGCGGCGCGGGCTCGCCCGGCTCGCGGGCCTTCTCGCCGCCGCCTGCATCGTCGCGCTCTCCGTCCCCTCGCTGACCTCCCTCGCGCGCGGCGATGCCGTGCTCGCCAACGGCCCGGCCTCGACGCTGCCCGCCTACGTCACCGCCCGCGCGGCCGACGAGGACGACCTCGGCACGCTCGTCCTCACGGCGCAGCCCGACGGCGGCGTGGCGACGCGCCTCGTCTGGGGCGCCAGCGAGACGCTGGGCGGCCAGTCGACCCTGCAGAACACGGACCCGGTGGTGGGTGACGACGACCGCGCACTCGCCGAGATCTCGAGCGACCTCGTCAGCGCCAGCTCAGGCCAGGTGCAGTCTCTGCTGAGCGAGGCCGGGGTGCGCTTCGTGCTGCTGACCGCCGGCGCGTCGGGGCCGGGCGAGACGGACGCCGCCCGCACCCGCCGCCTCGATGCGATCACCGCGATCGACCAGCGACCCGGATTCGTCCGCGTCGGAGAGACGGCCAAGGGTGTGCTGTGGCGTCTCGACGCCGATCCGCAGCCCCGTCCCGGGCTCGACGACCGCCAGCAGGCCACTGCCCGCTGGATCCTGACCACCCAGGCCCTCGCGCTGCTGGTGGCGCTGCTGCTGGCTGTCCCGACGTTCGCGTCGCGGCGCGCGGCGCGCCGGATGCCGCGCGTCGTCGGCCGCGGCTACGAGGGGGCGGACGCATGAGCGCCGATCGCGTGAAGAGGCCGTCGCGCTTCCCGGCCGGGCTCGGGGCCCGCCTGATCCTCGGCTCCGTGACGGCGATCGGCGCCGTGGCGGCCGTGACCGCCGCGGCCGCCCTGCCATGGCCCGGTGTCTCGACTCCGCCGGTCGCACTCGATGTCACGCCCGCGCCCGCCGAGACCGTCCTGGCCTGCGACGGGCCCCTGCTCGCCCTCGGGCGGGATCCGCAGAACGCCCAGGCGCTGACCGTCGCCGCCCCGAGCACCGTCACCAGCGGCAACGACCAGGGCGACGCGCCCGCCTCCGACGCCCTCGCCCAGCCGACGGTGGAGGGCGAGGCGGCGGCCTCGCGCTTCGTTCAGCTGCCCGACGGCAAGGAGCCGGTCTCGGCCGCCGCGGCGTCCTCGGTGTCGGTGTCGGACGTCGACCTCTCGGGCTTCGCCGCCTCCGCGTGCCGCGCCCCGCAGATGGAGTCGTGGATCGTGGGCGGCGACACCGAGACCGGCACCACCGGGATCCTGCTCGTCGCCAACCCGGGCGACGTCGATGCCACCGTGCAGATCACCGTCTACGGCGTGAGCGGCCCCACGACCCCTCCGGGCGCGGAGGCCGTGGCGATCCCGCCGCGCACGCAGGTCGCGCTGCCGATCGCCGGTCTCGCCGGTGGCGAGGCGAGCCCCGTGCTGCGCATCACCGCCACGGGAGCGCCCGTGCGGGCGACCCTGCAGTCGAGCTTGATCCGCACGCTCGATCCGGGCGGTATCGACCTGCAGTCGGCCGTGCGCCCCGCCACCACCCAGATCATCCCGGGACTCCGGGTCGTGGGCGCCGCCGCGACGACCGAGGGCGCCACGACCATCGTGCGTCTGCTGTCCGAGCAGGACGCCGCGGTCACCATCACCGTCAGCGAGGCGGGTTCGGGCGGTGCGCCCGCGCGGGAGCCCGAGACGGTCCAGGCCGTCGCGGGCAGCCCGCTCGAGGTGGATCTCGGCGGCCTCGTCGCCGGCGACTACACGGTGACCGTCCAGAGCGATGCCCCTGTGGTCGCCGCCGTCTGGCAGACGACCGGCTTCGGCAAGGGCGCCGACTTCGCCTGGCACACCGCCGCCCCGGCCGTCGCCCAGCGGACCCTGTTCGCCGTCCCGAAGGGGTCGGACGCCGCGCTGAGCATCGCGAATCCGTCGGACGAGACCGTGACCGTGACCATCGCCCGGGTCGATGGCACGCCGAAGGACATCGTGATCCCCGCCGGAGAGACGGTGACCCGGCCCCTGACCCCGCGCACGGTCTACATCGTCGACCCGGGCGGGGCCGCCGTGCACGCGGCCGTCGGGTTCGCCTCACCGTCGGCCGTGGCGTCGTTCGCGCTCTGGCCGGACGCCGCGCGCCCGCGCCCGGTGGTCGTCTACCCGTAGCCGGCCGCGCGGGGAGCCGGGTCAGAAGAAGCGGAAGCGGTCCGGGCCGAGATCCCAGGGGTCGCGGCCGAGGTAGTCGGCGGCGGCACGGAAGACCTCGCCCTCGATCATCATGCGGCGCTGCGTCTCCTCGACGCGGTGCAGGCGGTTCAGGCGCTCGATCGGGATCCGATACAGGATGATCCGGCGCGCCTCGCGATCGAGCGTCCAGCGCGGGATGCCCTCCTCGTCCGCCTCGCGGGGGAGTCGCCCGATCTCGAAGCTCACATCCCGGAGCTCGGGCCACGCGCCGCGCAGGTACTCGGCGGCACCGCCCACGGCCACCTCGAAGCGCTCGATGCGCGTGTCGATGGGCGGCAGCGGCGGGCGCACGACCGGGCTCCGGCCGACGCGCCCATGACGCCCGTGCCGCGCCGCGCCACTGCGCGGGGCCGAGCGTCGAGACCGTCCGAACAGCGCCATGTGCCCAGCCTACGCAGGATCCGGCGAGGCGCCGAAGCGGCCGGACATCCGCGACGTAGGGTGAACGCGATGCGTGAACGACAGTGCTCGAAGGTGGGTTGCGCCCGTGAGGCCGTGACCACGCTGACCTACGACTACCGCGACCAGATGGCGGCCGTCGGGCCCCTCGGCGCCGCCAACGACCCGCATGCCCACGACCTCTGCCTGATCCACACCGACCGCCTGTCGGTGCCGCAGGGCTGGACGGTCGTCCGCCACGAGAGCCTGCTCTCCTAGCGCCCGGCGCCGCTGAAGCGGCGAGCGTCAGCGCGCGAGCCGCGAGACCCGCTCGGCCCGCGCCGTGAGGGCGTGCAGCTCGCGTCCCCGGCGGACGGCGACCACCGCGAACAGCAGCGTCTCGGGGTCGACCCCGGGCACGGGAGAGACGAACGGGCGCGTCTCGGCGGCGAGCTCGTGGGCGAGGCGCGCGCGGGCGGCGGGGTGCATGGACGCCGCACCCGCGGCGAACTGGGCCACGCGCCGGGCGAGGCGGTCGGGCAGCCTCCCGACGTCCGCGATGGCGGCCCACGCCTCGAGCCCGGCCGGAAGCGCGATCTCGCGCTGCACCAGGGGCGGGGTGCGGGTGCGCTCGGCGTAGGTGCCCGCGACCAGGTCGCCGAGGCGCTGGGATCGGGGGGTGAACACCCCGACGAGGACCGCGAGGCCGCCGAGCGTGCTCCAGATCTCGAGCACCCCGATGACGGCGCGGATGAACGCGTGCCGGAACGAGATCGCGCCGCCGTCGATCCGGACGATCCGCGCGCCGACGGCGAGCTTGCCGAGGCTGCGCCCGCGGGTGACGGTCTCGACCGTCGTGGGGACGACCACCGTCATCGTCACCGCGAGCACGATGGATAGGATCTGCGCCACGTTCTGGGGCAGGATCCCGTCGTTGACGAGGCTGGTGAGCCCGACGACCAGCAGCACGTAGACGACCACCGTGACGAGCATGTCGATCGCGGCGCCGGCCACCCTCAGGATGAGCCCCACGGGCTGGACGTCGAGGGCGACGGCCTCGCCCGTGAGCACCTCGTCCTGCTGGACGACCACCGCACGCGACCGGGCGTCGAGGCCGCGGGCCTGCGGGATCCCGGGGCCGGGGCCTGTCGTCATGCGTACAGTTAAGCACTGTGGACCTCGACGCTCTCACGACCGCCCGGCGGGCGGAATGGGCGCGCCTGGACGAGCTCTCGCAGCGTCGCCGCCTCACGGGCGACGAGGTCGACGAGCTCGTCGCGCGCTACCAGGCGGCGTCGGCGGACCTGGCCGACATCAAGACGTCGGCGGGCCGCACGCCCCAGGGCGATCACGTCTCGACGATCCTCTCGCGGGCGCGCCTCGCGCTGACCGGGGCCTCGGACAACGTGCTGCGGCAGCTGCCGCGGTTCTTCCTGCACCAGCTGCCGGCGGCCCTGTATCGGATCCGCTGGACCACCCTCGCCGTCGCGCTCGCGTTCCTCGCCGTGGTGGCGCTCTCCGGATCCTGGATCGCCTCGGATCCCTCCCTGGTCGCCGCGCTCGGGTACGAGGAGATGCTGCGGCAGTACGCCGAGCAGGACTTCACCGAGTACTACACGGAGAACCCGGCGGCCGTCTTCGCCGGCATGGTGTGGACGAACAACGCGTGGATCGCGGCCCAGGCGGTGCTGTTCGGCGTCACGGGCATCTTCCCCGTGTACGTGCTGATGCAGAACGCCATCGGGCTCGGCACCGCCGCCGCCGTCATGACCGCCCACGATCGGCTCGACGTGATGGCGCTGTACATCCTGCCCCACGGCATGCTCGAGATGACGTGCATCTTCGTGGCCGCCGCAGCGGGGCTCCACACCTTCTGGGCGTGGGTGGCGCCCGGGGCCCGCACCCGGGGCGCGGCGCTCGCCGCCGAGGGACGGGCACTGGCCACGGTCGCGATCGGGTTGGTGTTCGCGCTCGCGATCGCCGGCGCCGTCGAGGGCTTCGTCACCGGCCAGCCGTGGCCCTGGTGGCTGAAGATCGGCATCGGCGCCCTGGCGCTGGGCGTCCTGCTGTTCTGGATGCTGGTCCTCGGGCGCCGTGCCGCCCGCGCGGGCGAGACCGGCGACCTCACCGAGTACGAGGCAGGCACCCCCACACTCGTCGCCGGCTGACGGCGGATGGGATGCTGGGGGCATGACCCGCGACGACGCAGCCCTGATCGAACGCCTCGAGGCCGAGGAGCGTGAGCTCGTCCTGCCCAAGTTCGACTACGACGACGCCTGGACCCTCGGCAGCACGATCGTGCGCCTGGCGGCCGAGCGCGACCTGGCCATCGCGGTGGACATCCGCAAGGGCCAGCAGCAGGTGTTCCACGCCGCGCGCGAGGGCAGCAACATCGACATGTCCGAGTGGATCGCGCGGAAGATCCGGACGGTGGTCCGCTTCGGGGCCTCGTCGTACCTGATCGGGCGTCGCTTCGGCGGGGAGTTCAACGCGGCGACCACGCTGCCCTTCACCGAGTACGTGGCGCACGGCGGCGCGTTCCCGATCCGGGTGGCGGGCGTCGGCATCGTCGGCGTGGTCACGGTGTCGGGCCTGCCGGAGCAGGACGACCACGCGCTCGCGGTCGAGGGGCTGCGCGCGCTGCTCGGCGCCTGACCACGCGGAGAACCGGAACGGCCCGGACCCCCGCGGCATGATGCCGCGGGGGTCCGGGCCGTCTCGTGTGCGGCCGGCGGGGTCAGCGGCCGATCGGCGCTCCCGTGCGGGTGACGTCGAACAGCGACTTGTAGGCGAAACCGGCGATCAGCGCGCCCACGATGGGGAACACGATGAACACCCACAGCTGCGCGAGCGCGTCGCCTCCGCCGTAGATCGCGGCGGCGATCGACCGCGCCGGGTTCACCGAGGTGTTGTCGACGGGGATGCTGATGAAGTGGATCAGCGCCAGCGTGAGGCCGATGGCGAGACCGGCGAACGGCGTGCCGCGCGTGGGGTGCGTGACGCCCAGGATCACCAGCAGGAACAGGCCGGTGAGCAGCACCTCGGCGATCATGGCGGCGACCATGCCGAAGCCGGCCGGCGAGTGGGCGTCGAACCCGTTGCTGGCGAAGCCCGCGTCCTGGGCCGTGGTGAGCCAGTTGGCCGGGCCGAAGAGGCCGATCAGCACCAGCAGGGTCGTGGCGATCGCGCCGCCGACGATCTGGGCGATGATGTAGCCCGTCGCCTCGCGCCACGGGAAGCGGCCCGCGGCGGCCAGGCCGAGGGTGACGGCGGGGTTGAAGTGGCCGCCGGAGACGGGGCCGAAGGCGTACGCGCCGACGACGACCGTGAGGCCGAAGGCCAGCGCCACCGCGGTGTAGACCGCGGCGGGGGTGTCGGTGAAGTGGTTGGAGGCGAACACCGCGGTTCCCACGCCGCCGAGAACCAGCAGCAGGGTTCCGAAGACCTCGGCCACGAGCTTCGCGCTGGTGGCGGGGGCGGACGGCGGGGTGTGGGCGAGCTCCGTCGGCTCGACGGGCCTCTCGGGCTTCGGATCGGACATGATCGTTCCTCTCGTCGGGGTCTCCCTCTCCCGCATGCTGACAGGAGGCTGAGAGCGGTGCAAGGAAGGCGCGCCGCGGATCAGAGTCGCCCGGCGGCCTTGAGGGCGAGGTAGCGGTCGGCGATCCGCGGGGGCAGGTCGTCCGGGGAGGCGGCCAGGGCCTCGGCCCCGGCGCGCGTGATGGCGCGCGCCACGGCGGACGCGGTGCCGAGCGCGGCCTCCGCGGCGGCGGCGCGGTAGAGGTCGTCGACGGATCCCTCCGCGCGGGCGGTGCGCTCGAGGTCGGCATCCGTGGCCGTGCCGACCAGCACGACGGTGCCCGCGCGCACGGTCTGCGGCAGGGTGCCGAGGAAGCCGCGCGCCGCGTCCGGCGCCTCCTGCGCGGTGAGCACCACGAGGAGCGACGGATGGCCGGCGAGCGCGCGGGCCTGGGCGAAGGCGGCCTCCCAGTCGGTGTCGATGAGCTGCGCCTCGACCGGGGTGAGGGCGTCCACAAGCGCCGGCAGCAGGTGCGACCCCTCGACGCCGGTGACGCGGGCGCGCAGGGCGCGGTCGAACGCGACGAGGTGCACGTGGTCGCCCGCCCGCTCCGCGAGAGCGGCGAGCAGCAGCGCGGCCTCGAACGCGGCGTCCAGGCGCGTCCCGTCGCCCACCCGCGTGGCGGCGGTGCGGCCGGTGTCGATGACGATCACGACGTGACGGTCCCGCTCGGGGCGCCACGTCCGCAGCATCGTGCTGCCCGCGCGGGCGGTCGCGCGCCAGTCGATCGAACGCACGTCGTCGCCGCGCACGTACAGCCGCAGAGAGTCGAACTCGGTGCCCTGGCCGCGCACCTGCACGCTTGTGTTGCCGTCGAGCTCGCGCAGGCGCGCGACCCGCGACGGCAGGTGCCGGCGCGCGTGGAACGGGGGAAGCACGCGGATCGCTCCCGGGGCGTCCATCCGCCGCTGCACGCCCGCGAGGCCCAGGGGGCCGGACGAGCGGATGATCGCGAACTCGGTGCGCAGCTCGCCCCGGCGACGGGGGAGGAGCGCGAGGGAGGCCGTGCGCGCCTCACGCGGCGGGATGTCGAGCCGCAGGCGCGCCGGGGGAGCGCCGGCCGTGGGCTGCCAGGCGTCCCGCAGCGTCGCGCGGATGCGCCGCTCGCCGCGATTGACGACGCGGAGCCTCAGCTCGGCGGCCTCGCCCAGGCGCACGCGCGCGTGCCCGCCGGATCCGACCCGCCCCGGGTAGGTGCGCTCCAGCGCGAGCGCGCGCGGATCCGGTGCCGCGATCACGTCGACCGCGACCAGCGCGGCGCACAGCAGCAGCCACGCGGCCACAACGAGCCACGCGTTCACGCCCACGGCGCTCAGCGGCACGAGGGGGATCACGCCGGCGGCGATCAGCCACGGCACCAGCCCGGTCAGGTACATGCGCGGAGCCCGCTCAGAGCGGAACGGGCGTCTGCTGGAGCACGGAGTTCAGCACCGCGTCGACCGAGACGCCCTCGATCTCGGCATCGGGGCGCAGCCGGATCCGGTGCCGCCAGACGGGAACGAGCATCGCCTGCACGTGGTCGGGCGTGATGGCCGGGTAGCCGCCCAGCCACGCCCAGGCCTTGGCGGCGGCGAGCAGCGCCGTCGAGGCGCGCGGGCTCGCGCCGAGCTGCACCGACGGGCTCTGGCGGGTGGCGCGGGCGAGGTCGACGACGTACGCGAGCACCTCGTCGGTGACCGTGACCTGGGTGGCCGAGGCCTGAGCCGCGCGGATCTCCTCGGCGCTCACGACCGGCACGATGCCGCCGAGCTCACGCGGGGTGAAGCCGTCGGCGTGACGGCGCAGCACCGACACCTCGGCCTCGCGCGGGGGCAGGTCGATCACGAGCTTCAGCAGGAAGCGGTCCAGCTGCGCCTCGGGCAGTGTGTACGTGCCCTCGTGCTCGACCGGGTTCTGGGTCGCGCAGACCAGGAAGGGGTCCGGCAGCGCGCGGGTGACGCCGTCGGCCGAGACCTGGCGCTCCTCCATGGCCTCGAGGAGGGCGGCCTGCGTCTTGGGCGGTGTGCGGTTGATCTCGTCCGCGAGCACGATGTTCGTGAACACCGGACCCTCGCGGAACTCGAACTCGCCCGCCTTCGCGTCGTAGATGAGGGATCCGGAGACATCGCCGGGCATGAGGTCGGGGGTGAACTGGATCCGCTTCGTGTCCAGCCCCAGGGCACGGCTGAAGCTGCGCACCAGCAGGGTCTTGGCGACACCCGGGACGCCCTCCAGCAGCACGTGGCCGCGCGCCAGCACCGCGATCAGCAGCCCCGTGACGGCGCCGTCCTGGCCGACGACGGCCTTGCCGACCTCGAGACGCACGCGGTGCATCGCCTGACGGAGCGCGTCGGCGGACGCCGGGGCGGCCTGCGGGGTGGGGTTGTCCATGCGGATTCCTCTCGGGTACGGCGGGGCGGGGTTCAGGACGGGCGGCGGTCGAGGCGCGCCGCGTCGACGGCGGCCTCGAGCTCTCGCAGGCGATGCCCGAAGGTCGCCAGGTCGGCGTCGGTCGCGGGGACGTGGGTCAGGATCGCACGTGTCACGTCGACCGGAGCGCCGAGCCGCGCGGCGGCCGCGTCGGCGACCTCGCGGGGCGCGGCGTTCGGCGGCAGGCCCAGGCGGCGCGCCATCCGCGCCGTCGCGCCTGCCCGCAGCAGGTCGGCGGCGTGGGCGGGCTGCGCGGCGCGGGCGTACAGGCGCGCGCGGCCCTCGAGGGTCTCGCTGCCGCGGACGGTCACGGGGAGGCGCTCGGCGACGAGCGGGCCGAAGCGACGACCGCGCCACAGCCCGGCGGCGACCCCTGCGAGCAGCAGCAGCGTCAGGGCGGGCGTCACCCACGGCGGCACGAGCTCGCCGATCGTGGGCGGCGCGGCGCTTCCGGCGTCCTCCCGCCGGGGCACGTACCAGACCACCCGGTCGGCGGCGCCGATGAGACCGAGACCCAGCGCGGCATTGCCCTGCTGCGCGAGATGCTCGTTGTCGAACAGCACGGTGCCGTCGACGACCGTGATCCGCGTGTCGCCGTCGGTCGTCTGCAGCACGGCGAAGCCGTCACCGACGGGGTAGCAGCCGACCACCCCCTTGGGAGCCGTGAAGGCGCGTCCGGGGACGATCTCTCCGGCTCTCACCGCGGCCGGCAGGTCGCACCCCGGGCCGACGGCGGACGAGCCGTATCCGGCATCGGCCGCGTCGGGGACGAGCAGGTCGGTGGCCGATCCGCTGGGGTTCAGCACGACGACGTCGTCCGCCGCGTCCACCACGTCCCGCAGCGCCTCGTCCGACAGCGGCCACGGGTCGGTCACCACCAGGGTGCCGCCCCCGTCGAGCTCGGCGATGGTCTGATCGCGACCCGTGGTCGCGACGACCTCGACACCCTGATCCCGCAGGATGTGCACGATCGCGCGGGCGCCGCCCGGGCCCACACCCTCGGGGTCGAGGCGCGCGCGGGCCTCCCAGTCGGCGCGGGCGAACAGCGTCAGGAACGCGCCGAGCAGCAGCACGACGGCGCCGAGCGCGACCCATCCCCACACGCCGCGGCGGCGCGCGCGGCGCTCGGCGACGTCCGTCGCGAACGGGTCGAGGATCGGGGCGGGCGCCGTCACGACAGGATCGTCTCGGGTGCGCGCGCGGGGGTGGTGCGGATCAGCTCGTCATCGAGCCCGGCGACGACGGCGTGAAGCTCCGCCGTGCCGCGGCGGCGCAGGTACCGCACATCGTCGAAGGCGCGGGCGGCCGCATCGAGCGCGTCGCCCTGCGCCGGGAACGGATGGTGGCCGCGACGGGCCAGGCCCTGCGCGGTGGTGCCGGGCGGGGCCTCCACGATGCCGCGCTCCTCGAGCCCGCGGGCGAGCGCGCGGAAGCGCAGCGCGATCGCCTCGTCCCAGTCGGTCGCGGCGGCCGCGGTCGCGGCGGCGGCGCGCAGCTGCGCCGCGGTGCGGTGCTCGGCGTCGCCGAACAGGATCGCCGAGCTGTCCCCGGTGCGGTGGGCGAGCCGCGGGCGCCCCCAGATCAGGATCGCCGCCACTACCAGCGCGACGGCGATCACCACCGCGGCGATCGCGAGCACCGGGCTCCACTCGGCGCCGTCGCCGGGGCGCAGGAGGTCGTTCACGAAGTCGACGACGGCCTTGGCGAACCGGTCGAAGGCCGTCGGCTGCGAATCGGCGTAGATCGGATCCGACAGCTCCCGCTCGGCCCACTCGCGCGCCTCGTCCCGATCCGGATCCAGCCCGGACACCGGGATCCGCGCGAGGACCGAGAGCACCGGCGCGATCACGACCCGCCGTTCGGCGGATACGGCGCCTGCGGGGGAGCGGGCGGGGGCGTCGCCTCGCCCGGCTGCGGCGCGTAGGGCTGCGCCGCGTAGGGCTGCGCCGCGTAGGGCGGCTGCGGCACCGGCGGGACGGGCGGGGCGGGGTAGCCCGGCTGCGCGTAGCCCGGCTGCGCGTACGGGTCCTGCGGCTGGGGCGGCGCGGGGTAGCCGGGCTGCGCGTACCCCTGCTGCGCGTAGGCCTGCTGCGCCTGCTGCGCGTAGGCCTGCTCGGGGGTGAGGTAGCCCGGGGTGAACCCGGGGCGCGGGGTCGCGGCGTACGCGGCGAACGACGGGTCGTAGGTCCACGGGTCGGCCGGCGCCGTGGAGCCCAGCTCGCGCTGCTCGACGTACGACTGCAGGCGCAGGTCGAGACCCTCGTGCCGCATGCGGGCATCGACGTACATCAGGGCTCCGCCGGTGGCCGTGACGATGGTCGAGATCGCCGACATCAGCAGCTGCAGCGCCGATCCGAGCAGCGTGGTGCCCACCACCAGGCCGATCGAGGCGACCGGGTCGCCCTCCTGGCCGAGCGGCATCAGCACGGCGGGGAGGAAGCTCACGAGCATCTGCAGCGGGAACGACGCGATGCTCGAGACGACGCCCATGATCAGCCCGATCAGGGCCATCACACCGAAGGTCGGCCAGAATCGCCCGCGCGTGAGCGCCCACGACCGGCCGATGCCGCGGATCGGGCCCAACTTCTCGATCACGATCGCCGACGTCGTGAGGTAGAGCTTCGTGCTGAGCCACACGTACAGCGGGATCATCGCGAGCACCAGGGGCAGCGCGAGGAACGACAGGCCGTACTCCTCGGTCGTCACACCCAGCACCACCGGCGCCACCGCGATCGCCGCGACCACCGTCGCGGCGGCCAGCTGAAGCAGGAAGAAGGCGGCCAGCGACCAGAAGCGCGGCGCCACCATCGCCCACAGGTCCCGCAGCGACGCCTTCTCGCCGACGACAGCCCTGGACACCTCGGCGACGACCACACCCTGCACGATCACGTTGATCGCCGACAGCAGCAGCGAGATGACGAAGGCCGCGATGCCCATCAGCGCCAGCGAGCCGATCAGCACCGTCGCGAACTCGTCGGACCCGATCTCGCCGGCGGGTGTCTGGTTGTCGACGGTCTCGAGGCGGGTGAAGACGGGCACGGCGATGGCGGCCAGGATGGCGAGCCCCGCCAGCGACGAGAGCGTCTGCACCGTGACCGCGAACCCCACCAGCACCTTCGGGTTGCCGCGCAGCGCGGTGAATGAGCGCCCCAGGGCCGTGCCGAACCCGAACGGGTACAGCGGCACGAGTCCCTGCCGCGGCGCCGGACGCCAGGTCTGTTCGTACGACATGCGAGCGAGCCTTTCGTCGACGGGCACCGGGGGTCTGACCCACGTTACAGAAAAGGGGTGGTCTACTAGGCTGATCGGGATCTTCGGGTCCCCGGTACACCAAGCAAAGGATCAGCGCCCTCCAATGACCGCCCGCATCCTGGTCGTCGACGATGACACCGCCCTCGCCGAGATGATCGGCATCGTCCTGCGCACCGAGGGATTCGAGACGCTGTTCTGCGCCGACGGAGAGCTCGCCGTCGACATGTGGCGCCATGAGCGCCCCGATCTCGTGCTGCTGGATCTGATGCTCCCCGGCAAGGACGGCATCGAGATCTGCACCGAGATCCGCGCCGCCTCCGGCGTGCCGATCATCATGCTGACCGCGCGCGCCGACACGAACGACGTCGTCGGGGGGCTCGAGGCCGGCGCCGACGACTACATCGTCAAGCCCTTCAACCCGAAGGAGCTGGTGGCGCGCATCCGCACGCGCCTGCGCCCCGCCTCCGAGGGCGCGAACGACGTGCTGCGGATCGGCGACCTGACGGTCGACGTCGCCGCCCACGAGGTGCGCCGCGGCCCGGCCCCGATCGCCCTCACCCCGCTCGAGTTCGAGCTGCTGGTGGCGCTGGCCACCAAGCCGCAGCAGGTGTTCAGCCGCGAGGAGCTGCTCGAGCAGGTCTGGGGCTACCACTACAAGGCCGACACCCGCCTCGTGAACGTGCACGTCCAGCGCCTCCGCGCGAAGATCGAGCTCGACCCCGATAACCCGAAGATCGTCACCACCGTGCGCGGTGTGGGGTATCGCGCCGGCGCGGTGACCGACGCCGCCGCGTCCTAGTCATGCCCGCGGCCCCGAGCCCGCCCACCGCGCCGCTGCGGTTCGCGCTGCTGTCCCCGCGCACCTGGCCGGGGGTCGTGACGGCGATGTGGACGCGCTCGCTGCAGTTCCGCACCGTGCTCATCGCGACGGCGCTGACCGCCATCACGATCACCGTCGCGTGCCTCTGGATGGCGCTCGCCATCCAGCGCGATCTCTTCGACCAGCGCCTGAGCGAGGTGCTCGACGACGCGGCCCGCGCGGTGCAGGAGGCGCAGCAGACCCTCGACGCCTCCGAGGTCGCCGGCAGCCGCGCGCAGATGCAGTCGCTGTGGAGCTCGGTGCGCGACGACATGGCGCGCCTGGCGTCCACGGACCAGATCGCGGGTTTCCGGATCGATCACAGCCCGGTGCCGCTGGCGCCCTCCGACTTCGGTCTCGGCGGGTTCGCGGCCGAGGCCGTCTCGGACGGCCTGCGCGAGCGGGTGCAGACGCAGCCCCGCTCGCAGTGGTGGCAGTCGATCGCCCTCACCGACGCCCGCGGCAGCCAGCTGCCGGGCATCATCGTCGGGCAGCAGCTCAACGTGCCCAACGTCGGCGCCTACGAGATCTACCTGGCCTACGACCTCGCCGAGCAGGCCGAGACCCTGCAGTTCGTGCAGGGCACGCTGTGGGGCTCCGGTGTGGCCATGGTGCTCATCGTGGTGGCGATCCTGTGGGTGGTGCTGCGCTCGCTCGCCGCACCCATCGTCGAGGCGTCCGCGACCAGCGCGCGCCTGGCCCAGGGCGACCTCAAGGTGCGCATCCCGGTGCAGGGCGAGGACGAGCTCGCCACGCTGGGGCGCTCGTTCAACGCGATGGCCGACAGCATCGAGTCGCAGATCCACGAGCTCGCCGAGCTCTCGCTCGTGCAGCAGCGGTTCGTCTCCGACGTGTCGCACGAGCTGCGGACGCCGCTGACGACCATCAAGCTCGCCGCGACCATGCTCCACGACCGCAAGGACGAGTTCGATCCGCTCGCGGCGCGCACCTCCGAGCTGCTGCACACGCAGGTCGCCCGCTTCGAGGAGCTGCTCACCGACCTCCTGGAGATCAGCCGCTACGACGCCGGATCCGTCCAGCTCGAACTGGAGCCCACCAGCCTCGCGCAGCTCGCGGAGGACGTCATCGAGTCGATGCGCCACATCGCCGAGCAGCACGAGACCGAGCTGCGCTTCGTCGCCCCCGGCGGGTACTCGCCCGTCGACATGGACGCGCGCCGGGTGAGGCGGATCCTGCGCAATCTGCTCGGCAACGCGATCGAGCACGGCGAGGGGCGGCCCGTGGTGATCACGGTCGACAGCAACCCGACCTCGGTCGCCGTGGGTGTGCGCGACTACGGCATGGGGATGAGGCCCGAGGACGCCGAGCGCGTGTTCGACCGCTTCTGGCGCGCCGATCCGTCGCGCAAGCGCACCCTGGGCGGCACCGGCCTCGGGCTCTCGATCGCCCTGGGCGACGCGAAGCTGCACGGCGGGACCCTCGAGGTCTGGTCGCAGCTCGGCATCGGCACGCACTTCGTCCTGGCCCTTCCGCGCCGTCCGCGCACGGAGCGTGAGCGCCGCGGCATCGAGTTCGAGTCGCCCGTGCCGCTGGAGCCGTCGGGCGATGCGCTGCACCACGCGCTCGGCCTCACCCAGCCGATCCTGACGCTCGATCTGGCCGAGACGGGCGAGCTCACCGACATCGGGGAGGTCCGCGATCTCCGCGAGGTCGACGGGCTGGTCTCGCCGTCCTGGAGCCGCACCGAGGAGCAGGCGGGCGACGAGCTGGACAGCCGGGCGGATCCGCCCGCCGACTCGGAGAGCTCGTCGCGAGCGAAGGGGGACAGCTGATGGATACGATCCTCGGACGCGGCGGCCGCGCCGCCGCCCTGCTGCTGGCCCTCCTGCTGGTCGTCACCGGGTGCACCGGCCTACCCACATCCGGCGAGGTCCATGCGGGCAAGGAGCCGGGTGCCGTCGCCGAGGAGCTGCCGACCCGCTTCTTCGCCGGCGCGCCCTCGCCCGGGGCGACCCCCGAGGAGATCGTGACCGGCTTCATCGAGGCCTCGATCTCACCGCTGGACAGCTGGGAGATCGCGCGCATGTACCTCGGCGGCGAGCTCAAGCAGAGCTGGCGCCCCGAGGCCGGCGTCATCGTGGACGTCGCCGACGAGCGGCGATACACCGTGCCCGGGGCCGACCCCGAGGACGAGGAGGCCGAGTCGGATCGGGTCGCGCTCACGGTCGACGCCACCGCCGTGGTCGACGAGCACGGCACCTACACCTCGTCGTCCGGGCCCGTGGAGATGGCGTTCCGCCTCGCGCAGCGCCAGGACGGCGAGTGGCGCATCGTCGAGGCGCCCGATGGCATCGTGATCGACCGACAGAGCTTCCGCGACGTGTACGGCGATCACCGGCTGACGTACTTCGACCCGACCTGGACGTACCTCATCCCCGACGTGCGCTGGTTCCCGGCGACGGGGAACGCGGCGACATACATCGTCCGCGAGCTCGTGAACGGCGCGCCCAGCGCGTGGCTCGCCGGATCGGTGGCGAGCGCCTTCGCGCAGGACATCGAGCTCGAGCAGGACGCGGTGCCCGTCGACGCGGATCAGGTCGCGCACGTCGGGCTGAACGCGGTGGCGGCCGGGGTCGACGAGACGGCGAAGAGCCGGATGATGACGCAGCTGCTCAACAGCCTGACGACGGCCGGCGTGCAGTCGGTGCGGCTCACGATCGACGGGCAGACCCTGCCCGTGGACGTCGAGGCGTTCACCACCGCGCAGACCCGGCCGGACCCGCGGGCGCTCGTGCTGCGCGCGGGGGAGTTCGGCTTCCTCTCGGGGGCCGACATGGTGCCGATCGAGGGGCTCAGCCCCGCCCTGGTCGACATGGAGGGCCAGATCGACTCGATCGCCGTCGACCCGAGCCAGGAGGTCGCGGTGGTGCAGCAGTCGACCGGCATCGTCTACCGCGTCACCGCCGAGAGCCCCGATCAGGTCGATGCCGGGCGGAAGGGGCTGATCCGGCCCCTGATCGACCCGTTCGGCTACGTCTGGACCGTGCCGGGGAACAGCCCGACGGAGATCATCTCCTGGGACGCGGATCTGCAGCCGATCGCGATCACGGGCGGCTTCGCGGAGGCCGCGACCGTGCGCGCCTGGGCGATGTCCCGGGACGGCGGGCGCATGGCGGCGCTCGTGACCCAGGGCGGCGAGCACTTCGCCGTTGTGGCCAGCATCCGCCGCGACCGCAGCGGCAAGCCGTCGGGGGTGGGCGGCGTTATGCGCACGACCGAGCTGCCCCTCGCCGGCGTGGACATCGCGTGGATCGAGGACTCGCGCCTCGGCATCGTGATGAGCGGCACGGAGGGCGAGCAGCGCAAGACCTACGTCATAGACCAGCAGGTCGGCGGCCCCGCCACGCGCGTCGAGGCACCCGTCGCCACCACCGCCATCGAGTTCGGCACGCAGGACTCCCTGGCGCGCCTGCAGTCATCGGACGGGCTGCTGTACCTGCGCCGCCAGACGTCGTGGCAGCAGGCCGGCGACGGCGTCTCGGTGCTGGCGACGCAGATGGGCACACCGCGCGGCGACGACTGAGGGTCGTCCCCAGCCGCGGATCGGGCATCCGGCGATCCCGGAGCGCCGTGGGGCGGTCCGTGGCCGGGGTCGGCGCGCGAGGCTGGCGGGATGGATCGGATCACCCCGCGCCTCGACGCCCTGCGGGAGGCGGGTGCGCAGGCCCTCGCCCTGCTGCTGCCGGTGGCCTGCGGCGGGTGCGGGCTGCAGGGCACTGCCCTGTGCGGCCGCTGCCGCGAGGCGCTGCGCCCGACACCGCGCCGGCGCGAGATCGCGGGGCTGTCGGTGTGGAGCGGCGGCGCCTTCGACGGCGCCCGCGCGCGGGCCGTGCGCGCCCTGAAGGAACGGGGGAGGACCGATCTCGCCCGAGCACTCGCCCCCGGCCTGCGCGCCGCTCTGCGGGCCGCGGTGGCCGGATGCGCCGGGCCCGTGGTGGTCGTGCCGGTGCCGACCTCGCGCGGCGCGATGCGCCGCCGCGGCTATCGGGTGCCGGAGCTGCTGATCCGCCGGGCGGGGATGCGCCCCGCCCGGCTGCTGGTCGCCGCGCGGGTGACGGGCGACCAGCGCGCCCTGGATCGCGCGGGGCGGGCCCGCAACGCCGCGGGCAGCCTGCGCGCCGGGCCCGCGGCCTCCGGGCTGCGGGTGGTGGTGGTCGACGACGTCCTCACCACGGGGTCGACCCTGGCCGAGGCGCGCCGCGCGCTCGAGGCCGCGGGCGCGACGGTGGTGTCGGCGGCGGTGGCCGCCGATACTCCTCTGCGCTCGGAGAATCCCAGGAACCACCCAGGATCGCGCTGATATCGCTCGAGGATGAACAACGGGTCTCTCGACGATGAACCGGATCGGCACGCCCGGACGTCTAGTGCGTGACAGGGGCCGAGGACCGGTCTACGGTAGGGCATCACAAGCCCCCGGGTGACAGCCCGGGGAACGCGACCGAGGTCCGCTCAACCGGACGAAGTGCCGGGGAAGGTGGACCGCAAGGTCTCACCGGAATCAACGGGAGGCACAAGATGGAAACCAACATCTCGGGAGTCGGCGTCAGCATCACCGATCGTTTCCGAACCGTCGTCGAGGAGAAGAGCGCACGAATCGCGGGGCTCGCCCCACGCGCGCAGCGCCTCGATGTGAAGGTCACCCATCAGATCCATCGGAACGGCCGCATGGAGAACGACGTCGTCGAGCTGACGGTCGTCGGAAAGGGCCCGGTCATCCGGGCCGAGGCCTGCGAGGCGGACAAGTTCGTCGCGCTGGACTCCGCGCTCGACAAGCTGAGCGAGCAGCTGCGCCGGGCCAAGGACAAGCGCGTCACCGCGCGCCTGCACCCGCGAGGGGCCCACTACGAGAAGGGCTCCGGAGCACTCGAGGGCATCGATGTCGAGCCCGCCGCCGCGGACACGATCCGCGCCGTCGCCACGGGCGAGGTGCCCATCGTCTCCGAGACGGAGAGCGAGGACGAGTACACGCCCGTCGTCATCCGCACGAAGACGTTCGAGCCGGAGTGGATGACGGTCGAGGAGGCCGTCGATCGGATGGAGCTCGTCGGCCACGACTTCTTCCTCTTCATCGACGCCCGCACCGACCACCCGAGCGTCGTCTACCGTCGCCGCGGGTGGGACTACGGCGTGATCGCCCTGACGGCCGCGGCGCCGCCGGCGGACGCCGAGCAGCTCGCCTCGTAGAGCTCATCACCACAGGATCCGAAGGGGTCCGGCCCCCAGGGGCCGGGCCCCTTTTCGGTGCGCCCGGAGGCAGGCTGAGAGTTCCTTATGTGGTCTGACCACATCCTACGCTGTGGTCAGACCACAGCGTAGGATGGATTCGTGGCGGAACAGGGCCCGAACGGTGTCCCATCGCCACCCGGTGCGTCGCATCGGCGACGGTGCCGGAACAGCCGACGACACCCATCGAAAAGGGAGGAAGGACAGATGAACAAGCTCGCAAAGGGCGCGATCGCCACGGCCGCGGGGGTGGCCCTGCTGCTCGGCGGCGCGGGGACGTTCGCCCTGTGGAACGACGGCATCGCCGTGGACGCGGCAGGCGAACCCCTGGGCACCGGTGTGCTGCAGTTCACGGACGACAGCGTCACCGGCACCTGGTACGACGTCTCGGACGGCGGCGAGGTGAGGATCGACGACATCGGCTCGTTCGTGATGGTGCCCGGTGACGTGCTCGAGTTCCGCGGCGACGTCACCGTCGAGAGTCAGGGCACGAACCTGCACGCCCAGATCACCTACGACCCCGCGTCGATCGTGATCCCGGACGGCCTCCAGGGCCTCGTCGACGTCGAGTTCGCCGAGCACGGACAGACCCAGCCCATCCAGATCGCCCCGTCGGACACCCGGGTCGAGACTACCGCCCCGTTCGACCTCCGCGTCTCCTTCGACGCCGAGGGCACGGTGGGCCAGGGTGAGACGCCGGTGATCGACCTCAGCGGGCTGCAGTTCGTCCTCCAGCAGGTTCGGCCCGCCGTCGGGCCGTGAGCCCCGCTCCGGCCATGAACACCCCCGCCGACCGTCCGGCCCGCCGCCGCTCGCGCATCCGCACGATGCTCGGCGCGGTGGCGGCGTTGGCCGCGGTGTGGCTCGTCGCCCTGGGCGCAGCGGGCGGCACCTATGCCCTCTGGAACGACACCGTCGCCGCGAACGCCGGCGTCATCCAGCTCGGGCCGGGCGAGCCCACCCCGCCTCCCGTCCCGCCCGCACAGTGCACCCAATCCGGCCACCAGGTCGTTCTGACCTACACGCACCCCGAGTCGCTGCCGCCCCAGATGTACGTCGTGAAGGCACTCGACGGCGTCTGGCGAGGTCAGGTGGGCTACTGGGCGCCCGATTTCCATCTCGACAACGGTCACGTCCAGCAGATCCCCTCCCTGTATCCGACGGGGATGGAGGTCGGCGAGACACGCGAGCTCGTCGTCACGGCGTACGCCGAGGACCCCGCCGACACCGTCATCGCCGAGAACACCGTGTGGGTCACCCGCCAGACCGGCGAGTTCTGGGTCTCCTGCGGCCCGCCCTGATCCGCGGCAGCCGCACATCGTCCGCACCACCATCGTCCCGAAGGAGAGCATCATGACCACGATCCCGGTCACGCTGCCCGTCCCCACGGCGGCCGACGCGGGTCACAGCCGCGACCACGAGCCTCCCGAAGCCGAGCGCGACGGTCGGCGGTTCGCCGAGCGCCACCCCGCCCTCCACGCGCTGTGGATGGGCATCAGCGGCGGGCTGCTGGCCCTCGTGCTGCTGGTGGGCGTGCTCACGGTCATCGTGCCGAAGGCGGTCGGGGGAGTGCCGCTCACGGTGCTCTCACCGTCCATGGAGCCGTCGCTGCCCGTCGGCACGCTGCTCGTGGTCCGCCCGGTCGAGCCGGAGGACATCCGGATCGGCGACATCGTCACCTACCTGCCCTATCCGAACGATCCGACGCTGGTCACGCACCGCGTCACCGAGATCGCGCATCACCAGGACGGATCGCGGGTGTTCACGCTGCAGGGTGACAACAACGCGGTCGCGGACAGCCCGGTGCACGACTACCAGGTGCGTGCCGTGGTGATGTACTCGGTGCCGCTGCTCGGCTACGTCAGCCAGTGGGTGAACGTGGATCAGCAGACCTGGGTCGTGCTCGTCACCGCGGGGGCGCTGTTCGTCTACGCCGGCTTCACCGTCGTCTCCGCCGCGCGCGATCGCCGCCGGCGCCGGCAGGAGGCCGAGGCCGAGCAGGGAGCGGAGGCGCCACCCGCGTAGCGGAGGCGTCGCGTCAGTCGAACATGTCGCCGAGCAGGCCGCCGAGCAGGAGGCCGCCGACGATGGGGCCGAACATGTCGCCGCCGCCCGCGTTCCGGCGTCCGCCGCCGCCCCAGTCGTCGCCACCGCCGCCGTACCGACCGGAGTCGATGTCGCGCTGGGCGGCCTGCAGGGCCTCGCCGGCGAGCTGCTGCACGCGGCGTGCGAGGGTGAGGGCCTGCTCGCGGGTGTCCTCCGGCAGCACCAGCGGCTCGACCTCAGCGCGCAGGCGCTGCGCCTCGGCGAGGCGCGTGCGCGCGTCGGCGCCGATGTAGCCGCGGTGGCCGGCGATGACGCTGTGCGCCACGGCGATCGCGTGGTCAGCGGCGTCGACCGCGTGGCGGACGGCCTCGACCGACGGGAGCGGGCGGGCGGCCCGCTGACGGGCCTTCTCGACCGCCGCGTCCAGCGCGGCATTCGCCTCGCGCAGGGTCGCGAGGTCGGCGAACGGATCGGACGGCGTGCCGGGGGCCGGCAGGGCCGCGAGCGCGGTCTCGAGCGTCGCTACCGCGGCCCTCACCTCGGACGCGTGGGGGAGCCCAGCCTGCGTCAGCGGCCGCGCGGCGACGATGTCCTGGCGCGAGTCGGCGACCACGTCCGCGAGCGTCGACTGCGCGCGCAGCGACTCGATCTCGAAGTCCTCGACGCCGTCGATGATCGTCTCCGCGCGACGGACGGCCTCGGTCGCCGTCTCGAGCGCGACGTTGGCCTCCTCGGCGCGCCGAGCCTCGCGCCGCCGGGTCGACACGTCGGCGCTGTGCAGGGCGAAGTCGAGGAGCTGCTCGGCCTCATCGGGATTCGCGGAGACGCGGTTCAGTGCCGCGGCGCTGTAGCGACGCGCCAGGCGCTCCACGGTCTCCCGCGTGAGCGGCAGCCGCGAGCGCAGGCGCTCGACGTCGCCCCGGAGGCGCTCGAGGATCTGCGGCGACTGGCGCGCGAGCTCGATGCGCTCCTTCAGCGCCGCGGTGCGCTCGTCGATGACGTCCTCGGCCCATTCGCACAGCTGCACGATGCGCGCGTTGCGCGTGCGCAGCTCCTCGGCCGTGTCGGGGATCTCGTCGTGGTTCAGCTGGTGCAGGTGGAACGCCTCGCCGAGGTGCGTGCGCACGGCCGTGAGCCCCTCGCGCAGCGGCTTCGTCGCGGTCTCGCCCAGCTCGGCGACGGCGAACTCGAGCTCATCGGCCGTCGTGCGGATCCGCTCGTCGGCGGCGACGAGTGCGGCTCGGGCGCGGCGTGCGAGGTCGTCGTCCTGCGCCTGCCGTGCCGCATCGTCCTCACGCTTGCGCTTGCCCCAGAAACCGACCATGGGTCGATCCTAAGGTCCCCGGCGAGGCACCCGCCGGGCGCTTCGCCCCAGGCGGAATGCGCGCCTTTCCTCCGGCTCGGGTTCGGGGTCGGCGACGCGCGAGCTCGCCCCGCGGCTCACGCCGTGCGGGTGAACACGACCAGGAGCACCACGACCGCAGTCACCACGACCACCGCCGCGGCGACGGCGATCCACGTCAAGGCGGCCTTCGAGAGGCCGGGCCTCGCCCGCGGCGCGGCGTCGGCGGGCGGTGTCTCGGACTCGCCGTGCGCGGGCACCTCGCTCGCCGGCAGGGGCGCGGGCGCCCTGTCGAGCGGCTCGATCGGCCTGCTGCTCTCGTCGTTCGGATCGGTCATCGTCGTCCCTCCCCAGGGTCGGGCGCGGCTGTGCGCCTGGGGCCATCCTGGCACCGGAGGGCCCGCGCGCACAGGACGACGACGGGGAAGACCTGCCCTCTGCGGGCCGGTCAGTGCAGCGAGACGCGCTTGGGCAGGGTCCACACCAGCAGGAAGGAGATCGCGGCCAGGGCGGTGCTGACAGCGATCGCCGACGTCGCGGCCGGCAGGAAGTGCTCGGCGAGCACGGCCGAGGCGGCCGCGTCCGGGTTCGCATGCTCTCCGCCGGCGATCGCCGCCCCGATGTCGTCGCCGATGCCGTCGAGGTCCGCGATCGCGAACAGCACGCTCGAGACGACCGCGATGCCGATCGCCGATCCGATGCGCTGCACGGTGCCGATGACGCCGCTGGCGGAGCCGGCTTCGGATCGGTCGACCGTCGCGACGATGAAGCGCGCGTTGGGGGCGATGAAGAGGCCGTTGCCGAAGCCCGCGAGCGCGAGCGGGGCGATCAGCTCGAAGCCGTTCAGATCGGGGGCGGGGGTGAGCAGCAGCACCAGCCAGGTGGCGCCGAGCCCGATGGTGACCAGCGCCGTGCCGATCGCGAGCACCCCGCGGCCGAGGGAGTTGGCCAGCTTGTCGCTGAGGGCCGCGCCGACGACGTTGGCGAGGGCGAACGGGATGGTGACGAGGCCCGTCTCGAGCGCCGAGTGCTGCAGTCCCGCCTGCCAGAGCAGCGCGATGCAGAAGAAGATGCTGGTGAACGAGCCGAAGTAGATCATCGCCAGGACCGTGCCGCCGGTGAACTGACGGTGCGAGAACAGGTGAGGGTGCACAAGCGGGGTGACCCCGCGGGCCGCCAGGCGCGACTCCCAGAACCAGAACGCGACGAGCAGGATCACACCGCCCGCGAACGACACGAAGGTCCACACGGGCCATCCCTCGTCCTGTCCCTGGATGAGGGGCACGAGGATCGCGGTGATGCCGCCCGCGAGCAGCACGAGGCCGACGCCGTCGACGTACGACTTCTCTCCGCCGCCGACCTGGGGGACGAACAGGACGACCGCGACGAGCGCGAGCACGCCGATCGGGACGTTGACCGCGAAGATCCAGCGCCAGCCGGTCTCGTCGCCCAGCGCCTCGATCAGAAGGCCGCCGACGATGGGGCCGAGGGCGCTCGAGACGCCGATCACCGCGCCCATCACGGCGAACGCCTTGCCGCGATCCCTGGGCGCGAACAGCAGCTGGGCGAAGGCGGTCACGGCCGGGAAGAACAGGCCGCCGCCGATGCCCTGGACCACACGCGCGATGACGAGCTCCAGCGGCCCCGAGGCCAGGCCGCACCACAGGCTGGCGGCCGTGAAGACCGCGAGGCCCGTGAAGAAGACCCACTTGTGGCCGAAGCGGTCGCCGAGGCGCCCGGCGGGGATCAGCACCAGGCCGAACGCGAGGGCGTACCCCGAGATGATCCAGGCGATCGTCGCCTCGTCGGTGTCGAGCGATCCGCGGATCGTCTCGAGCGCGACGTTGACGATCGTGGTGTCGAGCAGCGACATGAAGGTGCCGACGAGCAGCACTCCGAAGCCGATCCAGGCGCGGCGGGAGGTCAGGACGGGAGTGGGCGCGGTCACCGCATCAGCCTGCCACGGGCCGCCGACATCGGCGGCCACGCCGCCTCACGCCAGTGCCCGGGCGGGTCGGCCCCGCCTCGGTCGCTCGGTGGCGAGGTCGAGCGCGAGCGCGTGGTCGGGATGGGCTGCCAGGCGCCGCTCGCTGTGGGCGAGCCAGCCCAGCTCGGCCTCGGCGGCGAATATCTGCGCGTCGATCAGCAGCGCGGCGGCGATGGTCTGCGGGGTCGCGGGTTCGCCGTCGTCCTCGCGCGTGCGGCGCAGCTCGGCCAGTCGCCGCTCGGTGGCCTCACGCTGGGCGGCGATCAGCGCCGTCACGTCGACGCCGGGCAGGGTTGCGGCCAGGGCCAGCTTGATCGACAGCTCGTCGCGCGCCGCCTGCCCGCGATCCACGGCCGATCCGAGCCACTCCCGCGCCTCGGCGCGACCCGCGTCCGAGATCTCCCAGTAGACGTGCCCCTGGTCATTGGCTGCTCCGCGGACAACGAGCCCGTCGCGCTCGAGGCGCTCGAGGGTGTTGTAGATCTGCCCCACGTTCAGCGGCCACGTCCCACCGGTGCGGCGCTCGAACTCGGTGCGCAGCTGGTACCCGTAGCAGGGGCCCTGCTCCAGGATCGCCAGCAGGCTCTGTCGCACGCTCATCGTGTCTCCGTTCGGCGAGGGTCCCGCAAGTGCTTTCCGAGAATATGCATACTCGGAACAGGTTCGGCGGAGCGGCGGGATCCCGCCGTGTCGCGACACGCCCGGGCGGCACGATCCGGGCAGGGTGAAGGGAAATCGCGGGAGAGGGCAATACCCATCGTGACCACCGATGCCGAGATCATCCGGCTGTCGCTCGCGCGACCGCAGGAGTTCGCCGCGCTCTTCGATCGCCACGCGACCGCCCTCGGCCATTACGCGCGCCGTCTCGTCAGCGCGGATGCCGGCGACGATGTGCTGAGCGAGACGTTCCTGGTGGCCTTCCGCCGCCGCGCCGACTTCGAGTTCTCCCGCGAGTCGGCTCTGCCGTGGCTGTTCGGCATCGCCACCCGGCTGGCGCACCGTCAGCGCGCGGCGGAGGCACGGCGCTGGCGCACCCTGCAGGCGTCTGCGCGCGTGGCGGTCGACGTCGCGATCAGCGACATCGACTCGGCCGTCGAGCGCGCCGACGCCGCCGCGCGGCTGAAGCACCTCGCTCCGCGCATCAGGCGGATGAGCGAGGCGGATCGCGACACCCTCGCCCTCTACGCGTGGGGAGACCTCACGACCGAGCAGATCGCCGAGTCCCTCGGTGTGCCCGTGGGCACCGTCTGGTCTCGCATCAACCGCATCCGGCGCGTCCTGCGCCTGGAGCTTCCCGCCGAGCCCGAGGAGGGGAACGATGGATTCGCAGAAGTTCGTGCGTGACCTCGGCGCCGAGGTCGGCGCCCCGTCGCCCGCCGCGCTCGCCGCGGCGCGCGCCCAGCTGATGGCCGAGTTCGAGCGCGAGGCGGCGGAGCGTCGCCCGGTCGCCATCGCCACCCGGTCGCCGAAGCGGCGTGCGGCGAAGGACCCCGGCGGCCTCGCCCCGGTCACCGCCCTCGAGCCCCGGGCATCCCGCGGACGGAAGGCCGCTCGCGTGGCGCTCGCCGTGGCTGCCGTGGCGGTCGTCGTCGCCGCGGCGATCGGCGGCGTCCAGCTGCTCTCGGGGCTGCGAGCCGAGGATCGCACCGCCGGGCCGGTCGACCCCGCGTTCGCCGCCGACGGGACCTACCTCAAGGTCACCCAGACCCGCGAGTCGGTGTGGACCTGGTCCGATGCGACCCGGCAGGCGGGCTACGGCTGGGGCGACGGCCCGTGGCCGCAGAAGACAGGCGAGGATCCCTGGGGCGAGGCGACCGCGGCCACGTCCGCGTTCGTGCTGGAGTCCACCGCCACGGTCGAGAGGCCGCGCGACCTGTCGGACCGCGCTTTCGAGGCCGAGGAGGGCACACCCACCGATGCGCCGTGGCGCGTCACCCAGGGCGAGCCCTGCACCGTCGCATACACGGCGGGTGCGCCCTCCGACGAGGGGGCGGCGGCGGCCTCGCAGCGCTGCGCGACCGAGATCGGGGCGGCGGGAGACAGCCACGGCGACGTGGAGGGCACCTCGGAACCCGTGTGGGGCACGGGGCGCGCCGCCTCCTGGTGCGCGCTCGGGAGCACCTTCCTCATGTGGGATCAGTATCCGCGCGATCCTGAGGCGCTTCGGGCGCATCTCGGCCCCGTGGGAATGACTCGCGCCGACGCGCCCTACACCCAGACCGTCGCGTCGAACGCGGTGCGCGAGCTCTCGTGGAACGCGCTGCCGGAGGACCTCCGGGGGGCGTACCTCGAGGTCCTGGCCGCGGAGCCGAGGGCCGAGGTCGAGCGGAAGGACGGTCAGATCGTCAGGATCGACCTCACCGAGCGGGTGCAGGACGACCTGTACGAGCAGCGCTATGTCGTCACGCAGGATCCGGATCTCGGCACGGTCGACACCGTGACGACGCTGCGGAGCCTCTCGTGGGAGCCGCGCGGGATCGGCCTCGACCTCCCGGACGGCGGCGCCTGGGGCGCGCGCATCACCACCACGGCGATCCCGATCGACCCGCCCGCGCAGCCGACGCCGGCTCCCACCGACCCACCCGTGGAGCCGACCGCCGACCTCTCGACGTGGCGGATCACGGAGGAGGGCATCGGGCCGTTCACGATCGGGATGCCGTGGGCGGACGCCGTCGCGCGGGCGACCGACCTCGGCGGCGACGCCACCGCGGCCGGGGAGGCCGGATCGTGTGGAGTCGTCTGGGTGACCCAGGGCGAGGTGATGGTCGCGGCGCACACGTCGGACGGTGCGACGGTCACCGCCGTGCGCACCGAGTACACGGGGCCGGACGGGCCGACCACCCAGGCGCCGTCGACGACCGACGGCATCACGCTGCACAGCACGGTGGACGAGGTGCGGGCGATCCACGCGGATGCGAGGGAGACCAGCGACGAGCTGGTCGGGGCGTTCCTCACCGTGGCCGGGGCGCAGAACAGGATCCACTTCGGCTATGCGACCGAGGACGGCGGCGACATCACCACCGCGGGCGACGTCTTCGCCATCGAGGTGAACACCCTCGATGTGCTGCCTTACGAGCACTGCGACGGGGGAGACGCCGGAGGGGGCGACGACGGCACTGCCGCTCCGGACCCGCAGGGCTGAGAGCTCACGGCCTCCGATCCGATTCGGCCGCGCGGCCGGCTGGGGGCGGTGTACGCCGAGCGCGTACCGCCCCCCAGCGGCGGCATAGGTCACGGGCGGATAACATGAACCCGTATGCCCGTCTCCGGACGGGGCCGGTGCCGTGCGACCCGCGCGAGGCACCGCGATGCACGAGGAGATATCACGTGGCCAATCCCTTCGAGAAGCTGCTCCACGCCGGTGAGGGGCGCGTCCGTCGCCGCCTTCAGCAGGTCGTCACTGCGGTCGGCGCCCTCGAGGAGGACTACACCCACCTCTCCGACGACGAGCTGCGCGGCGAGACCGCCGAGCTGCGGGCGCGCCACGAGGCGGGCGAGAGCCTCGACCACTTGATGCCCGAGGCCTTCGCCGCGGTCCGAGAGGCGGCCAAGCGCGTGCTCGGCATGCGGCCCTACGACGTGCAGGTCATGGGTGGTGCGGCCCTTCACCTCGGCAACATCGCCGAGATGAAGACCGGTGAGGGCAAGACCCTCGTGGCCACGCTCCCGGCGTATCTGAACGCGATCGCCGGCAAGGGCGTCCACGTCATCACCGTCAACGACTTCCTCGCCTCCTACCAGGCCGAGCTCATGGGCCGCGTCTTCCGCGCCCTCGGCATGACGACCGGTGTCATCGTCGCCGGGCAGACCCCGGCCGTCCGTCGCGAGCAGTACAACTGCGACATCACCTACGGCACGAACAACGAGTTCGGCTTCGACTACCTGCGCGACAACATGGCCTGGCGCAAGGAGGATCTCGTCCAGCGCGGTCACTTCTACGCGATCGTCGACGAGGTCGACTCGATCCTCATCGACGAGGCCCGAACGCCGCTCATCATCTCGGGTCCGTCGTCGGGCGAGGCGAACCGCTGGTTCGCCGAGTTCGCCAAGGTCGCGCGCACCCTCGAAGAGGGCGTCGACTACGAGGTCGACATCAAGAAGCGCACCGTCGGCGTGCTCGAGGCGGGCATCGAGAAGGTCGAGGACTACCTCGGCATCGACAACCTGTACGAGTCGGCCAACACCCCGCTGATCTCGTTCCTGAACAACTCGCTCAAGGCACTCGCGCTGTTCAAGCGCGACACCGACTACGTCGTGATGAACGACGAGGTCATGATCGTCGACGAGCACACCGGCCGCATCCTCGTCGGCCGTCGCTACAACGAGGGCATCCACCAGGCCATCGAGGCCAAGGAGGGTGTGCCGGTCAAGGCCGAGAACCAGACGCTCGCCACCGTCACGCTCCAGAACTACTTCCGCCTCTACGACAAGCTCTCGGGCATGACCGGCACCGCCGAGACCGAGGCCGGCGAGTTCATGTCGACCTACAAGCTCGGCGTGATCCCGATCCCGACGAACAAGCCGATGGTCCGCCAGGATCAGCGCGACCTCGTGTACCGCAACGAGAAGGGCAAGTTCGCCCAGGTCGTCGAGGACATCTTCGAGCGCCACGAGAAGGGGCAGCCGGTCCTGGTCGGCACCGTCTCGGTCGAGAAGAGCGAGTACCTCTCGCGCCTGCTCGCCAAGAAGGGCATCCGCCACGAGGTGCTCAACGCCAAGAACCACGCGCGCGAGGCCGAGATCGTCGCCCGCGCCGGTCGCCTCGGATCCGTCACGGTCGCCACGAACATGGCCGGTCGTGGAACCGACATCATGCTCGGTGGAAACGCCGAGTTCCTCGCCGTGCAGGAGATGAAGGCCAAGGGCCTCGATCCGGCGGGCACCGACCCGGAGGAGTACGACGCCGAGTGGGCCGTTGTGTTCGACCGCGTCAAGGGCGAGGTCGCCGAGGAGGCGAAGAAGGTCACCGACGTCGGCGGCCTCTACGTTCTCGGCACCGAGCGCCACGAGTCGCGCCGCATCGACAACCAGCTGCGTGGTCGCGCCGGCCGTCAGGGCGACCCCGGTGAGAGCCGCTTCTACCTGTCGCTGGAAGACGACCTGATGCGCCGCTTCCAGTCGGGTGCCGCCGACGCGCTGCTCGCGCGCACCGATCTCCCCGATGACGTCGCCATCGAGTCGCGCCTCGTCTCGAACCTGATCAAGAACGCCCAGGGCGCCATCGAGAGCCGCAACGCCGAGGCGCGCAAGAACGTCCTCAAGTACGACGACGTCCTCAACCGCCAGCGTGAGGCGATCTACTCGGACCGCCGTCACATCCTGCAGGGCGACGACATCCAGGATCGCGTCCAGCACTTCATCGAGGACGCCGTCACCGCCGTGATCGACGAGAAGACCTCGGGCGGCCACAACGAGAGCTGGGACTTCGACGCGCTCTGGACCGAGCTGAAGACGCTGTACCCGGTGGGCGTCACGATTGACGAGGTCGTGGCCGAGGCGGGTGGCCGCAAGGGCGGCATCGACGCCGAGGGCCTCAAGCGCGAGCTGCTGTCGGACGCCAAGATCGCCTATCAGAAGCGCGAGGAGCAGCTCGGCGAGGCCGCCGTCCGCGAGCTCGAGCGCCGTGTGGTGCTGCAGGTGCTGGACCGCCGCTGGCGCGACCACCTCTACGAGATGGACTACCTGAAGGACGGCATCGGTCTGCGTGCCATGGCACAGCGCGACCCGCTCATCGAGTACCAGCGCGAGGGCTACTCGATGTTCCAGACGATGATGGGCCAGATCAAGGAGGAAGCCGTCGGGTTCCTCTTCAACCTCGAGGTGCAGGTGCGCCGCGTCGACCACGGCGACCACGTCCACGAGGACCTCGAGGTGCAGGCGAAGGGGCTCCAGGACGCCCCGGTCGAGCAGCAGCTCGAGTACTCCGCGCCCAACGACTCGGGCGGGGTGGAGGTCCGCAACGACCGCGGCCAGGTCAACAAGAACGCCGCGGACCGCGCCACCGGCGACAGCGCGTTCGGGCACGCGGCGGACGCCGCGGCCTCCGAGGCGGAGCCGCAGAACCGCGAGCAGCGCCGCGCCTCGAAGAAGAAGAAGTAGGCGGTTCGCCCGAGGCCCACCGGTCCACGCGTTCGCGCGTGGACCGGTGGGCCTCGGCATATCCTGGGGCGATGACCACTCCCGTCCCGATCAGCGCGAACCCCGGCGGCCGCCGGCTCCGCACGCTGGATCAGTCATCGAAGCTGAAGAACGTCCTCTACGAGATCCGGGGCGCCGCCCTGGACGAGGCTGCTCGGCTCGAGGCAGCGGGGCACACGGTCCTCAAGCTCAACACCGGCAACCCGGCGATCTTCGGCTTCGAGGCGCCGTACCAGATCGTCCGCGACATGATCGCGGCCGTGCCCACCTCGCACGGCTACAGCGAGAGCCGCGGCATCCTCGCCGCCCGCCGCGCGATCGTGAGCCGCTACGAGGAGATCCCGGGCTTCCCGCAGGTCGACCCCGAGAACGTGTATCTCGGCAACGGCGTCTCCGAGCTCATCACCATGACGATGCAGGCCCTCCTCGACCAGGGCGACGAGGTGCTGATCCCGGCGCCGGACTACCCCCTGTGGACCGCGATGGCCAGCCTGTCCGGGGGCACCCCCGTGCACTACGTCTGCGATGAGAACAACGGCTGGAACCCGGATCTGGAGGACATCCGGTCGAAGATCACCGAGCGCACCAAGGCGATCGTGATCATCAACCCGAACAACCCCACGGGCGCCGTGTACTCGCGCGAGACGCTGGAGGGCATCGCCGACATCGCCCGCGAGCACTCGCTGCTTGTGCTCAGCGATGAGATCTACGACCGGATCCTTTACGACGAGGCCCAGCACATCCCGATGGCCACGGTCGCGCCCGACCTGCTCTGCCTGACGTTCAACGGCCTGTCCAAGACGTACCGCGTGGCCGGCTACCGCTCGGGCTGGATGGTGATCACCGGTCCGCAGAAGCACGCGAAGGGCTTCCTCGAGGGCATCACGCTGCTGGCCTCGACCCGCCTGTGCCCGAACGTCCCGGCCCAGCACGCGGTGCTCGCGGCTCTCACCGGGGTGCAGACGATCGATGCGCTGGTGGCGCCGTCTGGCCGTCTTCTCGAGCAGCGCGACGTGACGTGGGAGAAGCTCAACGAGATCCCCGGCGTCTCGTGCGTCAAGGCGCAGGGCTCGCTGTACGCGTTCCCGCGTCTGGATCCCGAGGTGCACGAGATCCGCGACGACGCGAAGCTCGTCTACGACCTGCTCGTCGCCGAGCGCATCCTGCTCGTGCAGGGAACCGGCTTCAACTGGCCGACGCCCGACCACCTGCGCATCGTCACGCTGCCGGAGGCGCGTGTGCTGGGCGAGGCGATCGACCGCCTGGGCAACTTCCTGAGCTCCTACCGGCAGTAGGCGTCACGCGCCCCGAACCGCCGATGGCCCACGCCGTCGGCGGTTCGTGCGTCTGGGGACGCGGGTCGATGGGGCGAGGCCCGGGTCAGAGGATCGAGAGGCTGGTCGCCCGCCAGCGCGAGTCGATGCCCTCGAGGCGCATCGCGACGGCGCGGGTGCGCTGGGCGGTCTCGACGATGATGACGGCCTCCACCACGCCGTCGGCGGGGGAGGAGTGGTGGATGGATCTGAGCGCGAACGCGGGGCGCATGACCGCCTGACGGCGGGCGCTGCGGGCGCGGGTGGCCATGTTGGCGCGGGCGACCAGCGAGCGGTACGGCTCGTCGGTGAGCCAGCGCGCGAGCTGCTCGGGCTCGCGCACCCCGGCGAGCACCTCGAGCGCGCCGCGCGTCAGGGCGGTGAGCAGCGGCTCGGGATCGGGCAGGCTCGCGGTCGACGCGCGCTGTCGGGCGAAGTGCTCTTCGACGTCGCCCATCTTGCGCAGCAGAGGGCGCGCGGACGCGGCGGATGGTCGCTGGGACGGCAGCGGCTGAGACATCGAGACCCCCCGGACTCTCCGTGTGCAGATATATCGGACGAGACGCCAGTTGAGCATCGGCGCCGGGCGACCCCTGAGGCGGCACCTATGTCCGTGGATCCGGTGCCTGTGGACAGCGGGGCGGCCGTCGCCTTCCGTTGCCCTACGCTCGGCCCATGCGCTGGGACCGATTCTTCGACGACCTCGAGGACCAGCTCGCCGCCCAGTGGGAGGCCGAGCGAGCGGCCCTCGAGTCCGAGGCCGAGCGCCTGCGGCTCGCACGCGTCGATCTGCGCACGCGCCTGGTGGCCCTGTCCCGCGAGGCCGAGGCTCCGGTGGTCCTCGAGCTGTCGGACGGCCTCACCGTCGAGGTGCGCCTCGCGGCGGTGGGCGCCGACTGGGTCGCCGCCTCCGAGAGCGGCGGCACCCGCCGTCTGGTGCTGGCGCCCATCGCGGCGATCCGCGGGCTGCAGGCGGCCCACGGAGACCTGCTGCGCAGCGCACGCCCGGTGGAGAGCGCCGACCGCCTGGCCGAGAGGGTCACTCTCGCCCTGGCGCTGCGGGACCTCGCCCGCCGCCGCGTCGGCGTCACGCTGGGGGTCCTCACGGGAGGGGCCGATGCGCGGATCCTGGCGGGGACGATCGACCGCGTCGGGGCGGATCACCTGGATCTGGCGCTGCACGACGCCGGTGCGCCGCGACGGGCAGCCGAGGTGCGCGGTTACCGCCTGGTGCCCCTCAGCGCGGTCGCCTGGGTGCGCATCGACGCCGCCGCCGGCGTGCCGGTGGTCTGAGCCCGGCGCCGTCCCCGACGGGAATCAGTCCTTCGATCCCCAGAGCTCGGGGAAGCTGGCCGCGTTCGACTGCCGCCACAGCGCCATGCGCCGGGCCTCCTCGACCTGACCGTCGAGGTACTCCGAGACGCTGCCGCGCTCGATGCGCCACCGCGCCGGCACCCCGACCTGCGCACCCCGCAGTCGGCCCTCGTGCACCAGCGCGATGACCTCGTCGACGCCGATGCCCAGCAGCTCGGCGACGTGCGCCGGCGGCACGAGGCGGCGTGCGGAATCGTCGACCATGGAGTTCATTATGGGTGCCGCGGAGCGTGGCGGACCCTGCGCGCGCTGGCCTGTGGACAACTTTCGAGCCGGACGTCGCGAACTTGCGACGATGCCTCCATGAGCAGCATCAGCAGTGTCCACACCCCGAGCGTCGGCGGCCGAGGGCCGTCGGGGCAGGCCCGCCCGGGCCGGCGCGCCTTCTGGGCGGACGCGCGCTTCGTGATCGGCCTGCTGCTGGTCGCCGCGAGCATCGCCGGCGTGTGGTTCGTGGTCGGCGCCGCGCGCCAGACCACCCCGGTGCTGGCCGCGTCGGGGACGCTCGTCCCGGGGCAGACGATCACCTCGGCGGATGTCACCGTCGTCGAGGTCGCGCTCGGGCAGGCCCAGACGTCGTACCTCAGCCCGGAGGCGCTCGGCGACGGCCTGGTGGCCCTGCGCCCGATCGGCGCGGGCGAGCTGCTGCCCACGGGCGGCGTCGGCGGGCCCGACCGCAGTGATCGCACGTCGGTCATGGTGCGCAGCTCGGTCGACGTGCCGGCCGACGTCGCGCGCGGCGCGGCCGTAGAGCTGTGGGAGAGCCGCCCCGCCGCTGAGCCCGGCGTCTACGAGACGCCGCGGATCCTCGTGAGCGACGCGGTCGTCGCCGCCGTGAACCGGGAGGACGGGGTGATGGCCTCCGGCGGGGCGTCGCTCGAGCTCGTGATCGACCGCGCGCACGTCGCCGATGTCCTCTCGGCCATCGCGGCCGGATCCGTGCTCTCCGCCGTGCCGACGACCGGTGGCGAGCAGGCGATGCCGCCGGGCTCGGACTCGGCCTCCGACCCGGCCGCGGGCGGCGCGGGCCCCGCCGAGCCGCCCGCGGGGGAGGACGGCGAGTGATCGCCGTCGTCGCCGCGTCGCCCACGGAGGCGCACCGGATCGCCGAGGACCTGCGCGACGAGGGCCAGGTGGTGCTCGACGTCGTCCACCCCGCCGCGCTGGCCGCTCTGGACGCCGAGGCCGTGGCGCGGCTCGAGGGGGCGGACACCCTGATCCTGGCGGCGTCCGGCGCGCTCACCCCCGAGCTGGTGGCGCACTGCGACCGGCGGGGGATGCGGATCGTGCTGCTCGCGGAGCGCGAGGCCGACATCCGCGCGGCGCGGGGCTTCGGCCTCGCCGACCCGCTTCCCCCGGACGCCGCCGCCTGGCGCATCATCGAGGCGGCGGCCGGGCCCCGCGGCGCGACCGAGGCTCCCGAGCACGATGGCGGTCGCGTCGTTGTGGTGTGGGGGCCTGCCGGGGCACCCGGCCGGACCACCCTCGCGATCGAGCTCGCCCTCGAGCACGCGCGCACGGGGGCGCACGTCGCCCTCGTCGATGCGGACACGCACGCGCCGTCGATCGCGATCGCCGTCGGCCTCGCGGACGAGAGCCCGGGGTTCGCCGCCGCCTGCCGCCAGGCCGAGTTCGGGCTGCTGGATGCGGGCGAGCTGCTCCGCGTCAGCGTGCCGCTGGGCGACCCGGACGGGCGGGTGGATGTGCTGACGGGCATCAATCGCGCCTCGCGGTGGCCGGAGCTCTCGGCGCCCCGTGTCACCGCGGCCCTCGAGGTGATGCGGTCCTGGGCGGACGTGGTCGTGGTGGACACCGGCGGGTCGCTCGAGGCCGACGAGGAGATCGTGAGCGATCTCGACGGTCCTCGCCGCAACGCCGCTGCGCTCGCCGCCCTCGGTGCGGCCGACCAGATCGTGCTCGTCGGCGCGGCGGATCCGGTCGGGCTCGCGCGCCTCGTGCGTGGCCACGCGGAGCTGCGCGCGGCCGTCGGGCCGACCCCCGTGCGGGTCGTCATCAACCGCCTGCGCTCGGGCCCGCTGGGGATCGATCCCCGGGGACAGGTGCGGCGGGCGCTCGAGCGCTTCTCGGGGGTGACCGACGTGTCGTTCGTCCCGGACGACCGCCGGGCGGCCGATGCCGCGCTGCTGGCGGCCCGTCCGGTGGCCGAGGTCGCGCCGCGCTCGGGCCTGGTGCAGGCCGTCCGGCGCATCGTCGGCGAGGTGTCGCCGCGCCCGCCCGCACGGACCGGCCGGCGCCGACGCCTAGGCTTGATGCGTGTCGACTCTCAGTGACCTCGTCTTCGCCCAGGGCCTCGCGAGCGAGGCCGACGTCGAGTGGCTGCATCGCGTCGCCGGTGACGGGCAGCTCCTCGCGGATCTCTCCTTCGCCGACATCGTGATGTGGGTGCCGGCCGCCGACGACGCCTTCGTCGCCGTCGCCCACAGCCGGCCCGGCGGCTCGGCCACGCTCTTCTACCGCGACATCGTGGGCGAGCGGATCCGCCCCCAGTGGCAGGCGCAGGTGCGCGACGCCTTCACCTCGTCGCGCATCGTCGACTCGTCGAGCCCCGAGTGGTTCGAGGAGACCCCGACCCGCGTGCGCGCCGTGCCGATCGTCCAGAAGACCGACGAGGGCCGTCGTGTGCTGGGTGTGGTCACGCGTCACACGAACCTCGGCGACGTGCGCGCGCCCTCGCGCCAGCAGATCACGTTCAACGACTGCGCGGACGACCTGTTCCGCATGATCTCGACCGGCGACTTCCCCGACCTCTCCTCGCCCACGGGCCCGCGTCGCGGCGCACCGCGTGCGGCCGACGGTCTCATCCGCCTCGACGTCGACGGCGTCGTCACGTTCGCGAGCCCCAACGCGCTCTCGGCGTTCAACCGCGTGGGCTTCGCGGACGAGCTCGAGGGCGAGTCGCTGCCCGAGGTGACGAGCCGGATCCTGCCCGCGGCGCGCGACACCAACGAGTCGCTTCCCGTTGTGGTCGCCGGGCGGGCGCCCTGGCGCTCGGACATCGAGGCGCGCGGCGTCACGGTGTCGCTGCGCGCGATCCCGCTGCGAGACAACGGCACCCGGATCGGCGCGATCGTGCTCTGCCGCGACGTCACCGAGCTGCGCCACCAGGAGCAGGAGCTGCTCACCAAGGATGCGACGATCCGCGAGATCCATCACCGCGTGAAGAACAACCTGCAGACGGTGGCGTCGCTGCTGCGCATCCAGGCCCGCCGCACCAAGTCGGACGAGGCGCGCGAGTCGCTGACCCAGGCCATGCAGCGCGTCGCGGCGATCGCGGTCGTGCACGACACGCTGGCCAGCGGCCTGGCCCAGATCGTCAACTTCGACGAGGTGTTCGATCGTGTGCTGCGCCTGGTGGCCGAGGTCGCGGCCGCGCCGAACACGCTCGCGCACACCCGCTCCATCGGCAAGTTCGGCGCCCTGCCGAGCGAGTACGCCACGCCCCTGGCGCTGGCGCTGACCGAGCTCGTGACCAACGCGGTCGAGCACGGCCTCGCGGGCCTCGAGGGCAAGGTCGAGATCATCGCCGAGCGCGACGACGAGAAGCTCACCGTCCGCGTCCGCGACTCCGGCAGCGGCCTGCCCGAGGGGCAGGTCGGCCGCGGCCTCGGCACTCAGATCGTGCGGACCCTCATCCAGGGCGAGTTGAGCGGATCGATCGAGTGGCGCACGCTCGAGGGCGACGCCGACCTGCACGGCGGCGAGATCGCCAAGGGCACCGAGGTATTCATCGAGATCCCGCTGAAGTGGATCTGATCCCCGCCTGACGCAGAAGAGGTGCCCTCCGGATGGAGGGCACCTCTTCCTGCTGTGGGTGCTTTCGCGTGATGCGGAAGTCTCAGCCGGCGCGACGGGCGCGGGCCGCGCGGCGCTTCAGGGCGCGACGCTCGTCCTCGCTGAGGCCACCCCAGACGCCCGAGTCCTGACCGGTCTCGAGGGCGTACTGCAGGCAGACCTCGGTCACCGTGCACCGCGCGCACACCGACTTGGCCTTCTCGATCTGGTCGACCGCCGGGCCGGTGTTGCCGACAGGGAAGAAGAGTTCCGGGTCGACTGTCAGGCAGGCCGCCTTGTCGCGCCAATCCATGCTGATGTGCTCCTCGCAGTGTGGTGGGTTTTCGAGCGAGCGTGTTGGGCGCGCGCAATCGAGGTGATGAAACGCACCCGTTCGGGTCGGATACGCTGGTCATGATGTGAGCTTCTGTTCACGACCCACCACGTTGTGGGAAACATGCCGTAAACAATTGTCATACCGCGCGCCCGCGAAATCAAGGGTCAATATGCCGGTAGTGGTCGTCACGGCACGGTGAGGCGCCCCGAAGAGGAGATCCGGATGTCGAACAGGATCGCCCGCACGGCGGCCGCGCTGCTCGCGATCGAGGCGGTCGGCATCCTCGCGCTGGCCGGCTGGCAGGTCGTCGCCCTCGCCGGCGCGGACACGACGGATCCCGTCAGCGCCGTCGCGCTGATCGTGCTGACCGTCATCGGCGCCGTCGCCGTCGGGGCCTTCGCGGCCGCGACCTGGACGGGGCGCTCGTGGGGCCGCTCCGGCGGCGTCGTCACGCAGCTGCTGATCCTCGCCGTCGCGCTCGGCGCCGTCACGGGCGCCTTCCCGCACCCCGGCGCCGCGGTCGCCTTGGCCATCCCCGCCGTGGTCGTGCTGATCCTGCTCTTCCTCGCCGCGCGCGAGGCGCACCGGGCGGACGCGGCCCGGGGCGACGAGGCCGGGAGCGATCCGGCTCAGCCCGACGCCTGATCCTCGCCCGCGACGTGGCGGGCCAGCATCGCCGCCCCGGCGACGGCGGCCGGCATGACCGCGACCGCCGCGAACGGCACGAGGAAGCAGACGTGCACGGCGACGCCGAACCCCAGCACCCGGCGGCGATGCGACCGCACGAGAGCCGAGCGCTGCCCGGCGTCCAGCCCGCGCGCCGTGAGGCCGCGTGAGGTCAGCTCGTCGGCGATGACGCTGCCGTTGAGGACGGCGCCGGTGACCGCTCCCAGCGGGGCGCCGACGACCGGGATGAGTGCGACCAGCCCCGATCCCAGGGCCGCCAGGATGCCCTTTCCGAAGAGGCCGAGCGAGTCGCCGACGACCTTGCCGAAGCCGTAGGAGGTCTCGGGGACGCGACCGCCGAGATCCTGCTCGACGGAGCGCCAGATCCGGTCGTAGAACGGCTCGCCCACCAGCAGCGTGAGGGCCGTGAACGTCGCGATCGCGAGGACGACCGACCCGCCCAGCACGGCGATCCCGAGAGCCCACCGCAGGACGTTCGTCCAGAACGGGTCCCACGCCTCCGCCCAGGGCGTCGCGGCGTCGAGCAGGCCCGGCAACGCGAAGCCGAGGCCGACGAGGGCCCCCGCCAGCACGAGGAACACGATGCCGGCGGGGATCAGCCCCGCGGCCATGACGCCGGGGTGGCGCCGCCACCAGCCGACGCCGTCGATCAGGGTCCGGACCCCTCGCCAGAACTCGCGCACGGCCCCAGGATAGAGGCCGCGCGGTCAGGCCCCCCGGAAGATCAGCGGGAAGGCGACGACGACCACGACGGCCCACGCGGCGTACAGCGGCAGGTAGCGGGTGTGCCAGCGCGCGATCTCGGCGAAGCGCGTGCGGCCGCGGAAGGCGAGGATCGTGAGCCACGCGTGGCCGGCGAGATGCACAAGCACCAGCAGGTTCAAGCCCAGCGCGGCGGTCTTGTTCGGGCTGAAGCCGAACTCGGCGATCCGCACGAGCATCGCGGTGAGCATGATCGCGTCGACCGCCATGGCCGCGGCGATCGTGGCCAGCTGCAGGCCGTCGAACCACCCGGGACGCGCGAGCGGATCGCGGGCCGAGACCGCGTACAGCGAGAGCCCCAGGACCAGGATCAGCACCGCGTCCATGAGGATCAGGAGGTCGCGGTCGACCTCGACGAGGGCCCCGGCGGTGCCGATGACGGCGAGCAGGGTGAGCAGCATGATGAGCGTCAGCGGCGTGAAGACCCGCGTCAGCACGGGGGCGATGTTCTCGATCACGTGCTGCTTGGCCTCGACGAGCCACGCGGCGATGAGCACGGCACCGGGAACGCAGATCGGCAGGATCCAGTCGACGTACGCCTCCATCACCTGGGTGCCGAAGCCGACCATGCTGAACATGGCGAAGGCGATCCCGAGCAGCACCATGCCGCCCAGGGCCAGCAGCGCGTAGTAGACGACGAACTCTCCCGTGAACCGCACGAAGTCCATCCGGCGATCCCCGGACAGGATCCGCCCGCCCATGTACGCGACGCCCACGAGCGCCCACAGGATCACCGGAGCATGCAGGGCCGCGAGCACCGAGGTGTCGCCGAACGGCGTCGCGTAGCCCTCCGCGCCGCCGGGACGCGTGAACGGCAGCAGGGCCAGGGCGAGCGCGATCCCGGCGACGCCGGCGGTGACGCCGAGGATGGCCCGCAGCGGCAGGCGGCGCTTCCAGCCGAGGTAGGCGATCAGGAACGGGGCGACGTACAGCGACAGCGTGCGCAGCACCGCCGCCGCGGCCGCATCGTCGGGGTTGCCGTGCGTGGTGAGCCCCGCGACGGCGAGCGCGATCTTCAGGGCGATGCCTGCGCCGAGGCCGGCGGCGATCACAACGACCGGCTCGACCCATGCGCGGGCGGCCGGGGCGTCTGCGGCCGGGGTCAGTGCGAGCTGCTTCCACATCCGATCGGAGTGCTCGCGGGCGTACTCGCTCGACATCGCGTCGACGTCTCCGAGGCGGCGGATCGCCACGAGGAAGGCCTCGCTCGCATCCAGCCCGGACGCCGTCAGGTCGTCGACCTGCGCCCGGAGGTGATCCTCCAGCTCGTCGACGTCGGCGGGGGAGATGGCCTGGCGGCGGAGGACGTACTGCCGCCACTGCGCGATCTGCGCCTCGATGGTCTCGGCGGCCTCGGGGACGGGGGCCGTGCTGTCCTGGGGGTTCATGCGGGGGCTCCTGCCATGCGAAGACCCGCGTCGCCGTTCCAGGCGCCGCGGAGGGCGTCGACCACCACCGACCACTGGGCCTGGCGCTCGGCGAGCGCCTCGGCCCCGGCGGGGGTGATCGCGTAGTGCTTGCGGCGTCGGCCGGTGTCGGCCACGCCCCATTCCGACGAGACGAGACCCTGCCGCTCGAGGCGGTGCAGCAGGGGGTACAGCATCCCGTCGTTCCACGACATGCGACCGCCGGATAGCTCGGCGACGCGCTTCAGGATCGCGTAGCCGTACGCCTCTCCGTCGGCCAGGATCCCCAGCACGAGCGGCGTCGCGGACGCCGCCACCAGGTCCTTGTCGATGCGCATGGGCGCCTCCTCGTCGGTCGTGACTACCTTGCAGTACAAGGTATGCGATACCTCGCACTGCAAGGTAGAGAAATCTCTGGGAATAGCGGAGCCGCCTCTGCGTTGAAGTTGACAAGCTGCGACTCAAGTCCAAACTGGATGCGACAGCACGCAACTCTGCGATCCCATCTGGGAGGAGATCCGGGATGTCCGACACCCCCACCAACGACCCCTTCGGCGGCTCGGGCGCGAGCGCCTTCGACGAGTTCCTCGCCCGCTACCTGCAGGGCGAGCGCGCCCGCGCGAGCCGGTCGATCGACCTGGCCCGCTACATGAGCGCGCGCACTCAGGACCTGCTGCAGCGCGCGGGACGCTACGCCCTCGGGCGCGGGCAGGCCGAGCTCGACGCGCTGCACGTGCTGAAGGAGCTGACCTCGGACGAGACGGTGGCCGAGGCGATCGCGCACATCGGCGCGGACGCCGCCGCGGTGGCAGAGGCCGCCGAGCGGCGCCTCCCGCAGGCGGGAGCCGCCGCCGACGTCGACGGCGCCGTCGTGACGACCTCCGTCCAGCGCGCGCTGTTCCACGCCTTCCAGGTCGCGCGCTCCTCGGGATCCACCTACATCGACCCCGAGCACGTCTTCTTCGCGCTGGTGCTCGCCCAGGACACCCCCGCGGGGCGCATCCTGCAGGACGCCGGCATCACCGCCGAGGCCCTGACGCAGGGCGTGCGCGAGACCATCGCCGGCGACCCCACCGCGCCTGCGGCCGCGAGCGAGGCCGCGGCCGACCAGCCGGGGATGCTCGCCACCTACGGCACCGACCTCACCCAGCGCGCCCGCGACGGCCTTCTCGACCCCGTGATCGGCCGCGCCTCCGAGATCGAGCAGACCATCGAGATCCTGTCGCGCCGCACCAAGAACAACCCGGTGCTCGTGGGCGAGGCCGGTGTCGGCAAGACCGCCGTCGTCGAGGGCCTGGCGCGGGCGATCGTCGCCGGCGAGGTGCCGGAGCAGCTGCGCGAGAAGCGCGTGATCGCGCTGGATCTCGCCGCCATGCTCGCCGGCACCCGGTACCGCGGCGACTTCGAGGAGCGCCTCACGAAGACGATCGACGAGGTCGTCGCGCACCAGGACGACGTGATCCTGTTCATCGACGAGATCCACACGGTCGTCGGCGCCGGTGGCGGCGGCGAGGGATCGATGGACGCGGGCAACATCCTCAAGCCCCGTCTTGCCCGCGGCGAGCTGCACCTGGTGGGTGCGACGACGCTGCGCGAGTACCGCACGATCGAGAAGGACGCCGCACTCGAGCGCCGCTTCCAGCCCGTGCGTGTGGGGGAGCCCTCCGTGCCCGACGCGATCGAGATCCTGCGCGGCCTCCGGCCCGCCTACGAGGAGCACCACTGTGTGGCCTTCACCGACGACGCCCTCCGCGCGGCCGTCGAGCTCAGCGACCGGTACCTCACCGAGCGTGTGCTGCCCGACAAGGCGATCGACCTCATCGACCAGGCCGGGGCGCGCCTTCGGCTGCGCCTCGGCGCCCCTGCGGACGTCAGCGCCCTGATGGAGCGCCTGGCCACACTCGAGTCCGAGAAGAACTCGGCGGTCGCCGCCGAGCGCTACGAGGACGCGCTGCGGCTGCGCGACGAGATCGCCGAGGTGCAGCGCCGGATCGACACCGAGTCGGCCGTCACCGCGCCGGCGGTGGTCGACGAGCCGGAGATCGCGGCGGTGGTGAGCCGGGCCACCGGGATCCCCGTGGCGCGCATCACCGAATCCGAGCGCGAGCGCCTGGCCTCGCTCGAGACCGATCTGCACGCGCGGGTCATCGGGCAGGACGACGCGGTCGCCGCGGTCGCCAAGGCGGTGCGCCGCAGCCGCACCGGCATGGGCGACGCGCGCCGGCCGGTCGGCTCGTTCCTCTTCCTCGGCCCCACGGGCGTCGGCAAGACCGAGCTCGCCAAGGCACTCGCCTCGAACCTGTTCGACGACGAGGGCGCGATCGTCCGCTTCGACATGAGCGAGTTCGGCGAGCGCCACACGGTGGCCCGTCTCGTCGGCGCCCCTCCCGGATACGTGGGCTACGACGAGGCCGGCCAGCTCACCGAGCGCGTGCGCCGCAACCCGTACTCGATCGTGCTGTTCGACGAGATCGAGAAGGCCCACCCCGACGTGTTCAACCTGCTGCTGCAGGTGCTCGACGACGGCCGCCTGACCGACGGGCAGGGCCGCACGGTCGACTTCCGCAACACGGTGGTCGTGATGACCTCGAACCTCGGATCCGAGTTCCTGGCCGCGCGCTCCGGCATCGGCTTCTCGGCCGGCGACGGATCGTACGGCGAAGAGGATCTGCGGGCGCGCGTGATGGGGCGCCTGCGCGAGTCGATGCGTCCGGAGTTCCTGAACCGGATCGACGAGATCGTCCTGTTCCGCAAGCTCGAGAAGGAGCAGCTCCGCCGGATCGTCTCGCTGATGCTCGGCGCGACCCGTGCGCGCCTGGACGCGCGGTCGGTGTCGCTCGAGGTGTCGGAGGCGGCGGTGGACTGGCTCGCCGAGCGCGGGTACGAGCCCGAGTACGGCGCCCGTCCGCTGCGCCGCCTGATCCAGCGCGAGCTGGACGACCGCATCGCCGACCTGTTCGTCTCGGGTGCGCTCGCCGAGGGCGGCTCCGTGACGGTCGACGCCCGTGAGGGGGCGCTCGTGGTGGAGGCCGCGACCCTGGCCGTCGCGGCGTAGGCCTCCTGTTCCGCCAGAAAGCGCGGCTCTCCCGGTCGGGAGGCCGCGCTTTCTGGCTGATCCTGTCGCGGCGGCGCCGCGCGTGGCACCATCGCTGACATGGATCAGCGCCTCAGCTTCCTCACCCTCGTCGTCGCGGACGTCGAGGCGAGCTCGCGGTTCTACGTCGACGGGCTCGGCTGGACCCCGGAGCTGCACGTGGCCGGCGAGGTGCTGATGCTGAGGATCGGCGAGCGGCTGATCCTCTCGCTCTGGGCTCGCGACGCGGCCGAGCACGAGATCGGCCCCGTGATGTCCGGCGGGACGCCGCCCGTCACCCTCGCGCACAACCTCGCCACCGAGGCGGAGGTCGACGCGGTGATCGCCGAGGCGCGCGAGGCGGGCGCCGAGATCGTCGCCGAGCCGCGGGCCCGCGAGTGGGGCGGCTACTCGGGGTACTTCGCCGACCCCGACGGCTACCGCTGGGAGATCGCGTGCAACCCCGGCCCCATCGGCGAGTCGGTGCTCCCCGGCTGAGTCAGTCGTGCGGCCAGGCCGAGAGGGCCCGGCCGACCGCCGTGCGCGTTGCGGCGTTCGTGCGGCCGACGAGCGCCGTCAGCTCGCCCCCGCGCCACGTGCCGACCGCGACGCCGTCGACCAGGACCGAGGGGCGGAAGACGCCGTTGCCGCCCGGCAGGATGGCCTCGAGCGCCTCGGGGGAGGCGACCAGCGACCGATCGGCGTAGCCCAGGATCCACTCGTCGAATCCCGGGATCAGCGTCACGCCCGAGGCGGCCGGGACCTCGGGCTCGCCGATCACCCACGCCGGCCGGCCGTCGACGGCCACCACCCGCAGGTCGTCGATCCGCGCGGCCGCCGCGCGCACGGCGGTCTTCGGCAGCTTCAGCCACCACGCCGCGTCGTCCGGGGAGAGCGGGCCGCGCGCGAGCACGTAGCCCCGGATGATCGGCGCGAGGTCGGTGGGGGCCTCGCGCGGCGGCGTGGGCACCAGCTGCTGCTGCGCGCCGGCGAACGGCCCCCAGTGCATCAGGCCCTCCTCGGCGAGATGGAAGATCAGGTGGTAGCCGCGGCCCGCGTCGGTCGGGATGTCGTGCGCCTGCCAGAGCGCCAGCGTCTCGGCCCGGGTGAGCGCGCGGTCCCGCAGCGCCTCGGTCAGGAGCCGCCGCGCACGGTCGAGCGTCGCGTCGTCGAGCCCCAGCTGCTCCCTCCGCCGCGCGGTGGAGCGCAGCATCCGCTCGGCCGTGTGATGCAGGATCGTCGCGAGATGAGCGGGCGTGGTCGCGAACAGGGTGCCGCGCATCGGCCAGGAGCGCACGATCTCGCCGCGGTCGAACGCGGCGCGGACGTCGTCGAGCGTTGTGCCCGGCCGGGAGCGGATGGCGATCGCCCGCAGGACCGCGGGCAGATCCTGCCCCTGGAAGGCGACACCGCGCGCCACGACCTCGGCCGGCGTGAGGTCGGACCCGCCGAGCAGATGGGCGGCGAACCGCAGGCGTCGGGCCTCGACCCCGGTGAGCTCCATGCGCCCACGGTAGCGAGGACCTCCGACACGACGCAGCCCCGCCGGATCCGAGGATCCGACGGGGCTGCGCGGGGGACTGCGCGTCAGCGACGCGCGGCGTACTGCTCGCGGATCACCGCGCGGGTGTCGACCGCGGGGGCCGCCACCAGCTCGACGTTCCACGTGGGGCGCCGGCCCGTGAGGGACCAGGCGGCCTGGACGGCCGCGCCGGCGGCGACGTACTCGCCCGGCAGCGGCACAACGACCTGCGCGTCGAACACCTGCGCGGCGATCCCCGACACGGCCGGGTTCTGGGCGGCACCGCCGACCAGGAGGACGCGCTCGACCGAGACGCCGTGCCTGCGCACCGCGTCGAGGCCGTCGGCGAGACCCGAGAGCATGCCCTCGACCGCGGCGCGTGCGAGGTTCTCGCGCGTCGTCGAGGCCAGGGTCATGCCGAACAGGGTCGCCGTGGCATCGGGCAGGTTTGGCGTGCGCTCGCCCTCGAAGTACGGCTGCAGCACCAGCCCGCCGGAGCCGGCCTCGGCCGCCAGCGCCAGCTCGCCGAGCTCGCCGTGGTCGACGCCCAGGAGGCGCGCGACCGCGTCGAGCACGCGGGCGGCGTTCATGGTGGCCACCAGCGGCAGGTACAGGCCGGAGGCGTCGGCGAAGCCGGCGACGGCTCCGCTCGCGTCGCGCACCGGCGTCTCGGTCACCGCGAACACGGTGCCCGAGGTGCCGATCGAGACGACGACGTCGCCTGCCGCGGCGCCCAGACCGAGCGCGGCGCCGGCGTTGTCGCCGCAGCCGGGCGCGATCACGAGACCGTCGGTCAGCGATCCGGACCCGCCGCGCACGGACTCGGCGGGGCCGAGCACGCGGGGGAGGACCACGGCCGACGCGTCGCGACGCAGCGCCAGCGACAGCAGCTCGCGGTCGTACTCGCCGGACTCGCCGTCGAAGTACGCCGTGCCGCTCGCGTCGGAGCGGTCGGTGACGAGCTCGTCGAGCACCGGCCCCAGCGGCGACTCGCCCTGGGGGCCGTAGCCGCGCAGGCGCCAGGTCAGCCAGTCGTGCGGCAGCGCGACGGCCGCCACCTTCGCGGCGTTCTCGGGCTCGGCATCGGCCAGCCAGCGCAGCTTCGTCGCCGTGAACGAGGCGACGGGCACCACACCCGTGCGACGGGCGAACTCCTCGGCGCCGACCTCTTCGGTCAGCGCCGCGGCGGCGTCCGCCGAGCGGGTGTCGTTCCACAGGAGGGCGTCGCGGATGACGCGCCCGTCGGCATCCAGCGCCACCATGCCGTGCTGCTGACCGCCGACGGACAGTGCCGCGACGTCACCGAGTCCCCCCGCGTCGGCGAGGGCGCTCTGCAGCGCATCCCACCAGAACGCGGGGTCGACCGACGTGCCGGCCGGGTGGGTCGCCCGTCCCGTGCGGACGACCTCACCGGACTCGAGGTCGCGGACGACGACCTTGCAGCTCTGCGTCGACGAATCGACGCCCGCGACCAGGGTCATCTCAGCGCGCGCCGAGCAGGTGCTCGGTGGCGAGCTGCTGCAGGCGGACGAAGTTGAAGCCCTTGCCGCCGAAGTACGCGTCGGTGTCGAAGTCCTCGAACGTGCCCCGGTCGGCGACGAGGTCGGCCACGGTCTCGCCCTCGTTGAGCGTCGGGACGGCGAGCTCGTCGACCTTGGCGGCCTTCAGGGCCTCCTGGACCTCGGCGTCGGCGCGGAACGCCTTCGCGCGCTCTTTGAGGAGGAGGTAGGTGCGGATGTTGGCCTTGGCCGACTCCCAGACGCCGTTCTCGTCCTCGGTGCGCGAGGGCTTGTAGTCGAAGTGGCGGGGGCCGGTGTAGGCGGGGCCGCCGTTCGGGCCGCCGTTCTCGAGCAGGTCGACGAGCGCGAACGCGTTGTGCAGGTCGCCGTGACCGAACACGAGGTCCTGGTCGTACTTGATGCCGCGCTGGCCGTTGAGGTCGATGTGGTACAGCTTCTCGTGCCACAGGGCCTGGGCGATGCCCGCCTGGAAGTTCAGGCCCGCCATCTGCTCGTGGCCGACCTCGGGGTTCAGGCCCACGAGCTCGGGGTGGTCCAGCTCGTTGATGAAGGCGAGCGCGTGGCCGACCGTCGGGAGCAGGATGTCGCCGCGGGGCTCGTTCGGCTTCGGCTCGATGGCGAAGCGCATGTTGTAGCCCTTGTCGAGGACGTACTGGCCGAGGAAGTTGAACGCCTCCTTGTAGCGCTCGAGCGCCACGCGGATGTCCTTGGCCGAGTCGTACTCGGCGCCCTCGCGGCCGCCCCACGCGACGTAGGTCTCGGCGCCGAGCTCGGCGGCGAGGTCGATGTTGCGGAGCACCTTGCGCAGCGCGTAACGACGCACGTCGCGGTCGTTGGAGGTCAGGCCGCCGTCCTTGAAGACCGGGGCCGAGAAGAGGTTGGTGGTGGCCATCGGGACGATGAGGCCCGTGTCGGCCAGCGCGCCCTTGAGGCGGTCGATCTGGGTCTGACGCTCGGCGTCGGTCGAGCCGAACGCGAAGAGGTCGTCGTCGTGGAAGGTGAGGCCGTAGGCGCCGATCTCGGCGAGCTTCTCGACCACGTGCACGACGTCGAGCGCCGGACGAGTCGGGCCGCCGAACGGGTCGGTGCCGTTGTAGCCGATGGTCCAGAGACCGAAGGAGAACTTGTCTTCCTTGGTGGGCGTGAGGGACATGGAACTGACCCGCTTTCAGCGTCGTCGGTGAATTGTTGTGATGTAGAACATATCAACGCCCTCGGGGTGGTGCAACGTCGGAGAGCACATTCCCAGCGTGTCGCCGACGGCCGGTCGGCCGGGGCGCGTGGGAGCGCTCCCATGATCTCTGCCATCCTGGAGGAAGTCCCTTCCGACGCGACCCAGGAGAGCCCCATCCATGTCCCACTACGACGACGTCCCCCTGCGCTTCCCCGAGGGGTTCCTCTTCGGATCCGCCACCGCCGCCTTCCAGATCGAAGGCGCCGCCGCCGAGGACGGGCGCACGCCGTCGATCTGGGACACCTTCAGCAAGACCCCCGGCAAGGTCTGGAACGGGGACGACGGCGACATCGCCGATGACCACTACCACCGCTGGGAGTCGGACCTCGACCTGATGAGCGAGATGGGGCTGCAGGCGTACCGCTTCTCGATCTCGTGGTCGCGTCTGCTGCCGCACGCGGGATCGGTCCTCAACCAGAAGGGCGCCGACTTCTACAGCCGCCTCGTCGACGGTCTGCTCGATCGCGGCATCCGCCCGATCGCCACGCTGTACCACTGGGACCTGCCGCAGGAGCTCGAGGATCAGGGCGGCTGGGTGGCACGCTCCACCGCCGAGCGCTTCGCGGAGTACGCCTCGGTCGCCGCCGGCGTACTGGGCGACCGCATCGCCGCCTGGACCACGCTCAACGAGCCGTGGTGCTCGGCCTACCTCGGCTACGGGTCGGCCTCGCACGCCCCCGGCCGCACCGAGCCCGAGGGCGCGCTGGCCGCCGTGCACCACCTGAACCTCGCGCACGGGCTCGGCGTCCAGGCGATCCGCGCAGCCGCGACGAACGACCCCGAGCTGTCGGTGACGCTCAACTTCCACGTGCCCCTCGGTGACGACGCCGAGGCGAAGCGTCGCATCGACGCGCTCGCCAACCGCGCGTTCACGTCGCCGATGCTGCTCGGCCGGTACGACGAGGATCTGCTCGCGGACACCCGCGAGGTCACCGACTGGTCCTTCGTGAAGGACGGCGACCTCTCGCAGATCCACCAGCCGCTCGACTTCCTCGGCGTGAACTACTACTCGACCGTCACGGTCCGCATGTGGGACGGCGAGGGCGCCCGCGAGCGCAACGACGGCCACAAGGACGTCGGCGGATCGGCGTGGCCCGGCAGCGAGATGGTCGACTTCCTCCCGCAGGAGGGGCCGTACACCGACATGGGCTGGAACATCGCGCCCGAGAGCCTCGAGGACCTCCTCGTCTCGCTCTCGGAGCAGTTCCCCGGCCAGCCGCTCGTCATCACCGAGAACGGCGCGGCCTTCGCCGACGAGGTGACCCAGACGCCGGACGGCCCCCGGGTGCATGACGCCGACCGCGTCCGGTACCTGCGGCGCCACTTCGCCGCCGCCCGGTGCGCGATCGATCGGGGCGTCGATCTGCGCGGCTACATGGTGTGGTCGCTGTTCGACAACTTCGAGTGGGGCTACGGCTACTCCAAGCGCTTCGGCATCGTGCGGGTCGACTACGACACCCAGGAGCGCATCGTGAAGGACAGCGGCCTGTGGCTGCGCGACCTCGTGCAGGCGCACTCCGCTACCGTCGCAGCATGACCCCCGCGAGCCCCTCGTCCCGCGTCCCCGAATCGCACGTGATCCGCGCGCAGGGCGAGGGGCTCGTGTGCGCCCTCACCTTCGACGACGGCCCGGATCCCGCGACCACCCCCGCCCTGCTCGACTTCCTGCGGGACGAGGGGATCCGCGCCGTGTTCGCGGTGATCGGATCGAACGTGCAGCAGGGCGCCGGGGCCGACATCCTGCGCCGCACGGTCGCGGAAGGCCACGTCCTCTGCAACCACTCGACCTCGTTCGAGGCCATGGGGGAGTGGGATGCGGCTCGGGTGCGCGCCGACATGGTCGAGAACCTCGAGATCATCCGCGCCGCCGTGCCCGATGCCGATGTGCCCTACTGGCGGGCCCCGAACGGCGCGTGGGGCGTGACCTCGTCGGTCGCGGCGGAGCTGGGCATGCGCTCGCTCGCGGTGGCGAACACGATCCTCGACTGGGAGACGCAGGACGTCGCGATCCTGACCGAGAACCTCCGCGCCGCGATGCGCCCGGGTGAGCTCGTGCTGTGCCACGACGGCGGGGGCGATCGCCGTGGCACCCTCGAGGCGGTGAAGACCGTGGTCGGCGAGCGCCTGGCCGCCGGCTGGAGGTTCACGCTGCCCGAGCGGTGAGCGCCGGGCGTCAGGCGATCAGCAGGTACAGCGCGCCGACGACGGTGAGCACGATGACGATCCGCTCGAAGGTGACCTGGTCGAGCTTGCCCAGCAGGGAGCGCCCGAGGAAGGCGCCGGCCACCACCCCGGGGACGAGCAGCACGTCCATCAGCAGGGTCGGGACCTGGATGATGCCGAGGCTGATCGAGAACGGAAGCTTGGCGAGGTTGATGCCGGCGAAGAACCACGCGGTCGTGCCGAGGAACGCGCGCATCGGGAAGCGCGCGGCGAGGAAGTACATCGACATCACCGGCCCGGCGGCGTTCGCGACCATGGTGGTGAAGCCGCCGAGCGTGCCGTAGGCGCCCGCCGCGACGAGCCCCTGGCTCTGCGCCCCCTCGGCCGCGGTCGCCAGTCGCCTCCGCCACAGGGTGACGCCCACCACGAGCAGCAGGATCGCCCCGATCACCTTGCGCGTCCACGTGTCGGTCGCGAACAGCAGGAATCCCCACCCCAGCACGAGGCCCATCGCCACGGCCGGGATGAGCGGCAGCAGCGCCTTCAGCCGGGCGTGCTTGCGGTGCGTCCAGATCGCGAACGCGTCGCCGACGATCAGCAGCACGAGCAGGGCTCCGGTGGATGCGCGCGCGGGCAGGATGGCGGCGAAGATCGCGATCGCCAGCGTGTTCACGCCGGGCAGGGCGGTCTTCGACACCCCCACCGCCATGGCCGCGACGGCGAGCGCCGCCCAGGCGAGGGGGGAGAGTTCGGGCATCCCGACAGGCTATCCGCCGCCGGGCTGGACGAGGCTCTCAGACGACGACGACGTCGATCGTCCGGTCGCCCGCCGTGACGCGGTAGTCGCCCTTCCAGCCCTCGATGCGGAGGCGGCCGTCGGCGTCGGTGCGCATCGCCGTCGGCGCCATCCACCATTCGCCCCGGATCAGCGAGCGCAGGCGATCGTAGGCCGGCTTCCGGGTGCCGTCGGCCCGCACCAGGCCGATCGGCGCACCGAGCCAGGCACCGCGATCCGTGATGCCCCAGTACGTGATGGCCTCGACCGCGGGATGGTCGGTGAGGGTGCGGTAGAGGCGCTCGATCTCGTCGGCCTGGCGCTGCTCGCCCTCGGGCGTGGACGGCCAGGAGTCGACCACGTAGTCGTTCAGGTCGTCGATGTGCGCGGGCATGATGTCGCCCGACACGAGGCTGGACTCGGTGAAGTGCAGGGGCAGCCCGAACCGGGCGAAGCGGTCGGCGACCTCGCGCAGCTGCTCCTCGCCCCGGAAGCCCTGGTGCATGTGGGTCTGCAGGCCGATCGCGTCGATCCGGATGCCGGCCTCGAGCGCATCCTCGATCACGCGCTCGTACCGCTCCGACAGGTCGAAGTCGTTGATGAGCAGGGTCGCGGCGGGATTGGCCTCTCGGGCGGTCTCGAACGCGAGGCGCACGATGCCGGTGCGGCCGAGCTCGCGCGCGAGCCGCGAGACGGCGTTCGGCACGCCGTCGGGCTCGTTGTCGAAGTCGGGCATGATGGCGACCTCGTTGATCGCATCCCAGGTGTCGACGAGCCCGGCGAAGTCGCGCGCCTCTCGGGCGACGCGAGCGCGCAGGGTGCGCTCGGCCTCGTCCGAGGGCAGGGCGTCGTGCCAGGCAGCCTTCACGGTGTGCCAGACGAGCGGGTGGCCCTTCACGCGCACACCCCGATCGGCGAACCACCGCGCGGCCGCCTGCAGACGGGCGGTGTCCGGCCGTCCCTGGGTGGGCTCGAATCGACCCCAGTAGAAGGGGAGCGTCGCGGTGTCGAACACGCCGAGCCAGTCGTCGGCGAGCGGCGACAGGTCGTCCTCGCCGTTGGCGTGCGGGACGAGCTCGAACCCGATGTTCCCGAACGCGAAGGCGTGGCGGACCTGCTCGACGACGACGTCGGCGTTGGCCAGGGGAGCGCCGGACGGATCGGTCAGGGCCGCCTCGACGGCGGCGGTGCGGGGGTGGGTCATGTCGGGACGTCGTCCTCTCGGGAAACGGGGGTCAGAAGACGAGCGGGGAGCGCGTCGAATCGCGCACGATGAGCTCGGCGGGCATCTGGATGCGCTCGCTGGCGCCGCCGTCGAGCATCGCGAGCAGCAGGTGCACGGCCGCCGTGCCCATCTCGAGCAGGGGCTGCCGGATGGTCGTGAGGCCGGGGCGGCCGTTGCCGGCGGCCGGCAGGTCGTCGAAGCCGATGACGGAGAGGTCGATCGGCACGCTGAGGCCGCGCGACGCGGCCACGCGGATGACCTCGAGGGCGGTGACGTCGTTGGCGGCGAAGATCGCGGTGGGGCGGTCGGGGCGGCCGAGCAGCGCCCCCGCCGCGGCCGTCGCGCGCGCGGCGTTGTAGCCGGCGTCCACGATGAGCGACTCGTCGACCGGGATGCCCGCGGCCGCGAGGGCGTCGCGGTAGCCCTGCTCGCGCTGCTGCGCCGAGAGCAGGTCGGTGCGGCCCCGCAGGTGGCCGATGCGCCGGTGGCCGAGCGAGATGAGGTGCTCGGTCGCCATGCGGGCACCGCCCACGTTGTCGGTGTCGATGGCCGCGGGGCCGGTCGGCCCGGTGTGGGGATCGATCGCGACCACCGGCACGGAGATCTCGTCGAGTGTGACGGTGGGGGTCACGATGATGGCGCCGTCGATGAGGGTGCCGCCGAGGCGGGAGAGCGAGCGGCGCTCCCAGCCCGCGTGGTCGCCCGCGGAGA